>JASLEG010000024.1 GCA_030151225.1 Burkholderia sp. | reverse complement strand
TGATGCATAACAGGCCGAGCGCCAGGCCGACGCCGACAAAATGCACGGGTTGCAAGCCTTCGCGGGGCGACCCGGTGCCCAGCGCGATTGCAACGGAGATGGCGCCGGGTCCGACAGTGATGGGCAGGGTCAACGGGTAGAAGGCCTTGGTCCGCAGCGTCGCGTCGGGGCGCGGCATGGGTGCGCCCTCGGCGTCGCTCGTCTCGTCCACCGAGGATTGCAGCAGGTTCCAGCCGGCCATCGCGATAATCAATCCGCCCGCGACGCGCAGCACCGCGATGGATATGCCGAGAAAAGACAGCAAATAGGCGCCGACCGACAGCGAGGCCAGCAGGATCACGAAACTGTTGATGGCGATGCGCCGCGCCAGTTCCGCGCGCTGCGCGGGCGACGCGTGCGGCACGAGGCTCAGGATGATGAAGGCGGCCGCCGGCGGATTGATGATCGGAAACAGCGCGGCGAGAATCACCAGGGTCGTCCTGGTCAGTTCATGGAGCATGGTAGGCATCCCGTCGACACGTCACTAGGTAGCGAGGCTGCCGGGCGCAGCCCCGTGTGAACACGATGCCTGCAATTCTGCACGCGCGGACGCTGTCGTGGCCGCGCGATTCAATCAACGGTGCCAGTAGCAGTAGCCGCCGTGCCAGCCGTAGTATCCCGGGTACCACGCCGATGCCGGGGCGTAGCCCACCACGACAGGTGGCGGCGGTGCGTAATAGACCGGCGGCGGTGCGTAATAGACCGGCGGCGGCGCAACGTAGGGCGGCGCGACAGGCACCGGTGTGACGACGGGGAACATCGGTGCGCCCAAGCCCACCCCGACGCCGACGAACACACGCGCCTGCGCGCAACTTACCAGCCCGGCGCCGAGCGCCGCTGCAACGGCCAATTGTCGAATCACCTTCATTGCACGTTCTCCTTGAACCCGACCGGTTGGTCGATGGTTGAATGAACGTAGTGTGATGAAGCCGAGTGAGGGGAGAATTAGGCCGCGCGTGCCGGCGCAGTCATGCGACCGATGAAGGCCGATGAATGCTAAAAACTGATTGATTCAGCAGGATTTTCTGGTGGGCCGGGTGGGATTCGAACCCACTATCGGTCGATTATGAGTCGACAGCTTATACCAATTAAGCTTCCGGCCCTGCCGCGGAACAACGAAGAACCAGCGAAGAAACAGCAGGCAAAAATAAAGCGCCGGGCGGCGCTTTATCGATCACATCGGAACATTGCGCTTGCTCTGCGAGGGTTGCGAGTTTGCCTCACAACGCCTCGCAAGACAAGAGCCGATCAATTGCCTTCGAGGAACGACTTCAGCTTGTCCGAGCGGCTCGGATGGCGCAGCTTGCGCAACGCCTTTGCCTCGATCTGACGAATCCGCTCACGTGTCACGTCGAATTGCTTGCCCACTTCCTCGAGCGTGTGGTCCGTGCTCATCTCGATGCCGAAGCGCATGCGCAGCACCTTCGCTTCACGCGGCGTCAGGGAGTCGAGCACGTCCTTCACGACATCGCGCATGCTGGCGTGCAAGGCGGCGTCGGCCGGTGCGACGGTGTTCGTGTCCTCGATGAAGTCGCCGAGATGCGAATCGTCGTCGTCGCCGATCGGCGTTTCCATGGAGATCGGTTCCTTCGCGATCTTCATGATCTTGCGGATCTTGTCTTCCGGCATCTCCATCTTCTCGGCGAGGGTCGCCGGATCGGGTTCGAGACCGGTTTCCTGCAGGATCTGACGCGAGATGCGGTTCATCTTGTTGATCGTTTCGATCATGTGAACCGGAATCCGGATCGTGCGCGCCTGGTCCGCGATCGAACGCGTGATGGCCTGACGGATCCACCACGTCGCGTAGGTCGAGAACTTGTAGCCGCGACGATATTCGAACTTGTCCACCGCCTTCATCAGGCCGATGTTGCCTTCCTGGATCAGGTCGAGAAACTGCAGGCCGCGGTTCGTGTACTTCTTCGCGATCGAGATCACCAGACGCAGGTTGGCCTCGGTCATCTCGCGCTTGGCCTGACGCGCCTTCAGTTCGCCGGCCGCCATCTGGCGGTTGGTTTCCTTCAGGTCCTTCAGCGGCAGCACCACGCGCGCCTGCAGATCGAGCAGGCGTTGCTGCTGTTCATGGATCGCCGGCACGTTGCGCTGCAGGATGGCACTGTAGGAATGGCTTTCACCGGCCACCTTCTCGGCCCAGGCGAGATCCGTCTCGCTGCCCGGGAAGCGCGTGATGAATTCCGAGCGCGGCATGCCGCACTTGTCCACCACGATGTGCAGGATCTGGCGCTCGACCTGACGCACTTCGTCCACCTGCGCGCGCAGCGTGTCGCACAGACGCTCGACGGTACGCGCGGTGAAGCGGATCGACATCAGTTCGTTCTGGATCGTTTCCTGCGCCTTCAGGTAGGACTTCGACTTGTAGCCCTCCTTCTCGAACGCGCGACGCATCTTGTCGAACCATTCGCTGATGAGGGCGAACTTCTCGAGCGAGGTGCGCTTTAGCGCCTCGAGCTGGGCCGCGTTGGCGGTGGCTTGCGCCGCGCCGTCGTCGTCCTCTTCCTCTTCCTGCTCGTCCGATTCCTCTTCTTCCTGGTCGGCTTCCTCGGCGGCTTCCGCTTCCTTCGCGTTGAAGCCGTCGGTGTCTTCCGCGTTCGGATCGTTCAGGCCGTCGACGAGCTCGTCCACGCGGATCTCGTCGTTCGCCACGCGCTCGGCCATCGCGAGGATGTCGGCGATCGTGGTCGGGCACGCGGAGATGGCCATCACCATGTGGCGCAGGCCGTCCTCGATGCGCTTCGCGATCTCGATTTCGCCTTCGCGCGTGAGCAGCTCGACCGTGCCCATTTCACGCATGTACATGCGGACCGGGTCGGTCGTGCGGCCGAATTCGGAATCGACGGTCGACAGCGCGACTTCCGCTTCTTCCTCGACCTCGTCGTCCGACGATGCCGCGGGCGCGTTGTCGTTCAGCAGCAGCGTCTCGGCATCGGGCGCCTGCTCGTACACGGCCACGCCCATGTCGTTGAACGTGCCGATGATGCCTTCCAGCGCTTCCGTTTCCGTGAAGTTGTCCGGAAGGTGGTCGTTGATTTCCGCGTAGGTGAGGAAGCCCCGCTCCTTGCCCAGCTTGATCAGCGCGCGCAGCTTGACGCGTCGCTCCTCGAGCTCCTCGGCCGTGCCGGGCTGGCTCGTGGCGAACGCTTCCTTCAGCAGCAGCTTTTCCTTGGCACGGCGATCGCGCGCCTTGGTCGTCTTTTCCTTGCCCGCTGCAGCGGCCGGCTGCTGCTCGTCGCTCTGGGTTGCTTCGTCATCGACGGATACTTCGTTCAGCTTTTTCGTCATGGAGTTCGCCGTACCGGCTAAATCGACTCGCGGCTGCTGGACAACAGCCTCTTGAACCGTGGATGCTTGAGTATTGCGTACTGCCGTTTCGTCCGCGGCGGCAGCCGCTGCCCTTGCGCTATTCGCACTCGCCCGTTTCGCCGACGGCTTGGGCGCCGTACGCGATTCGGATTTCGCGACGGCCTGTGATGCCCGAACCGTCGGTGCCGGCGCAGCCTTGGCAGTGCCGGCAGCGGTGCGTTTTACGCCAGCGCGCGATTCGCCGGGAGCCGATCTGGCGGAAGATGCAGTCCTGGCTTTGGTGACCTTGCCGGTCGGCTCGTCCGAGCGCTTGCCCACTGCTCTTTTCCCGCCTGTCGTCTTTGCCATTGCGAATTTCGCCTCTGTGCGTAGAAAACAAACCGCTGAAAACCTTGTATTATAGCACGTTGGGGTAAGCCTCCTGCTGCCCCGTTGTTCCTCGTTGGTGCCCCGTACGTTCCGCTTTCACTGGCCGAGCTTTGCCTTCATCTCGGCGCGCGCACGATTGAGCGCCACGAGCTCGGACAATTCCTCGGGGGTATGCTGCGACTGCCTCGACAACTGGTTCAGCCGGTCGCTGCACGCGTCGTAACGCATCTTCAGCACCGCCGCCTTCAGCTCCTCGCCGGCAATCCGCTCCCGCTCCAGCACGGCTTCCTGCCCCGTTTCGTCTTCGGGGCTCTGCATCAGCAGGTCGCGGACGTTTTCATCATAGTCGAGAATTTCGCGGAAGATTTCGTCATAGGTTTCCGCGTTCGTCGAATTGCGCAGAACGTCGGACAACAGACGGAATTCCACCGTATCGCCGAGCTCGCGCGCGATCGTGAACACCTCGTCGAACAGCTCGCCGTTTCTCGGCAGCCCGCGCAGCGTATCCACGTCGTCGGCATCGAGCAGCGCCACGATGCGCGGATGCATGACGAGGTTGCGCAGCGCGCGCTTCTCGTTGTCGGTCACGCGGCGGCGATCGGCGCGCGCGGGCGCCTGGCGCACTGGCGCGGCGATGCGCGCGTCCACCTCGCTCAGGCCCGCCACTTCCTCGAAAGGGATGTGCAGGCGATCCGCGAACATGTGCATGATCTGGGCGCGCAGCGCATTGGCCGGCAGCGCCTGCAGCAGCGGCTTGGCCTCGAACAGTGCCTTGGCGCGGCCTTCGGGCTGATCGAGTTCCTTGCCCGCAATCGCCTCGTTGAGCAGGAACTGCGAAAGCGGCATCGCACGGCGGACCTGGTCGGAGAAGCCCTCGGCGCCGAATTCGCGCACGTAGCTGTCCGGATCGTGCTCGGCCGGCAGGAACAGGAAGCGGATCGTGCGATTGTCGGCCGCGTGCGGCAGGCAGGCCTCAAGCGCGCGACGCGCGGCGCGACGGCCGGCCGAATCGCCGTCGAAGCTGAACACCACCGTGTCGGTCTGGCGCAGCAGCTTCTGCACGTGGATCGGCGTGCAGGCCGTGCCGAGCGTGGCCACCGCATTCGGGAAGCCCAGCTGCGCGAGCGCCACCACGTCCATGTAGCCTTCCACCACCAGCGCGTACTTGTGCTCGCGGATCGCGAGCCGCGCCTCGAACAGCCCGTACAGCTCGCTGCCCTTGTTGAACAGCGGCGTCTCGGGCGAATTCAGGTATTTCGGCTCGCCCGTGTCGAGCACGCGCCCGCCGAAGCCGATCACGTTGCCCTTCACGTTGCGGATCGGGAACATGATGCGCTCGCGGAAGCGGTCGTAGCGGCGCGCGCTGCCTTGCGCGTCGGTCTTCTCGCTGACGATCACGAGCCCGGCATCGACGAGCGTGTCGGCGCGGTAATCGTCGAAGGCCGATTCGAGGTTCTGCCAGCCGTCGGGCGCGTAGCCGAGGCCGAAACGCATCGCGATCTCGCCGGTCAGCCCGCGCCGCTTCAGGTACTGGATCGCGTTGGTCGCGCCGCGCAACTGCTTGCGGTAGTAGTCGTTGGCCGTCTGCATCACGTCGATCAGCGCGCTGGTGACCGACTTCGACACGACCGGCAGCGACTCGCCGTCGCCCGACGCGTAGCCACCGCCGCCCCCACCGCCTCGCAGCGGCGACGGCTCGTGCGGCACGGTCAGGCCGGCCGACTGCGCAAGCTCCTGCACGGCTTCGGGAAAGCTCAGCGCGGCGTGCTCCATCAGGAAGCCGATCGCGGTGCCGTGCGCGCCGCAGCCGAAGCAGTGATAGAACTGCTTGGTCGGGCTGACCGTGAACGAGGGGCTCTTCTCGTTGTGGAACGGGCACAGCCCCATGAAGTTCGCGCCGCCCTTCTTCAGCTGGACGTAACGACCCACCACATCGACGATGTCGATGCGGTTCAGCAAATCCTGGATGAATGAACTCGGAATCAAGTGGGCGGCCCGGGCTGGATCACGCGGGCGCGCAACGGCGCCCGCCTCGCGCTTACTTCGCCAGCGCGGCCTTGACCAGCGCGGACACCACCGTCATGTCGGCCTTGCCGGCCAGCTTGCCCTTGAGCACGCCCATCAGCTTGCCCATGTCCTGCGGGCCGCTCGCGCCGGTGGCCGCGACCGCAGCCTGCACCTCGGCGGCGATCTCGGCTTCCGACAGCTGCGCCGGCATGTAGGCGGTCAGCACGGCGATCTCGGCCTGCTCCTGCGCGGCCAGATCCTCGCGGCCTGCGGCCTGGAACTGCGTGATCGAATCCTTGCGCTGCTTCAGCATCTTGTCGACCACCGCCACCACGGCCACGTCGTCGAGCTCGATGCGCTCGTCCACCTCGCGCTGCTTGATCGCCGACAGCAGCAGGCGAATCGTGCCGAGCCGCTGGGTGTCCTTGGCGCGCATCGCGGTCTTCATGTCTTCGCTGATCTGGTTCTTCAAGCTCATGGATTCACCTGGAAAAATGGAAACACGCGGTGGCCTGCGGCGGGCCGGTGCCGGAATACAAAAACCCGCTTGAGGCTCGCTCAAGCGGGTTGGCTCGAATCCGGCATCGACAGCCCGCTGGAAAGGACCACCGCTACGCCGCCCGTGCGACCGGCAACGCATTGAGAAAAGGGAACAACGGCAGGAGCAACAACGGGAACGACGGGGTGCTCAGTAGAGCTTCTTCGGCAGCGTCTGCCCGCGGATACGCTTGTAATGGCGCTTCACGGCAGCCGCCTTCTTGCGCTTGCGCTCGGCGGTGGGCTTCTCGTAGAACTCCCGCGCACGAAGTTCGGTCAGCAGACCGTTCTTCTCGATCGTGCGCTTGAAGCGGCGCATCGCGACTTCGAAAGGCTCGTTTTCTTTAACGCGAATGATCGTCATGACCCGTCACTGAAAAAGTAAAGGCTGCGAAGAAAGGTTTCCGAGTATAGCAGATGCGCTGCACAAATGCACTAGCACGTCAAGCACTTCCGGCAAGTTCGGCCGCGGCCTGGCCCGCGGCCACGCCCGACGCCCACGCCCACTGGAAGTTGTAGCCGCCGAGCCAGCCCGTCACGTCCACCGATTCCCCCACGAAGAACAGGCCCGGTACGCGCGCGCTCATCATGGTCGACGAGGACAGCTCGCGCGTGTCCACTCCGCCCCTGGTGACCTCGGCCTTCTTGTAGCCCTCGGTGCCGTCGGGCACCAGCGACCAGCGCGACAGCGCGCCGCCGACCTGGCGCAGCGTCTTGTCGGGCAGATCGGCCAGCCGCGCCTCGTGGGCCACCTTCTGCGTGTCGAGCCAGACCTGGGCGAGCCGCGACGGCACCCATTCGGCCAGCAGCGGGCCGATCTGGCGCTTCGAGCCCGATTTCGCGGCCAGCAGCGCCTCGGTGGCGTCCTCGCGCGGCAGCAGGTCCACCTGGATCGGCTCGCCGGGGCGCCAGTAGCTCGAGATCTGCAGGATGCCGGGGCCGGACAGGCCGCGGTGCGTGAGCAGCAGGTCCTCCACGAACTCGCCGCCGTCCTTCCTGCCGCCGGTCGAGACGCGCACCTCGAGCGACACGCCCGAGAGCGCCGCGAACGGCGCCCAGTCGGCCTGCGCGAAGGTCAGCGGCACCAGCGCCGGGCGCGTGTCGATCAGCTTGTGGCCGAACTGTTTGGCGAGCCGGTAGGCGAAATCGGTCGCGCCGATCTTCGGGATCGACAGCCCGCCGGTGGCCACGATCAGCGCGCGCGCCGCGATCGGGCCGGCGCTGGTGTCGAGCGTGAAGCCGGCGTCGGCCGCACGACGCACGGCCTCGACCGACACGGGGCGCCGCCAGGCGACGTGCCCCGCGTCGCATTCGGCCTTCAGCACGTCGATGATGCCGTCGCTCATCTGGTCGCAGAACAGCTGGCCCTTGTGCTTCTCGTGCCAGCTGATGCGGTGGCGCCGCAGCAGGTCGAGGAAGTCGCGCGGCGTGTAGCGCGCGAGCGCCGAGCGGCAGAAACGCGGATTCTGCGACAGGTAGTTGTCGGGCCCGGCCTGCAGGTTCGTGAAGTTGCAGCGTCCGCCGCCCGAGATCCGGATCTTCTCCGCGAGTCGCGGCGAATGGTCGATCAGCACCACGCGGCGGCCGAGCTGGCCGGCCACGGCCGCGCTCATCATGCCGGCCGCCCCGGCGCCGATCACGGCGATGTCGAAATTTTCCATGGCGCGGATTGTAACCGCCGCGCGGGGCGCGGCAACCCTGTCCGAACGGCCGCCGGCCAAACGGCCGGGTGCCCCGCGCTGCTATACTGCCCGGTTGCCAATGCTCATCCGGCGGCCCGACCGCTCCCATCGAACCATGCTTGTCCTCGGCATCGAAAGCTCGTGCGACGAAACCGGCCTCGCGCTGTACGACACGCAGCGCGGCCTCGTCTCCCATGCGCTCCATTCGCAGATCGCGATGCACCGCGAATACGGCGGCGTCGTGCCCGAACTCGCGTCGCGCGACCACATCCGGCGCGCGCTGCCGCTGCTCGAGCAGGTGTTCGCCGAAGGCGGCGTGAGCCGCGAGCAGATCGACGCGATCGCATTCACCCAGGGCCCGGGCCTGGCCGGCGCGCTGCTGGTAGGCGCGAGCATTGCCAACGCGCTGGCGATGGCCTGGGACAAGCCGACCGTCGGCATCCACCATCTCGAGGGGCACCTGCTCTCGCCGCTGCTGGTCGAGGCCCCGCCGCCCTTCCCGTTCGTGGCGCTGCTGGTGTCGGGCGGCCATACGCAGCTGATGCGCGTGACCGACGTGGGCGTCTACGAGATGCTCGGCGAAACGCTCGACGACGCGGCCGGCGAAGCCTTCGACAAGACCGCCAAGCTGATCGGCCTCGGCTATCCGGGCGGCCCGGAAGTGTCGAAGCTGGCCGAGCGCGGCACGCCGGGCGCGCTCACGCTGCCGCGGCCGATGCTGCATTCGGGCGATCTCGACTTCAGCTTCAGCGGCCTGAAGACGGCCGTGCTCACGCAGATGAAGAAGATCGAAGCCAGCGGCGCGACCGGTGAGGCGCTCGAGGCGGCCAAGGCAGACCTCGCGCGCGGCTTCGTCGACGCGGCGGTGGACGTGCTGGCGGCCAAGTCGCTGGCCGCGCTGAAGCAGACGAAGCTCAAGCGCCTGGTGGTGGCCGGCGGCGTGGGCGCCAACCGCCAGCTGCGCGCGGCGCTGTCCGCCGCGGCGCAGAAGCGCGGCTTCCACGTGCATTATCCCGACCTTGCGCTGTGCACCGACAACGGCGCGATGATCGCGCTGGCCGGCGCGCTGCGGCTCGAGCGCTGGCCCGAGCAGGCCAGTCGCGATTACGCGTTCACCGTGAAGCCGCGCTGGGATCTGACCTCGCTGGCGCGCTGAAGCGGCACGCGGCGCGTCAGACCGCCCGAAACGAAAAACCCCACCCGGCTCGCCGCCGCGTGGGGTTTTTTTGTCGACCGCGGAATCTGCGACTCCGCGAATCCGCGCTCAGGCCGTGCGCTTGTCGCGCTCGATCAGCGCATAGGCGCTGTGATTGTGGATCGACTCGAAGTTCTCGGCCTCGAGCACGTAGGCGTCGATGCGCGCATCCGCGTCGAGCCGCTGCGCCACGTCGCGCACCAGGTCCTCGACGAACTTCGGGTTCTCGTAGGCGCGCTCGGTCACGAACTTCTCGTCGGGCCGCTTGAGCAGGCCCCACAGCTCGCACGACGCTTCTTCCTCGGCGATCCGGATCAGTTCCTCGACCGGCACGTCGGCGTTCAGTTCGGCGTCGATCGTCACATGCGAGCGCTGGTTGTGCGCGCCGTATTGCGAGATCTTCTTCGAGCACGGGCACAGGCTCGTGACCGGCACCAGCACCTTCAGGAACAGGCGCGTTGCACCGTTGCGCACGTCGCCGGCCAGCGTGACCTGATAGTCGAGCAGGCTCTTCACGCCCGACACGGGCGCGGTCTTGCTGACGAAGTACGGGAACGACACCTCGATGCGGCCGGCCTCGGCCTCGAGCTTGCCGAGCATCGCCACGAGCAGGCCGCGGAACACCTCGGTGGTGAGCGGCGCGTGATTCTCCTCGAGCAGCGCCACGAAACGCGACATGTGCGTGCCCTTCTGC
Organism: Burkholderia sp.; assembly: GCA_030151225.1. GTDB lineage: Bacteria > Pseudomonadota > Gammaproteobacteria > Burkholderiales > Burkholderiaceae > Burkholderia. The sequence continues at coordinate 4,548 of JASLEG010000024.1, read as the reverse complement.
TCGGCCGGCAGATGCACGTCGAGATTCCATGTGCCGACGGTCGGCTGGATCTCGCCGGCGGCCGTGCTCACGGTCAGCGGATGGCGCACGGCGCGCACGCCCACGCGCTGGATCGGGATCTGACGCGTGTCGACCGTGCTCTGCACGTCGGGCATCACGAAGCCGGGGTTCATCTGGTTCATCTGATTCAATCCTTGTCATCGCGCCACGCGCCGCTGCCGGCACGCGCGCCGCCGCTCGCGAGCGGCAGGCCGGAAAAGCAACATGGGCCCGCAGGCCCATGTCTTCCGTTCCGGATACTCGGGAAGCCGCCCGCGCGACTGCCGGGCGGCGCGCGGCGTTCGTCAGGCCACGCGCTTCGCCTGAGCCGCGTCGCTGTCGGACTGGCTCGGGAAACGCTCGCGGATCGACTTCGCGATGCCGGCGGCATCGAGACCGCACAGCGAAAGCAGCTTGGCCGGATCGCCGTGATCGATGAAGCGATCGGGAAGGCCCAATTGTAGAACGGGCCGGATAACTCCACTTTCCATCAGGGATTCGATGCAGGCCGAGCCGGCGCCGCCCTGCACGCAACCTTCCTCGACCGTGACGAGATAGTCGTGGGTCTGCGCGAGTTCGCGGATCAGTTCGGCGTCCACCGGCTTCACGAAGCGCATGTTCGCCACGGTGGCGTCGAGTTCCTCGGCGGCCGCGAGCGACGGCGCGACCATCGTGCCGAACGCGAGGATCGCGATGCGCTTGCCTTCCGGCTGCGCGCTGCGACGGCGCACTTCACCCTTGCCGATCGGCACGCCCGTCATCGCCTTGACGGTCGGCACGCCGCCGCCCGCGCCGCGCGGGTAGCGCACCGCAGTCGGGTTCGGCTGCTGCACGGCCGTGTAGAGCATCTGACGGCATTCGTCCTCGTCCGACGCGGCCATCACCGTCATGTTCGGAATGCAGCGCAGGAAGGCCAGATCGTAGGCGCCCGCGTGGGTCGCGCCATCGGCGCCGACGAGGCCCGAGCGGTCGATCGCGAACACCACCGGCAGGTTCTGCAGCGCCACGTCGTGGATCAGCTGGTCGTAGGCGCGCTGCAGGAAGGTCGAGTAGATCGCCACGACCGGCTTCAGGCCTTCGGTGGCGAGGCCGCCCGCGAAGGTCACCGCGTGCTGCTCGGCGATGCCGACGTCGTAGTAGCGATCCGGGAAGCGCTTCTCGAATTCCACCATGCCCGAGCCCTCGCGCATCGCGGGCGTGATGCCCACCACGCGCGCGTCGAGCTCGGCCATGTCGCACAGCCACTCGCCGAACACCTGCGTGTAGGTCTTCTTGGCGGGCGTGGTGGACGGCTTGATGCCTTCGGCCGGATTGAACTTGCCGGGGCCGTGGTACAGCACCGGATCGGCCTCGGCCAGCTTGTAACCCTGGCCCTTCTTGGTGACCACGTGCAGGAATTGCGGGCCACGCAGTTCCTTGATGTTCTGCAGCGTGGGAATCAGCGAATCGAGGTCGTGACCGTCGATCGGGCCGATGTAGTTGAAGCCGAATTCCTCGAACAGCGTGGCCGGCACGACCATGCCCTTCGCGTGTTCCTCGAGCTTGCGCGCGAGTTCGAGCACCGGCGGCGCGACGCTGAGCACCTTCTCCACGCCGGCGCGGGCGGCCGCGTAGAAGCGGCCCGACATCAGCCGCGCGAGGTGGCGGTTCAGCGCGCCGACCGGCGGCGAGATCGACATGTCGTTGTCGTTCAGGATCACCAGCAGCTTCGCGTCTTCCGACACGCCGGCGTTGTTCATCGCCTCGAAGGCCATGCCGGCGGTCATCGCGCCGTCGCCGATCACCGCGATCGAGAAGCGATCGTCGCCGTTGAGCTGGCTGCCGATCGCCATGCCGAGCGCGGCCGAGATCGAGGTGCTCGAGTGCGCGGTGCCGAACGTGTCGTACACCGATTCGGAACGACGCGGGAAGCCCGAGATCCCGTCGAACTGGCGCAGCGTCGACATCTGGTCGCGGCGGCCCGTGAGGATCTTGTGCGGATAGGTCTGGTGACCCACGTCCCACACGATGCGGTCGTTCGGCGTATTGAACACGTAATGCAGCGCGATCGTCAGCTCGACGGTGCCGAGGTTGGACGAGAGGTGGCCGCCCGTCTTCGACACGCTGTCGATCACGAACGCACGCAGCTCGTCGGCGAGCGGATGCAGTTGGCGACGATCAAGGCGGCGCAGATCCGCCGGGTCGTCGATGGTATTCAGCAAGTCGTACATCGTCGTTCCATTGTAGGAAATCAAACGCGCCCGCACTCCTGTGCGCGCTTCCCGGCTAGCGGAAGCGCGGCGGCGGGCTTTCGCGTCAGCTGACCCGGTTCACCACCAGGTCGGCAAGTTCGGCAAGACGTTGCGCCCGCGCGCCGAACGGCTGCAGGGCCGCATGCGCATCGGCGCGCAGTTGCGCGGCCAGCTCGCGCGATGCATCGAGACCGATGATCGACACGTAGGTGGGCTTGTTGGCCGCCGCGTCCTTGCCGGCGGTCTTGCCGAGCGTCGCGGAATCGGTCGTCACGTCGAGAATGTCGTCCACCACCTGGAACGCGAGGCCGACCGCGTCGGCATACGCGTCGAGCGAGCGCATCGCGTCCGCGGAGGGCGCCTCGCCTGCCAGCGCGCCCATCCGCACGGCGGCACGCAGCAGCGCGCCGGTCTTCTTGCGGTGCATGGTTTCGAGCTGGTCGCGCGTGAGCGTGAGGCCCACGCTCGCGAGGTCGATCGCCTGGCCGCCTGCCATGCCCACCGAGCCGCTCGCCAGCGCGAGCTCGCGAACCAGCGCGGCCTGCTGCGCGGGCGCGAGCGCGTCGGCATCGGTCAGCGCGACGAAGGCCTGCGACTGCAGCGCATCGCCGACCAGCAGCGCGGTCGGCTCGTCGTACTGCACGTGCACCGTGGGCTTGCCGCGGCGCAACGCGTCGTCGTCCATGCAGGGCATGTCGTCGTGCACCAGCGAGTAGACGTGGATCATCTCCAGCGCGGCCGACGCGGCATTGCGCGCGGCCTCGGTGGCACCGGTCAGCTCGCCCGCGGCGTGACACAGCAGCGGGCGCACCCGCTTGCCGCCGCCCATCACGGCGTAGCGCATCGCTTCATGCAGCGCGCCGGGGACCACCGTTTCGGCCGGCAGATAATGGCCGAGCGCGTCTTCGACACGCGCCAGCACGGCGCGCATCCATTGTTCGAATGTCATAGATCGTCGTCTTCGCCGCCCGAGGCGGCCGCTCCGGTGGCAAGCGGCTTCAGCGTGGCGCCGTCGAGCACCCGCACCTGCTGCTCCACCTTGTCGAGTTGTTGTTGGCAAAACGCAACAAGGACCGCACCGCGCCGATAGGCACCGAGCGAGTCCTCGAGGCTCAACGTCCCGCCCTCCATCCGGGCGACGAGCGCCTCGAGCTCCTCGAGCGCCAGTTCGTAGGATGCCGGCGGCGATTCGGAGCCGGCGCCCGACGCCGCAGCGCCCGGGGTTGCGTTTTTCGCCATGGGACGAGGTGTCAAATTTAAAAACAAGTCGGACATTCTACGGCAAAAGCGCAAACGAGCATCGGCCCGCGTGTCCGATCCGCCCCCGCGCGTGATCGCGCCCGGTTCGGCGCGCAACCGGGCGCGGCGCAACATGACATGAAATGTGACACAAATCAGTCACTTAACCCACCCCTGAAACGCAAATCCGGGTACAATCTCCGGTTCCCCTAAATCGATTTTTCGATGGTTGGGTTGTTCACTGCTTTCACGCTTTCCGGGAGTGGGAATGTCCAATCTGAGCGACGCGCTTCAGTTGAAGTCGGCTTCCAGCCAACTTCCAGTGACGGCTTATTTCGATGAGGCGCTTCTGGCGCGCGAAGTCGAAACCCTTTTCAAGCAAGGTCCTCGCTACGTCGGGCACGAGTTGATGGTGCCCGAGGCGGGGAATTATTTTGCGCTGCCCTCCGAGAAGGAAGGCCGCGTGCTCGTGCGCAATCAGGATTCGCGCGTCGAGCTGCTGTCCAACGTCTGTCGTCACCGCCAGGCGATCATGCTGAACGGCCGCGGCCACACGAACAACATCGTGTGTCCGCTGCACCGCTGGACCTACGATCTCGACGGGCAACTGCTCGGGGCGCCGCATTTCCCCGACAAGCCCTGCCTGAACCTCGGCAAGTCCCCGCTGCAGAACTGGCAGGGGCTGCTGTTCGAGGCCGAGGGCCGCAACGTCGCGCAGGATCTGGCGAATCTCGGCACGCGCCATCACTTCGACTTCTCGAGCTACCTGTTCGATCACGTCGAGGTGCACGAGTGCGACTACAACTGGAAGACGTTCATCGAGGTGTACCTCGAGGATTACCACGTCGTCCCGTTCCACCCGGGCCTCGGCAGCTTCGTGTCCTGCGACGATCTCGACTGGGAGTTCGGCGACTGGTACAGCGTGCAGACGGTCGGCGTGCACAACGCGCTCGCCAAGCCGGGCAGCCCCACGTACCAGAAATGGCACGAGCAGGTGCTGCGCTTCCGCAACGGCGTGCCGCCCGAGTTCGGCGCGATC
>JASLEG010000022.1 GCA_030151225.1 Burkholderia sp. | reverse complement strand
CTATCGCGGCCGCGCCGATCTGACGGCCGAGCGCTTCGTGCCGAACCCGTTCGGCGCGCCGGGCAGCCGCATGTACCGCACCGGCGATCTGGTGCGTCGCCTCGCGGGCGGCGAGCTCGACTACCTGAGCCGCATCGATCATCAGGTGAAGCTGCGCGGCTTCCGCATCGAGCTCGGCGAGATCGAGGCCGCGCTGCGCGCGTTGCCGGCGGTACGCGACGCGGCCGTGACGATCCGCGAGGACCAGCCGGGCCGGAAGCGTCTGGTCGGTTACCTGGTGCCGGCCGACGGCCACGCGCTGCAGGGCACCCAGCCGATCCGCCAGGCGCTGGCGCGCACGCTGCCCGACTACATGGTGCCGTCGCAGTTCGTGTGGATGGACGCGCTGCCGCTGACGCCGAACGGCAAGCTCGACCGCCGCGCGCTGCCGGTGCCGGAAGGCGTGGTCAGCGAAACCGAGTACGTCGCGCCGCGCACGCAAACCGAACAGGTGCTGGCCGAAATCTGGGCGAGCGTGCTGAAGGTCGAACGCGTGGGCGTGCACGACGATTTCTTCGACCTGGGCGGCCACTCGCTGCTGGCCGTGCAGCTGGCCTCGTCGATCCGCAGCCGGCTCGGCGTGGAGGTGGCACTGTCGGAACTGTTCGCGCGCCCGACGCTCGGCGACTTCGCGCAGGCCGTGGAAGGCGCGAAGGCGAGCGAGCTGCCGCCGATCGCGCTGCGTGGCGAGCATGCGGTCACGCCGCTGTCGTTCGCGCAGCAGCGCCTGTGGTTCCTCGATCGACTCGACAAGCGCGCGAGCGCCGCCTATCACATCCCGGTGGGCGTGCGCCTGAGCGGCGTGCTCGACGCCGACGCGCTGCAGCGCGCCCTTGACCGGATCGTCGCGCGCCACGAGGTGCTGCGCACGCGCTTCGTGCTCGAGAACGGCTCGCCCGTGCAACGCGTCGAGACGCATGCACGCTTTGCGCTGACGACGCACGACCTGAGCGCGTCGGCCGACGCGCAGGGCGAGGTGCAGCGTCATGCCGAAGCCGAGGCGGCCGCGCCGTTCGATCTGTCGGTCGGGCCGCTGGTGCGCGGGCGCCTGCTCGAACTCGGCCAGCACGAGCACGTGCTGCTGGTCACGATGCATCACATCGCGAGCGACGGCTGGTCGATCGGCGTGCTGATCGAGGAATTCGGCACGCTGTACCGCGCGTTCAGCGAGGGGCGCGGCGATCCGCTGCCGCCGCTGGCGATCCAGTACGGCGACTACGCGTCGTGGCAGCGCCGCTGGCTTTCGGGCGACGCACTGCAGAAGCAGCTCGCGTACTGGAAGACGACGCTGCACGGCGCGTCCGAATTGACCACCTTGCCGGCGGACTACGCGCGCCCGGCGGTGCAGGATTACGCGGGTGACAGCCTCGCCGTGACGCTCGACCCGCAGTTGAGCGCGAGCATCAGGGCGCTGGCGAGGCAGCAGGGCACCACCGTGTTCAACGTGGTGCTGGCGGCCTGGGCCGCGCTGGCCGGGCGCCTGTCCGGTCAGGACGACGTGGTGATCGGCACGCCGGTGGCGAATCGCACCCGTTCGGAGGTCGAGCCGCTGATCGGCTTCTTCACGAACACGCTGGCGCTGCGCATCGATCTGTCGGGGCGGCCGAGCGTGGGCGAACTGGTGCGCCGCGTGCATCGCGCGACGCTGGCCGCGCAGGGGCATCAGGACGTGCCCTTCGATCAGGTGATCGAGGCGCTGAATCCCACGCGCTCGCTCGCGCATGCGCCGCTGTTCCAGTTGATGCTGCTCTGGCAGAACAACGCGCAGGCCGATCTCGATCTCGGCGACGTGAAGCTGCTGGGTCTGATGCCGGCGCAGGTGCCGTCGCAATTCGACGTGACGCTCGAACTGGGCGAGGGCGAGGCCGGCATCAGCGGGCGCCTGACGTTTGCGTCCTCGATCTTCAGGCGCGAGAGCGTGGCGCGTTACTTCGGCTACTTCACGGCCTTGCTCGAAGGCATGGTGGCCGATGCGGCGCAGCCGATGCTGCAGTTGAAGATGCTGCCGGAGGCAGAACGTCGGCAGGTGATGCACGGCTGGAACGACACGGCGATGACGTGCGAGCGCGTGCAGAGCGTGCACGGGCTGTTCGAGGCGCGGGTCGCGCAAACGCCGGATGCCATCGCGGTGCGGTTCGAGGAGGAGACGCTGACCTATGCGCAGCTGAATGCGCGTGCGAATCGTCTGGCGGATCACCTCGTGCAGCGCGGTGTGGGCCCGGACGTGATGGTCGGCATCTGCATGCATCGCAGCCTCGACATGCTGCCGGCGCTGCTGGCGGTGATGAAGGCGGGAGGCGGTTATCTGCCGCTGGATCCGGCGTTCCCGGCGGATCGTCTGGCGATGATGCTGGAAGATGCGCAGCCCGCGCTGGTGCTGACGAACGACGGCTTGCTGGCCGATCACGAACGTCGTCTCGACCTGCGCGAATGGCCCGAAGGCGATGAAAACTTCCGTCGCGACTCACGGCCCGATGGCGATCAGATCGGCTACATCCTGTACACGTCCGGCTCGACTGGCCGACCGAAGGGCGTGCAGGTCACGCAGCACGGCATGCTGAACATCCTGATGTCGCTGCAACGCGATCTGAAGCTGGAGCCGCACGACAAGCTGCTGAGCGTCTCCACGCTGTCGTTCGACATCGCCGCCTTGGAGCTGTGCCTGCCGCTGATCAGCGGCGCTTGCGTGGTGATCGCGCCGCGCGAGACCGTGCTCGATCCGTCGAAGCTGTCGCAAGCGCTCGAAACGCGACAGATCACGGCGATGCAGGCCACGCCCTCGACGTGGCGCATGCTGCTGGATTTCGGCTGGACGCCGAGCCACGACTTCCTGCTGATCAGCACGGGCGAAGCCTTGCCGCGCGATCTGGCCGAGCAACTGCTGCAAACGGTGGCGTCGGTCGTGAACCTGTACGGCCCGACCGAAACCACCATGTACTCGACGATCTCGCGCGTGTTCCCGAGCGAGAACGGCGTGCGCATCGACATCGGCCGCCCGGTAGCGAACACGCAGGCGCACATCCTCGACGAAGCACTGGAACTGGTGCCGATCGGCGTGGCGGGCGAACTGTTCCTCGCGGGGGCCGGCGTGTCGCGCGGCTATCGCGACCGTCCGGATCTGACGGCGGAACGCTTCATCCCGAATCCGTACGGCGAGCCGGGCAGCCGCATGTATCGCACGGGCGACCTGGTGCGCTGGCTGCCGCACGGCGAGCTGGAATACCTGGGTCGGATCGACCATCAGGTGAAACTGCGCGGCTTCCGCATCGAACTCGGCGAGATCGAAGCCACGCTGCGCAGCCTGCCCGAGGTGCGCGACGCCGCCGCGATGGTGCGCGAGGACCAGCCGGGCCTGAAGCGCCTGGTCGGCTACGTGGTGGCCGCCGAAGGCCACCAACCCACCGGCACGCAAGAGCTTCGCCAGGCCCTGGCGCGCACGCTGCCCGACTACATGGTGCCGTCGCAACTGGTGTGGCTCGACGCGCTGCCGCAAACCCCGAACGGCAAGCTCGACCGCCGCGCGCTGCCGATCCCCGACGCGCTGCAAGGCGAAGCCGCCTACGTCGCCCCGCGCTCGCCAACCGAACGAACCCTGGCCGAAATCTGGTCGCAGGTCCTGAAGCTGGACCGCGTCGGCATCCACGACAACTTCTTCGAACTCGGCGGCCACTCGCTGCTGGCCGTGCAGGTGGCCTCGGCGGTGCGCAGCCGGCTCGGTGTCGAAGTGCCGCTGTCCGCGCTGTTCGCGCATCCCACGCTGAGCCGCTATTCGCGCACGGTCGAGCACGCGGCCGCCACCGAGCTGCCGCCGATCGCCTCGCGCGAGCCGGGCGAAGCCGCGCTGCTGTCGTTCGCGCAGCAGCGCCTGTGGTTCCTCGACCAGCTCGACAAGCGCGCCGGTGCCGCGTACCACATCCCGGTGGGCGTGCGCCTGAGCGGCGCGCTCGACGTCGAGGCCGTGCGCCGCGCGCTGGACCGCATCGTCGAGCGCCACGAATCGCTGCGCACGCGCTTCGAGCTGGTGGACGGCGTGCCGGTGCAGAGCATCGCGCCGCCGGCGCCGTTCGCGCTGGCGCTGCACGACCCGAGCGATGCCGGCGACGCCGACGACGAGATCGCCCGGCACACCCGCGACGAGGCCGCCGAGCCCTTCGACCTGCAGACCGGTCCGCTGGTGCGCGGCCGCCTGCTGCGCCTGAGCGCGCACGACCACGTGCTGCTGGTGACGATGCATCACATCGTCAGCGACGGCTGGTCGATGGGCGTGCTGATCCGCGAGTTCGGCGCGCTGTACCGCGCCTTCGGCGAGGGCGCCGGCGATCCGCTCGCGCCGCTCGCGATCCAGTACGCCGATTACGCGGCCTGGCAGCGCCGCTGGCTGGCCGGCGAGGTGCTGCAGAAGCAGCTCGCCTACTGGAAGGCCACGCTGCACGGCGCGCCGGAGCTGAGCGAACTGCCGCTCGATCGCGCCCGCCCGGCCGTCAAGGATTACGCGGGCGAGAGCCTCGAACTGAGGCTCGATGCGCCGCTCGCCGCGAGGATCCGCGCGCTGGCGCGGCGGCAGGGCACCACCGAATTCAACGTGGTGCTGGCCGCCTGGGCCGCGCTGGCGGCCCGCCTGTCGGGTCAGGACGACGTGGTGATCGGCACGCCGGTGGCCAACCGCCTGCGCTCGGAAGTGGAGCCGCTGATCGGCTTCTTCGTCAACACGCTGGCGCTGCGCATCGACCTGTCGGGCCGGCCCGACGCCGGCGAGCTGGTGAGCCGCGTGCACGCGGCCACGCTGGCCGCGCAGAGCCACCAGGACCTGCCGTTCGACCAGGTGATCGAGGCCGTGAACCCGGCGCGCTCCACCTCGCACGCGCCGCTGTTCCAGCTGATGCTGGTGTGGCAGAACACCGAGCCGGCCGATCTCGATCTCGGCGAGGTGCGCCTGCAGGGCATCTCGGCCGATCGCGACCGCGCGCAGTTCGACGTGACGCTCGCGCTCGGCGAGCACGAGGACGGCTTCGCCGGCCGCGTGACCTACGACACCTCGATCTTCGAGCGCGCCACCATCGAGCGCTATCTCGGCTACTTCCGGGCGCTGCTCGAAGGCATGGTGGCCGGCGCCGCCGCGCCGATGCACGCGATCGAGATCCTCGCGCCGGACGAGCGCCGGCGCATCGTGCACGACTGGAACGACACGGCCGCGCCGCGCGATCCGGCGCAGACCGCGCACGGCATGTTCGAGGCGCAGGTCGCGCGCACGCCCGACGCCGTGGCCGTGCTGTTCGAGGACGGCGAGCGCAGCGAGGCCCTGACCTATGGCGAGCTCAATGCGCGCGCCAACCGGCTGGCCCGTTACCTGGTGACGCAGGGCGTGGGCACCGACCGGCTGGTGGCCCTGTGCGTGCAGCGCAGCGTGGAGACGCTGGTGGCGGTGCTGGCCGTGCTGAAGGCCGGCGGCGCCTACGTGCCGCTCGACCCGCAACTGCCCGACGAGCGGCTCGCGCGGATGCTGCAGGACTGCGCGCCGGCCGCGGTGCTGGCCGATGGCGACACGCTCGCGCGCCTGCCGCGGGGCGCCGTGGCGCTGGACGGCCCGGATGCGCCCGAGCTCGGCCATCTGCCCGCGCACGATCTGGCGCGGCGCACGTACCCGGCCCAGCTCGCCTACTGCATCTACACCTCGGGCTCCACCGGCCAGCCGAAATGCGTGCAGCTCACGCACGAAGGCCTGACCAACCTGACCCACATCATGTGGAAGCTCTATCACCTGAAGGTGGGCGACCGCGTGCTGCAGTTCTCGGCGCCGGGCTTCGACGTGTCGGTCAGCGACTACTTCAAGACCATCACGCAGGGCGCCACGCTGTGCATGGCGCCGCGCGAGCAGCTGATGCCGCGCGTGACGCTGGAGGCCACGGTCGCGCGGATGGGCGTGCAGGTGGCCACGCTGCCGCCGGCCGTGCTGGCCGCGATGGACGGCGACGCGCTGCCGGGCGTGCACACGCTGGTGACGGCGGGCGACGCCTGCACCCACGCACTGGTCGAGCGCTGGTCCAATGGCCGCCGCTTCCTGAACGCGTACGGGCCGGCCGAAGTCACGGCCAGCTCGTCGAACCGCGAGGTATCGGCCGCGTTCGAGCGCCTGCCGCCGATCGGCAGGCCGCATCCGAACCTGCAGTTCTACGTGCTCGATGCCGGGGGGCGGCTGGTGCCGGCCGGCATTCCGGGCGAGCTGTTCATCGCCGGCACGGGCGTGGGGCGCGGCTACGGCGGCCGGCCGGACCTGACCGCCGAGCGCTTCCTGCCGAATCCGTTCGGCGTGCCCGGCAGCCGCATGTATCGCACCGGCGACCGCGTGCGCTGGCTCGCGCACGGCGAGCTGGAGTATCTGGAGCGCATCGACAACCAGGTGAAGCTGCGCGGCTTCCGCATCGAGCTCGGCGAGATCGAGGCCTCGCTGGTGGCGCTGCCCGAGCTGCGCGACGCGGCCGTGGTGGTGCGCGAGGATCAGCCCGGCAACAAGCGGCTGGTGGGCTACGTGGTGGCGGCCGAGGGCCGGGAGCCGGGCGGCTCGCAGGCGGTGCGCGCGGCGCTGGCGCGCACGCTGCCCGACTACATGGTGCCGTCGCAGCTGGTGTGGCTGGACGCGCTGCCGCTCACGCCGAACGGCAAGCTCGACCGCCGCGCGCTGCCGGCGCCGGGCGCGATCGTCAGCGAGGCCCAGTACGTGGCGCCGCGCACCGAGACCGAACGCCGCCTGAGCGAGCTCTGGGCCGAGGTGCTGAAGGTCGAGCGGGTGGGCATCCACGACAACTTCTTCGAACTCGGCGGCCATTCGCTGCAGATGGTGCGCGTGCATCAGCAGCTCGCGCTGCTGAGCCCGAAACCGGTGTCGATGATCGACCTGTTCCAGTACCCGACCATCGCCCAGCTGGTGGGCCTGCTGCATGCCGAGGCGCACGAGGAAAAGGCGCAGATCCGCACCCAGGTGGATGCCGCGGCACGACGCGGCGAGCAGCGCCGCCGCCGCCACGCGTCCCCCCGCGGCCAATGAGCGGCGACATTCAACGATAGACAAGGAACGACCGTGGAAGATCTTTCCCTCGATGCCCTCAAAGAGGAACTGCTGAGCCTGCTGGCGGAGGAAGCGGCCGGGCTGCAGGCGGCGGGCGAGCCGGCACCGGTTCCGGTGGCGCGCGACGCGGCCATGCCGCTGTCGTTCGCGCAGCAGCGCATGTGGTTCCTCGACCAGCTGGACCGGCGCGCGAGCGCGGCCTATCACGTGCCGGCCGGCGTGCGCCTGCGCGGCGCGTTGAATCAGGAGGCGCTGCGGCGCGCGCTGGACCGGATCGTCGAGCGGCACGAGGTGCTGCGCACGCGCTTCGTGATCGAGGACGGCGAGCCGGTGCAGCGCATCGACGCGCACGCGCCGTTCGCGCTGACCACGCACGACCTGAGCGGCCACGGCGCGGCGCAGGCCGAGGTGGAACGCCAGGCGCAGGACGAAGCCGACGCGCCGTTCGACCTGTCGACAGGGCCGGTGGTGCGCGGGCGGCTGCTCAAGCTCGGCGAGCACGAGCACGTGCTGCTGGTCACGATGCATCACATCGTCAGCGACGGCTGGTCGATGGGCGTGCTGATCCGCGAATTCGGCGCGCTGTATCGCGCCTTCGCGGCCGGGCAGCCGGACCCGCTGCCGCCGCTCGCGATCCAGTACGCCGACTACGCGGTGTGGCAGCGCCGGCGCGTGTCGGGCGAGGTGCTGCAGCAGCAGCTCGGCTACTGGCGGCGCACGCTGCGCGACGCGCCGGCGCTGACCACGCTGCCGCTCGATCGGGCGCGCCCGGCGGTGCAGGATCACGCCGGCGACAGCGTCGACGTGATGCTCGACGCGCCGCTGGTGAGCCGCGTGAAGGCGCTCGCGCAGCGCCACGGCACGACCGTGTTCAACGTGATGCTGGCGGCATGGGCCGCGCTGGCCGCGCGCCTGTCGGGGCAGGACGAGGTGGTGATCGGCACGCCGGTGGCGAACCGCACCAACACCGAGGTGGAGCCGCTGATCGGCTTCTTCGTCAACACGCTGGCGCTGCGCATCGACGTGTCGGGGCAGCCGGCCGTGGGCGAGCTGGTGGCGCGCGTGCACGAGGCGGCGCTGGCCGCGCAGAGCCATCAGGACGTGCCGTTCGAGCAGGTGATCGAGGCCGTGAACCCGGTGCGCTCGCGCTCGCATGCGCCGCTGTTCCAGCTGATGATGGTGTGGCAGAACTACGAGCGCGGCCATTTCGAGCTGAGCGGGCTGCAGCTCGAGAGCCTGGCCGCCGCGCAGATCATGGCGCGCTTCGACCTGAGCCTGATCATGCGCGAGCACGACGGGCGCATCGGCCTGAGCATGCTGTATGCGAGCGCGCTGTTCGAGCGCGCCAGCATCGAGCGCTACCTCGCGTACTTCGAGACGCTGCTGGGCGCGATGGTGGACGACGCGGCGGCTTCGGTGCCGCGCATCGGGCTGCTCGCGCTGGCGGAGCGCGACGCGGGGGTGCAGGGCGGCCACGGCGCGGCGCTGACGGTGGACGCGGCACTCGGCGTGCACGGCGCGTTCGAGGCGCAGGTGAAGCGCACGCCGGAGGCGGTGGCGGTGCGCTTCGGGGATCAGGCGCTGAGCTATGCGCAGCTCGACGCGCGCGCCAATCGGCTCGCGCATCGGCTGATCGAGCGCGGTGTGGGTGCCGACGTGGTGGTGGGCGTGTGCCTGCATCGCGGCATCGACCTGCTGGCCGCGCTGCTCGGCGTGATGAAGGCGGGCGGGGCGTATCTGCCGCTGGACCCGGGCTTCCCGGCCGAGCGGATCGCGCTGATGCTGGACGA
>JASLEG010000329.1 GCA_030151225.1 Burkholderia sp. | reverse complement strand
GCTTCGAGGTGCCGGCCGGCCCGCTGGGCGCGGCGCTGAGCCAGCTGGCCGACCAGGGCCGGGTGCTGCTGAGCGTGCCCGGCCGCCTCACGCAGGACAAGTCGAGCCCCGGCGTGCACGGCAGCTACACGGTGAACGGCGCGTTCGCCGCGCTGCTGGCCGGCACGGACCTGCAGGCGATGCAGCAGAACGACGGCAGCTACGCGCTGGTGCCGGTGCCGGCCAGCGGTGGCGGCGTGAACGGCGTGCTGCCGCCGATTTCCATCTTCGGCCGCGTGGACGGCTCGGCGGCGCTCGCGCGGGCGCTCAACCCGCCCACCACGGTGGGCTCGAGGATCCCGCTCACGCAGCGCGAGCTCGCGCAGTCGGTCAGCGTGATCCCGCGGCAGCAGATCGAGCAGCAGAACGCCTCCACGCTGGCCGACGTGCTGCGCTACGTGCCCGGCGTGGAAGTGCTGCCCATCAGCTCGAACAGCAATTCCTACATCTCGCGCGGCTTTCCGATCACCACCTTCCAGTTCGACGGCGTGCCCACGGCACTGACGCCGAGCACCGTCGGCGCGCCCGACGAGGACATCACGATGTACGAGCGGGTGGAGGTGCTGCGCGGTCCGGCCGGGCTGTTCAACGGCTTCGGCGGCGACGGCGGCACCATCAACCTGGTGCGCAAGCGCGCGCCGTCCACCTTCCAGGCCTCGGCGCAGGTCGGCGTGGGCAGTGATGCCGATCACCGTGAAGCGCTCGACATCGGCGGCCCGATCGGTCGGGCCGGCACGCTGCGCGGCCGGCTGGTGGCGTCGCAGCACGACCGGCACCTGATGCAGGACGGCACCTGGCAGCGCGATCAGCAGATCTACGGCACGCTCGAGGCGGACCTCACGCCCACCACCACGGCGCGCATCGGCGCGAGCTACACGAAGCAGTTCGGCCACGTGATGTACGGGCTGCCGATGACCACCGATCACACGCCGCTCGCGGTGCCGCGCGACCTGTATCTCGGCGCGGACTGGAACTACGTGCAACTGGAAAAATCGAGCGAGTTCGTGGAGATCGGCCAGACGCTGCCGGCGGACTGGAAGGCCACCGTGGCGTTCACCCACGTGCAGTACGCGCAGTACGCGCGCTACGGCATCGCGAATTCCTACGTCGATCCGGCCACCCTGATCGGCAATCCGTACAGCCTCAGCTATGCCGACCGGAACGCGCAGAATGCGCTGGACGTGAACGTGAGCGGCCCGTTCCGGCTGCTCGGCCGCAGGCACGTGTTCACGCTCGGCGCGAGCTATCTGCACGAAAGGGACGCGTCGTACCAGTACCTGATCAACCCCGCCAGCGGGCTGGACATCTTCGGCGACTACACGGCGGGCATCCTGGACAACGCGATCTACTCGAACGCGTTCGCCGGCGGCCCGCAGAGCGACTACACGACCGTCGCGAACCAGTATTCGCTGTACGGCAACGCGCGCCTCGGCATCCTGGATCCGCTCACGCTGGTGCTCGGCGCCCAGGCGACCTGGTGGAACGCCACGGTCACGCCGGATGCGAACCCGGGCTACGACGCCTTCGGCACCGTGTACTCGCATGCCTCGGTCGGGCCGAGGTTCACGCCGTTCGCCGGCCTGATCTACGACATCGACGACATCTACACCGCCTACGCGAGCTACACCTCGATCGACAAGCCGCAAACCTCGTACACGACGTTCGACGGCACAGCGCTGAAGCCCGTGACGGGCAGCCAGTACGAAGTGGGGATCAAGGGCGAGTACTTCGGCGGCAGGCTCGACACGGCGATCGCACTGTTCCGGATCGACGAGTCCCATCGCGCGTTTGCCGATCCGTCGCATCCGACCTTCTACGTGGCCTCGGGCCGCGCGCGCAGCCAGGGCGTGGAGCTGAGCGCGAGCGGCGAGCTGTTGCCGGGGCTGACCTTGCAGGCCGGCTACACCTGGGTGAACGTGCGTTCGCTCGACGACAGCTTCACCACCGGCGGCAACTTCTCGTGGCAGCCGAAGCGCCAGTTCAAGGCCTGGGCGAACTACCGGCTGCCGGGGCAGTGGCACAAGTGGAACGTGGGCGCCGGTGCGATCGTGCAGAGCGGCATGTATTCGACCGACGGCAGTCATCACGACGAGGCGGGCGGCTATGCGATCTTCAGCGCGCTGGTGGGCTACGAGATCTCGAAGCACCTGTCGGCCACGCTGAGCGGCAAGAACCTGCTCAACCGCAAGTACTGGTCGGCGGTCGAGCTCGGCAACGGCAACTACTACGGCAATCCCGCGCAGGTCCTGCTCACGCTGCGCGCGAACATCTGAACGCGGGGCCGGCCGTGTCTCAACCCTGCTGGCCGAGCAGCGCCACCAGCCGCGCCTCGCTCCCGGACGGCGCGTAGCCGCGCCGGCTCGACACCATGAAGCTCAGCGGCCGCATGTGCCAGGCGCGCCGCTCGAGCGCCACCAGCGCGCCGCTCGCGAGATCCTCGGCCACCATGTGGCGCGGCATGTGCCCCCAGCACAGGCTGCCGCGCAGCAGGTCGTGCTTCGCGCCGAGATCGTTGACCCACCACTGCCGCCCGCTCGCCACGCCCTGCTGGGTCTTCTGCGCGTCGGGCTGGTTGTCGGTCACCACCAGCTGGATGTGGCGGCCGAATTCCTCGCGCCGAATCGGCCCGTCCATCGCTGCCAGCGGATGCGCGGGCCCGCACACGGTCACCATCGGCGTGTCGCACAGGTGATGGCGCTCGATCGCGTCGGGGCTCAGCTCGGGCACGTCCAGGATCGTCACCGCCAGCGCGCAGACGCCGTCCAGCACCAGGCGCTCGCCGCCCTGCATGGTGGTCATGCGCAGGTTGATCGCCACGGTCGGGAGTTCGGCCTGCAGCGTGCGCAGGCAGGCGATCAGGTGCGCGCGCGGGAAGTAGCTGTCCACCGATATCGACACCTGCGGCACCCCGGCCTCGGCGATCGAGCCGGCGCGCATCTTCATCTCCTCGGTGCGCGAGATCACGCCGCGCGCGTCGGGCAGCAGGCTGCGGCCGGCGGCCGTCAGCGTGGCGCGGCGCGTGTTGCGCTCGAACAGCACCACGTCGAAGGCCGCCTCCAGCGCCGCGATCGCATGGCTGACCGCCGACTGCGCGCGCCGCAGCTCGCGCGCCGCCCCGGAAAAGCTGCCGTGATCGCACACCGCCACGAAGGCGCGCAGCTGATTGATCGTGACGTTGTCGAGCATATATATCCAGAAAGTAGATGGCAGTGATAGATATTTAGTCAATTGTCTTCATGAATCAAGCGTCACACAATCGAGGCCGTTCTCTCGTTTCGAAGGATGCAAGACGTGAATCGACTCAATGGCAAGACCGCCGTGATCACCGGCGGCGCCACCGGCATCGGGCTGGCGGCGGCAAGGCGCTTCGTGGAAGAGGGCGCCTTCGTGTTCCTGTTCGGGCGCCGGCAGGCCGCGCTCGATGCCGCGGTGGCGGAACTGGGGCCGACTGCGCGCGGGGTGTGTGGCTCGGTGGTCGAGCCGGCCGATCTCGCGCGGCTGTATGCCGAGGTGAAGGCCGAGCGCGGCACGCTCGACATCGTGTTCGCCAACGCGGGCGCGGGCAGCCCGCTGCCGCTCGGCCAGCTCACGGCCGAGCACATCGACGCGACCTTCGACACCAACGTGAAGGGCACCATCTACACGGTGCAGCAGGCGCTGCCGCTGATGGGCCCGGGCGGCTCGATCATCCTGACCGGCTCGAGCGCGGGCACCACGGGCGCGCCGGCGTTCAGCGCCTACGGCGCGAGCAAGGCCGCGGTGCGCAACCTCGCGCGCAGCTGGGCGGCGGACCTGAAGGGCAGCGGGATTCGCGTGAACGTGCTGTCGCCGGGGCCCACGGCCACCGAGCTCGCCAAGCAGGCGCTGGGCGAGGAGGGGCAGAAGGTGTTCGCCGCGATGAATCCGCTCGAGCGCATGGCCGAGCCGGCCGAGATCGGCGCGGCGGCCGCGTTCCTGGCCTCGGCCGACAGCAGTTTCATGACCGCCAGCGAGGTGGCCGTGGACGGCGGCCTCGCGCAACTGTAATCGACCTGGAGGAATCCTCATGAACTACGCAATCATCGGCTTCGGCAAGATCGGCCAGGCGCTGGCGAAGGTTTTCGCACGCAGCGGCATCGAGGTGGCGGTGGCCACCACGCGCGCGCCGGAGCGCTTCGCCGACACGGCGGCCGCGATCGGCCCCACGATTCGCGCCGTGACGCTGGCGGACGCGCTGCGGGCCGACGTGGTGTTCCTGGCCGTGCGCTTCGACGCGCACCGCGAGGTGGCGAGGGCGCTGCCCTCGTGGCAGGGCAAGACGATCATCGACGTGACCAATGCCTATGGCGTGCCGCCCGAGCAACTGGGCGGCCAACCGTCGGCGCGGGTGGTCGCGCAGGCGTTCGCGGGCGCGCGGCTCGTGAAGGGCTTCAACCATCTGGGGGCGAGCGCGCTGGCGCAGGCGGCGCCCGCCGG
Source organism: Burkholderia sp. (assembly GCA_030151225.1). GTDB lineage: Bacteria > Pseudomonadota > Gammaproteobacteria > Burkholderiales > Burkholderiaceae > Burkholderia. Next base: position 15,624 of record JASLEG010000329.1, on the reverse strand, counting down.
CGGGCGCCGCGTGGTGTTCCTGTCGAGCGACGACGACGCGGCCGCCGCCGAGGTGGGCGAGCTGGCGGAACGGCTCGGCTTCGCGCCGATCCAGCTCGGCGCGCCGGACCAGGGCGGCCGGCTCGTGCACGGCAGCGGCGACACCTGGGGGCACCTGATCTTCAAGGATCTGGTCAGGTTCGGCTGACGGAATGCGCCCGATACCGCGTGCCGACGTGCGGCGCGCTCAGGCGGGCCCCATCGCCCAGCAGCTTCTCGCGCAGCGTGCCGGGCGCGTAGCGCGTCTTGTACGCGCCGCGCCGCTGCAGTTCGGGCACCAGGTAGCGCACCACGTCCTCGAAGGTGCGCGGCGATTCCACCCAGGCGAGGTTGAAGCCGTCGATGCCGGCATCTTCCATGAGTGCCTGCAGCGCGTCGGCCACCTGCGCCGCGTCGCCCACCACCACCGCGCCGCGCCCGCCGATCGCCACGAATTCCACCGCGTCGCGCACGGTCCACACCTTGTCCGGATCGAGCTTGCTGAACGCGGCGAGCGCCGACTGGCCCGCGTCGGTGTCGACGTAGTCGAGCGTGTCGTCGGGCCGGTAGCGTGCCAGGTCGATGCCGGTCCAGCCGGACAGCAGCGCGGCGGCGCCGTCGTGGTCGATGCGCGCGCGGTATTCGGCGTGGCGCGCCTGCGCGCGCTCGGCCGTCTCGTCGACGATCACGGTCAGCATCGCGAACAGCTGCACGGCGTCGGGCGCGCGGCCGGCCTCGGCCACCGCGCGGCGGATGGCCTGCGCCTGGTTGCGCAGGCCGTTGCGGGTGGGCGCGCCGAGGAAGATGCACTCGGCGTGCTCGGCCGCGAAGCGCGTGCCGCGCGCGGAGCCACCGGCCTGGAACAGCAGCGGCGTGCGCTGCGGCGAGGGCTCGCACTGGAACACGCCGTGCGAGCGGAAGTGCTCGCCCGCGTGCGCGATCGCGTGCACGCGCGCCGGATCCGCATACACGCCGCGCGCGCGGTCGCGCTGCACCGCGCCGTCTTCCCAACTGCCTTCCCACAGCTGGTAGCAGACCGCCATGAATTCGTCGGCACGCGCGTAGCGCGCGTCGTGGGCCTGCAGCGCGTCCTGCCCGAGGCTGCGCGCGCCGCTCTGCAGGTACGAGGTCACGATGTTCCAGGCCACCCGCCCGCCGCTCAGGTGATCGAGCGTGGTGAAGCGGCGCGCCAGCAGGTACGGCGACTCGTAGGCCACCGACACCGTCACGCCGAAGCCGAGGTGGGTGGTGGCATGCGCCATCAGCGGGATCAGCACCGCCGGGTCGTTCATCGGCACCTGCGCCGCGCCGCGCAGGGCGGCCCCGGGGCCGTCGCCGAACACGTCGTACACGCCGATCACGTCGCCGAGGAACAGCCCGTCGAACAGGCCCGCCTCGAGCGTCTTCGCGATGCCGACCCAGTACGCGGTGTCGAGATAGCCGGTCGAGCCGTCGGTGTCCGAGGTCCACTGGCCCGGCGCGAGATGCGTCACGCAGTTCATCATGAAGGCATTGAGGCGGATTTGGCGTGGCATGGCGGCGGCCCCTCGGAAAAACCGCTCAGTGTAGTGCCCGGCACGCGCGCGGCTTGCGACGATTGCTGCTATCGATATATCGATCCGTGCCGTCAAGCAAAGCAGGAATGATCGTTAGGGAAACGAAGGGTGGGGTGGTCTACTGACGTGTTTCCCTCGTTGCCTCTCCCGCATCATGTCGACCACCACGCTCGCGTCGCGCAGCCCGAAAACGGGCGCGGCACGCATCGGCTTCGCCGCCTTCATCGGAACCACCATCGAGTGGTACGACTTCTACATCTACAGCACCGCCTCGGCGCTGATCTTCAGTCATACCTTCTTTCCGCCCGCCACCAATCCGCTGGCCGGCATCCTGGGCGCCTTCGCGGCCTATGGCGTGGGCTTCTTCGCGCGGCCGCTCGGCGCGGTATTCGCCGGCCACTTCGGCGACCGCATCGGCCGCAAGCGCGTGCTGGTGTTCTCGCTGGTGCTGATGGGCGTGGCCACCGTGCTGACCGGCCTGCTGCCCACCTATGCGAGCGCCGGGCTGCTGGCCACCGCGCTGCTGGTGGCGCTGCGCCTGCTGCAGGGTATCGCCACCGGGGCCGAGTGGGGCGGGGCCTCGCTGCTGGCGGTCGAGCACGCGGGCGAGCGCTCGCGGGGCCTGCTCGGCTCGTTCACCCAGGTCGGCTCCGCGGCCGGCATGCTGCTCGCCTCGGGCACCTTCCTCGGCGTGCGCGCGCTGCTGAGCGCCGCCGATTTCGCGAGCTGGGGCTGGCGCCTGCCGTTCCTGTTGAGCGTGGTGCTGGTGGCGGTGGGCATCTTCGTGCGCACCCGCATCCGCGAGCCCGAGCCCTTCGTGGCCGCGCAGGCCGAGGGGCGGCTGAAGCGCCTGCCGGTGGCCGAGGTGTTCCGCCACCACCGCCGCGCGCTGCTCGTCACGATCGGCCTGCGCCTGCTGCAGCCGGCCATGTACGCGATCGTCACCACCTACGCGATCAGCTATCTGAACCTGAAGCGCAACGGCGCATCCTATGCGCTCGGCGCCGTGATCATCGGCTCGGCCTTCGCGATCGTGGCCACGCCGATCTGGGCCGCGCTGTCGGACCGCATCGGCCGGCGCCGCCCGGCGATCTGGGCCGTGGTGGGCATCGCGATCCTGGTGTGGCCGTTCTTCTGGTTCCTCGATCACGGCGATCTGCGCTATCTGCCGATCGTGTTCGCGATCGAGCTGGCCGTGTTCGACGCCGCGATCTACGCGCCGGGCGCGGCCTGGTTCGCCGAGCAGTTTCCGGTGGAGGTGCGCTACAGCGGCATCTCGCTCGGCTATCAGATCGGCACGCTGATCTCGGGCGGCCTCACGCCGTTCGTGGCCGCCGCGCTGCTGGCGGCCGGCGGCGGCGCGCCGTGGCTGATCTGCGGCTACATCTCGCTGCTCGGCGTGGTGAGCCTGGCGGCCGTGCTGGCCGCGGTCGATCCGGCGCGACGGCCGGCATCGATCGCCGTGATGCCCCGTTCGCGGGAGAGCTTGCGATGAGTGCGACCCGTCTGCACGACGAACAGGCCCGCCTCCTGGGCGGCCTCGAGCGGCAGCATGCCGGCCCCAAGGCGTTTCGGGCCCTGTCCGCGCCGGTGTGGCGCGCCGGCGCGCTGTCGGAGAAGGACAAGCATCTGGTGGCCGTGGCGATCGCGCAGATCACGCGCTGCGCGTTCTGCATCGAGCATCACGCGGAGATCGCGCGGCGCCTCGGCGCGAGCGAGCAGGAAGCGGTGGCGGTCAGCTACGTGAGCGCCGCGCTCGAATCGTTCGGCACCGCCGCGCTGACGGTGGAGGGCGGCCGCCTCGCGGTGGACGACGAGCCCGCCGTGCGCGGCTCGGCCGTGGCCGAGGCCCGGCTGCGCTTCGCGCAGGCCGTGTTCGACACGGCCGAACTCGCGCCGGGGCTCGCGTGGGTGGTGGGCGCCGCCGCGGCCTACGCACGTGCGAACGAGGCGCAGCGGCTCGCGCTGCACGCGGCCGCGCTGGCCGCGCAGCCGGGCCATGCCGCCGCGCTCGACGAAGCCTATGCGATCGCCGTGGTGCTGCGCGCCGGCGCCGTGTACGCGCATGCGCTGCACGCGGTGGAGCCGTTCCGGGACGCGACGGCGAGGCCTTGACGCGCGAGTCCGCACGTTTCTCGCTGCGTGTCCGCACTTTACAAACGCGGCATCGTCGACCAGGATTTCCGGACCCGCGGGCCACGCCCGCCTTTCCGGATTCGCCATGCCTGCCAACCGTGCCGCCCCCGTCGCCATCTCCTCCGACACGCGCGAGTCGTTCAAGCGCATCAGCACCGCCACGATCGCCACCGCGCTGTACAGGCGCGGCCTGCGCCAGCAGTTCATCCAGGGCGCGCTGCCACTCGCGCCGCTGAGGCACGGCATGGTGGGCATCGCGTTCACGCTGCGCTACATGCCCGCGCGCGAGGACCTGAACCCGGTCGAGGTGTTCGCCGACCCGACTCACCCGCAGCGCGTGGCGGTGGAAACCTGCCCGCCCGGCGCGGTGCTCGTGATCGACAGCCGCAACGATCCGCGCGCGGCCTCGGCCGGCTCGATCCTGGTGTCGCGGCTGATGGTGCGCGGCGTGGCCGGGGTGGTGACCGACGGCGGTTTCCGCGACGCGGCCGACATCGCGCGGCTCGATTTTCCGGCCTTCCACCAGCGGCCGACCGCGCCGACCAATCTCACGCTGCACCAGGCGATCGACATCGACGTGCCGATCGGTTGCGGCGGCGCGCCGGTGTTTCCGGGCGACCTGATCGTCGGCGACAACGACGGCGTGATCGTGGTGCCCGCGCACCTGGCCGCCGAACTCGCGCACGAATGCACGGAGATGACGGCCTACGAGGATTTCGTGACCGAGCAGGTGCTGGCCGGGCGTTCGATCGTGGGGCTGTATCCAGCCACCAACCCGGAAGTGCGCGAGCAGTTCGCGGCCTGGCGCAAGGCGGCGGGGCGCTAGGCGCGGCCGGTCCGGCCCTCCATTCTTCAGATGAATCCGCGTTTCCACCCTCACGATTTCCATTCCGGAGCCCTCAAGCAACCGCGCAAGCCTGCCGATAACGCGACTACGGGGTGTTTGAAACCATGCGTTCCGTGACGAGGGGCTCCGACGCCTCCGTATGCGGACTTGATGACTCAGGGAAACACATGAAGACGATGGAGCCAAGCGTTGACGAACGGACAACGCTCACCAGCAACAACCGTTTGGAACTCCTGCTCTTCCGCCTCGGCCAGGCGAGGCCGGGCGCGGCGCGTGCCCTGTACGGCATCAACGTGTTCAAGATCCGCGAAATCGCGTCGATGCCGGAAGTGACGCCGCTGGCCGGCTCGCCCGCGCACATTCTCGGCGCGGTGGACGTGCGTGGCCAGATCATTCCGGTGATCGACATCGCATCGCTGATCGGCTCGCAGTCGGACCGCCCGCCGGCGATCCTGCTGATCACCGAATTCTCGCGCGCCACCCAGGCATTCGCGGTGGAAGAGGTGGAGGACATCATCCGCCTCGAATGGAATCAGGTGCTCAGCGCCGAATCCACCGGCACCACCGGCTACGTGACCGGCATCGCGCGCCTTCCCCCCGAGGACGGCGGCACCGAGAGCCGCCTCGCGCAGATCCTCGACGTCGAGCAGGTGATGCGCGACGTGTTCCCGGAGCAGAACGAGGACGTGAAGCCCGAGGACGTGGGCGACGCGGTGCGCAGCTCGGCCGGCAGCATCCTGGCGGTGGACGATTCCGGCTTCGCGCGTGCGCTGCTCGATCAGGCACTCACGGCGCTGAAGGCCCCGCACATGATCGCCTCGAACGGCGAGATGGCGTGGCAGATGTTGCTGAAGCTGGCCCAGGAAGCGCAGGAGGAAGAGATTCCGGTGCGCGACAAGGTCTCGCTGGTGGTGACCGACCTCGAAATGCCCGAGATGGACGGCTTCATGCTGACGCGCAAGATCAAGGCCGACGAGCGCCTGCGTCACATTCCCGTCATCATCCACTCGTCGCTGTCGGGCGAGGCCAACGAGGCGCATGCGCGCAACGCGGGTGCCAACGGCTACATCGCCAAGTTCTCGCCGGCCGAGCTGTCGGCGGCGATCCGCAAGGCGCTGGCCGCCTGAGGCGGCGCGGTCGCCGCCGTGCGGCCGCGCGAATCTCCCCCCTCGACTCACCCATCGGAATCGCCCCGCGCTGCTCGGGGCGATCCGGTCGTGTGCGGTCGAGCCGGCTCGATGCAGGATCTCGCTCCACGGTGAAGGCTGATGGCAGCGCAGGCACACATCCTTGAAGCGGCCGCGGCCCTGCTGGAGGAAGTCGGCACGGAAGGCTCGCCGATCCGCTGGCCGACCTGCGCCGCGGGTGGGATGCCTGGCCGGAATTCGCGCTGGCCCGGCTGCATGCCGACGGCGCCTCAGGCTCGATGTCGATTCCGCCGCGCAGACGGTCTGGATCGCCTCCGACCGCATCCTCACGCAGTTCCTGCAAGGCGTGGGCGCCGACCCACTGCGGGCCGCGAACGCGCGGATGTTCGAGACGGTGATGGCGGCGATCCTGGTGTGAGGCGGGTGGGGCTCAGTGACCGTGGCCTGACCCGCGCCGCCACAGTGTCTACAACCTCAGCAACCGGCTCGCATTGATCACCGCCGTGGCCACCTGCTCGATCGGCGTGCGATCCGTCATCGACTTGCTGCGCAGCAGCTCGTAGGCCTTTTCCTCCGAAATCCCGTTGCTCTCGCTGAGGATCGCGGTGGCGCGCTGGATCTGGCGCCGCTCGCTGGCCTTCTCGTCGCTGCGCTTCACGCGCTTCTCGAGCTGCAGGCGGTGCCGGTGCTGGTGCATGGTGACCGAGATGGCCGTCAGCACGCCGAACGATCGCACCGGCGAGGGGATCACGCAGTGCGCGCCCAGCTGCATCACGGCCTCGATGATGATCGGGTTCTCGTAGGTCACCACCGGAATCACCGGCGGCGCGTCGTGGCGGTCGCGCCAGGTCAGCTCCACGGCCAGAGATTCGGGCCGCACGGCCAGGAACACCAGATCGACGCTGGCCGGCAGGTCGTCCGCCTGCGGCCAGTAGGTGCAGGTGCGGCAGCCGATGCGGCTCAGCTGCGCGATCAGCTCGGCGCGATCGTCGTCGTCGGGGTGGATCACGGCCGCGTGCAGCGAGCGTATCTCGCGCAGCAGCTCGGGTGTGCGGGCGGTGTGGAAGGGCTTCATTCGCGCGCTCCGCCTGCCGTGTCGAGCGCGGCGGCGCGGTCCTCGTCGCCGAACGAGATCACGAACGGATCGGGTCGCACCCAGTCGGGCGCCTCGTGCAGGATGTCGAACTGCGCGCGCGCGTTCACGCGGCCGATGCGCGGGCGCAGGTAGGTGTGATGGTTCTGCGTGTCGATGCGCACGCGGCCCTGCGGCGCGTCGAATTCGAGCCCCGGCAGCGTGCGCAGCAGCGCATCGGGCTCGGCGCCGCCCGAGCGGCGCATCGCCTCGGCCAGCAGATGCATCTGGAAATACGCGGCTTCCCAGCACATGTCGGTCACGGTGTCCTCGCCGAAACGGCGGCGAAAGCGCGCGAGCACGTCGCGGTTCACGGGCGTGTCCACGCTCTGGAAATACGGCGCGGACGTGATGTGGCCTTCGCCGAGATCGGCGCCCATCGCCGTGAATTCGGTCTCGGTGGTGGACAGCGTGGCGATCGGGCAGCGCGCCGGATCGAGGCCCGATTCGGCATAGGCGCGGTAGATGTGCGCCATGCCGATGCCCACCACGGTCGAATAGATGAAATCGGGTGCGGCCGCAACGATCCTGCGCATCACGTCCCGATACGCCTCGTAGCCGGCCGTGAGCGGCAGGTAGATCTCGCCCACCTTCTCGCCGCCGTTCTCGAACACCAGGTCGCTCATCACGCGATTGGCCTCGTACGGATAGATGTAGTCGGAGCCGATCATGAACACGCGCTTGCCGTGATTCCTCAGCATGTAGTCGGCCAGCGGGAAGCTGTTCTGGTTCGGCGCGGCGCCCGTGTAGATCACGTTGCGGCTGCACTCGAAACCCTCGTACAGCGTGGGGTAGAGCAGCAGCGCGTTGTGGCGCTCGAGCACCGGCAGCACGGCCTTGCGCGTGCTCGACATGTAGCAGCCCACCACCACGCGGATCTGCTCGCTGGCGATCATGCCGGTCAGCAGCTCGGCGTAGCGCGCGGGGCGCGAGGCGGGGTCGCACAGCACGAGTTCGATCTCGCGGCCGTCGATACCGCCGGCCTCGTTGATCTCCTCGGTGGCGAAGCGCGTGGCGCGTTGCTGGGAGCATTCGATCGGCGCGGTCACGCCGGTTTCGGAGAGCAGCACGCCGATCTTGATCGGGTCTCGGGACGAGGAGGTCATGGGAGGGCGAAAGCAAGGATGGGAGGAATCGGGTGCGGGCCGCGCACCGTGCGTTGTCGAGACCATAACCGATTCGGCCGCGAAACAATACACCTCGGGACCTTCCCGAAAAGCCCGCCGCAGCGGGCCGAAACTGGCATGGTCGTTGCAACGCGCGAGCGCGTGCGAGGGCGCTTCGCGCGGCTCGCGACGACCTGAAAAGTTTCTGCTTGCCACGGATTTTTCACTGCGATATGTTTCGCCCTGACACGGAACGAATGCGTTCCCTGTGCAGATTGCGCGGTGTCGGACAAAGGCGTCCGGCGTCGCAACGGCCACGGAAGCCCGACCGCCAGCATGTGCTGGCGGTCGGGCTTTTTTTTTCTTCATTTTTTCGAAGGTAGCGATGAAAGCGAATCGACGTCAGTTCATCAGGAGTGCCCTCGCCACCGCCGTCGCCGGCGCCCTGCCTGCCGCCTCGATGCTGGCGAGCCGTTCCGCCGCCGCGGCCGCGGAGCCCGTCAAGGTGGGCATCCTGCACTCGCTCACGGGCACGCTCGCGATCGCGGAAGCGCACATCGTGGACGCCGAGAAGATGGCGATCGACGAGCTGAACGCGAGCGGCGGCGTGATGGGCCGCCCGGTGCAGGCGATCGTGGAGGACGGCGCGAGCGACTGGCCCACCTTCGCGGAGAAGGCGCAGAAGCTGCTGGAGAGCGACAAGGTGTCGGTGATCTTCGGCTGCCACACCTCGGCCTCGCGCAAGGCGGTGCTGCCGGTGATGGAGCGATACAACGGACTCCTCTATTACCCGTGCTACTACGAGGGGCTCGAGATGTCGAAGAACATCATGTACACCGGCCAGGAAGCCACGCAGTCGGTGATTCCGGCGATCGACTGGCTGGCGCGGAACAAGGGCAGGAAGTTCTTCCTGATCGGCTCGGACTACGTGTGGCCGCGCACCATCAACCGCATCGCGCATCCGGTGGTGGCGAAGGCCGGCGGCACCATCGTGGGCGAGGACTACTTCCCGCTCGGCGCGATGGAGTTCTCGTCGGTGATCGCGAAGATCAAGGCGGCCAGGCCCGACGTGATCCTGTCGACCATCGTGGGCGGCTCGAACGTGGCGCTCTACAAGCAGCTCAACTCGGCCGGCATCAACGGCCGCAACCAGGCCATCATGGCGCTGGCCGTCAGCGAGGAAGAGGCCTACGGCATCGGCAACGACAACCTGGTGGGCGTGCTCAGCTGCATGGGCTACTTCCAGAGCATCCCCACGCCGGCCAACAAGGCCTTCGTGGCCGCGTTCAAGAAGCGCTACGGCGCGAACCGCGTGCTCGGCGACACCATGGAAGCGAGCTACACCTCGGTGCATCTCTGGAAGCTCGCCGCCGAGAAGGCGCAGTCGCTGCAGGTGGAGAAGGTGGTGGCGGCCTCCTCCGGCCTCGAATGGGACGCGCCCGAGGGCAAGGTGCGTTTCCACGCCAGCAACCATCACCTGTGGAAGCACGCGCGCATCGGCGCGTTCCGTGCGGACGGCCAGGTCGACATCCTCTACGAATCGCCGCTGATCGAGCCGAACCCGTTCCCGAAGCTCTGAGCCCGGCGCGCGCCCGCGCGCGTTGCGCTTCCGGCGTGGCTGCCCCGGCCACGCGTCTCACGGACCCTTCACCATGACTCTCGACGTGTTACTCACCCAGGTGTTCAACGGCCTGTCGATGTTCACCGTGCTCGCGCTGATGGCGCTCGGGCTGGCCATCGTGTTCGGCCTGATGGGCGTCATCAACATGGCGCACGGCGAACTGATGGCGCTCGGCGCCTACATGACCTACCTCAGCGCGCAGGTGTTCCAGCGCTGGCTGCCCTCGCTGATGGGCGCGTATTTCGTGGTGGGCATCGCGGTGGCCTTCGTGGTCACGTTCGCGGTGGGCATGCTGCTCGAACGCGTGATGATCCGCCGCCTCTACCAGCGCCCGCTCGACACGATGCTGGCCACCTGGGGCCTGTCGCTGGTGCTGCAACAGGTGTTTCGCCAGGTGTTCGGGCCGGTGGACGTGAGCGTGCCGACGGTGGGCTGGCTGCAGGGCGCCTGGAACCTCGGCAATACCGCGATCCCGCTGAGCCGGCTGTTCATCATCGGCCTGACCGGCGCGGTGGCGCTGGCCGTGTTCCTGTTCCTGTTCCGCAGCCGCTGGGGCCTGCGCATTCGCTGCGTGATGCAGAACCGCGCGATGGCAGGCGCGGCCGGCATCGATGCCTCGCGGGTGGATGCGGTGACCTTCGGGCTCGGCTGCGGGCTGGCCGGCATCGCCGGCAGCGCGCTCACGCTGCTGGCCTCCACCGGGCCGGTGACGGGCCAGCAATACATCGTCGACACCTTCGTGGTGGTGGTGTTCGGCGGCGTGGACAGCCTGATCGGCACCTTCCTGTCGGCGTTCTCGATCGGCCAGATGCAGTCGCTGTTCGAGCTCGTGCTGAGCGGCTCGATGGCGAAGGCCGCGATCCTGCTGCTCGTGATCGTCGCGCTGTACTTCCGGCCCAACGGCCTGTTCGCGCTCAAACTTCGCCGGTGATCCCATGAAAGACCTTTTCCCGACTTCCGTCGCGCCGGGCGCCCGCCCGGGCACCGCCGCCGCGCCGGCCGGCGCCCGCCTGGCGGCCTTCGCCGGCCGCCACAGCGTGGCGGGCCTCGCGATCGTGCTGCTGGTGGCGATCCCGCTGCTGTGCGACACCTTCCGCCTGGGCCTGTTCGCGAAGTACCTGTGCTTCGCGTTCTGCGCGGCCGGCCTCGTGCTCGCCTGGGGCTACGGCGGCATCCTGAGCCTCGGCCAGGGCATCTTCTTCGGCCTCGGCAGCTACTTCATGGCGATGAACATGAAGCTCGAGGCCACCGCCGCCGATCCGGCCGCGGCGGTGTTCGGCGCCAGCGACAGCGGCCCGCCGGTGCCCGACTTCATGACCTGGAACGGCATCACCGCGCTGCCGTTCTGGTGGAAGCCGTTCGCGCACGTCGGCTTCGTGATTCCCGCGATCCTGATCGTGCCGGCGCTGCTGGCCTTCCTGCTCGCCTACGCCAACTTCCGCAAGCGCGTCGGCGGCGTGTACTTCTCGATCGTCACGCTGGCGCTGGCCTCGATCCTCACGATCGTGATCATCGGCCAGCAGGGCTACACGGGCGGCGTGAACGGCATCACCAACCTGCCCACCTTCATGGGCTACAACGTGCAGAGCGCCACGGCGGTGCGGGTGCTGTATTACGCGGGCGCGCTGCTGCTGCTCGGCGTGGTGCTGCTCGGCCGCTTCATCGTGCGCAGCCGGCTCGGCAAGGTGCTGGTGGCGATCCGCGACCGCGAGGACCGGATCCGCTTCTCGGGCTACGACCCGGCCATGTTCAAGGCCTTCGTGTTCGCCGTGGCCGCGATGTGCTCGGCGATCGGCGGCGCGCTGTTCACGCTGCAGGTGGGCTTCGCCTCGCCGTCGATCTGCGGGATCGTGCCGTCGGTCGAGATGGTGATCTACGCGGCGGTGGGCGGGCGCCTGTCGATGGTCGGCGCGGTGTACGGCGCGCTGGTGGTGGGCGCGGGCAAGAGCTACCTGTCCGAGCATTTCGTGGGCTTCTGGCTGTACCTGATCGGCGCGCTGTTCATCGTGATCCCGATGTACCTGCCGAAGGGGCTGGCCGGGCTGCTGCAATCGTTCACGCCGGATCGGGAGGGCACGCAATGAACGGCCGGGTGTTGTCCGTCGAGAACCTGACCGTGTCGTTCGACGGTTTCAAGGCGATCGACGACCTGAATTTCCACGTGGACGCCAACGAGCTGCACGTCGTGATCGGCCCGAACGGCGCCGGCAAGACCACGCTGCTCGACATGATCTGCGGCAAGACCCGGCCCACCGCGGGCACCATCCGCTTCAACGGCCACGCGCTCGAACGCATGCTCGAGTATCAGATCACCCGCGCGGGCGTGGGCCGCAAGTTCCAGAACCCGATGGTGTACGAGGAGCTGACGGTCGAGGAGAACCTCGAGATCTCGTATCCGCGCAGGCGCGACGTGCTCGGCTCGCTGTTCTTTCGGCGCGACGCGGCGCTGCGCGAGGCGATCGACGAGGTGGCCGCGAAGATCTTCCTGTCGGAGCAGCTCGGCCGGCGCGCGGGGCTGCTCTCGCACGGCCAGAAGCAGTGGCTCGAGATCGGCATGCTGCTGATGCAGGAGCCGGCGCTGCTGATGCTCGACGAGCCGGTGGCCGGCATGAGCGCGAGGGAGCGCGAGCTGACGGCCGACCTGCTGCGCGACATCGCGCGCGGCCGCTCGGTGATCGTGATCGAGCACGACATGGAGTTCGTCAAGTCGATCGCGCACAAGGTCACGGTGCTGCACCAGGGAAAGAAGCTCGTGGAAGGGCCGATGGACGTGGTGCAGCAGGATCCGCGCGTGATCGAGGTCTATCTGGGGCACTGAACATGCTGAATGTCGAGAACCTGAACGTGTACTACGGCGAGAGCCACGTGCTGCACGACCTGAATTTCACGCTCGCCGCCGGCGAGACGCTGGCCGTGATGGGCCGCAACGGCATGGGCAAGACCACGCTGCTGAAGGCCATGATCGGCATGATCCCGAGCCGCGCCGGCCGCATCGCGCTGGCAGGGCGCGAGCTCGCGCAGGAGCGCAGCGACCGGCGGGTGGCGGCCGGCTTCGGCTTCGTGCCGCAGGGGCGGATGATCTTCCCGAACGTGTCGGTCGAGGAAAACATCCTGAGCGGCATGGACCACGTGAAGCGGCCCGCCGTGCCCGATTACGTGTACGAGGCGTTTCCGGTGCTGTGGGAGATGCGCCGGCGGCGCGGCGGCAACCTGTCGGGCGGCCAGCAGCAGCAACTGGCGATCGCGCGCGCGCTGGTGTCGGATCCGAAGCTGCTGATCCTCGACGAGCCGACCGAGGGCATCCAGCCCTCGATCATCAAGGAGATCGCGCGCACGCTGAACCGCCTCAAGCGCGAGCGCGGCTTCGCGCTGCTGGTGTCCGAGCAGGTGCTGTCGTTCGCGCTCGAGGTGGCCGACCGCTTCCTGATCATCGAGCGCGGCCGCTTCGTGCACGGCGAGACGCGCGAGCGCGTGGACGCCGGGAAGATCATGAAATTTCTGACGGTCTGAGCAGGACCGCACCACCAGCGGCCCGCGCACCCGCGCGGGCCACGTTTGACAACCGAATCGGGATCCAACCATGTCGCACACCCAGGACACGACCCACATCGATCTGGACACGCTCACCGTGGAGCGCGTGCAGGCCGGCTTCGCCGAGGGCCGCTTCACCGCCGAATCGCTGGCCGCCGCGTGCTTCGCGCGCATCGATGCGCTCAACGATCAGTACAACGCAATGATTTTCCTGAATCCGGATGCGCTGGCCGACGCGCGCGAGATCGACCGGCGGCGCGCGGCCGGCGAGCCGCTCGGGCCGCTGGCCGGCGTGCCGGTGGTGATCAAGGACCCGATGGACATGGTGGGCTTTCCGAGCACGGCGGGCTGGTCGCTGCTGTACGGCAAGACCGGCGGCGTGGATCTGATGCCGGGCACCGACGCGCCGGTGGTGGCGCGCATGCGCGCGTCGGGCGCGATCCTGCTCGGCAAGACCAACGTGCCGGTGCTGAGCCATTCGGGCACCCACGCCGACGACAGCTGGGCCGGCCCCACCCGCAACGTCACGATGCCGGACCGGGTGCCCGGCGCGAGCAGCGCGGGCACCGCGGCGGCAGTGGCCTCGGCGATGGCCGTGCTCGGGCTGGCCGAGGAAACCGGCGGCTCGATCCAGAACCCGGCCTCGTCGCAGGATCTGGTCGGCATCAAGCCCACCCTCGGCCTGGTGCCGAACGCGGGCGTGGTGCCGCTGTCGGCCAATCGCGACGTGGTGGGCCCGATCGCGCGCACGGTGCGCGACGCGGCGCTGTGCCTCGACGTGCTGGCCGGCTATTCGTCGGAGGATCCGAAGACGCTCGCCGGCGTGGGTCACGAGCCGGCCGGCGGCTACACGGCCGGCCTGAGTCGCGACGCGCTGCAGGGCCGCCGCATCGGCCTCTACGGGCCGGGCTGGCGCGCCCAGCCGCTGTCGGAGGAGGCGGCCGCGCTGTACGCGCGCGCGCAGCGCGAGCTGGAGGCGGCCGGCGCCACGCTGGTGGCCGATCCGTTCGCGGGCACCGGCTTCGCCGCGCTGCGCGAACCCACGCCGCCGCTCGCGAATTTCGACGCGCGCGGCATGGAGTCGATCGCCTACGATCTCGAGCAATACCTGAAGCGGCTCGGGCCCGACGCGGCGCTGAAGAGCTTCGCCGAGTTCGCGCGCGCCACGGCCGCGCAGGATCCGTTCGCCGATGGCGGCGTGCTCGCCTATCTGCGCAACCTGCCGGCGTTCCGCGCGGCGATGGCCGATCCGTCGAGCCCGCCCGACATGTCCGGCTTCGTGGCACTGAAGTCGGCCTATCTGAAGCTGTTCGACGCGGTGATGGCCGAGCACCGGCTCGACGCGCTGGCGTTCCCGCAGATGCGCTGCGAGCTGCCGCCGTACCTGGGCCGCGAGACGATCCAGGAAACCACGGTGGGCGAGCTGAACATCGCGGGCCTGCCCGGCGTGACGGTGCCGGCCGGCTATTACGCGTCGGGTTCGCCGTTCGGGCTGATCTTCGTGGGGCGGCAGTGGAGCGAGGCGGGGCTGCTCGCGATGGCCTACGCGTTCGAGCAGGCCACCCGGCACCGCCGGCCGCCGAAGCTCGGCTGAGCGCCGGCGGAACCCTCGGCATCGACGAATCCGCAGCCGATCCGCCACGGCGCGCGAGATTGCGGCAGCGCCGCATTTTTGACCGGGTATCATCCGGGAAAACCCGAGTCGCCGCGCCCATCCGTCGTACCCTCGACACCGGGCCTGGCGGGCCGGGTACACGCCGCGTCGGGCGTGCACGCGCCGGTAACCCCGGCCCGCGTGCGCATCCGGCGCCCAGTCCACGCCCGGCCGTCACACGCCGGGTCGGCATCGGCCACAAGCCGCGCTGCCGATTCGCACGGATCTCGTCGATCATGATCACCGCCGCCTGCTCGCGCGCCGTTCACCACGCGCGCGTTCACGACCCGGAACTGGCCCGCCTGCGCGGCGCTGCCCGTTCCACGCTCGCCAGCCTCCTGAGCGCCTGCCTCGGCATCGCCTGGGCCGCCCATCATCACCACACGCTGATCGTCGCCGTGCCCGGCGCGCTGTTCGCGATGGTCGCGCCGCTGTTCCTGCGCGAGCCGCGCTGGTCGGGCTGGCTGGTCTCGCTATCGATCCTGGCCGCGGCCGGCGGGCTCGCCTTCGCGGGCGCGGCCGCCGTGGCCGAGCAGCCCGCGCTGCGCGGCGCCGGCACGCTGCTGGTGGTGTTCGGCGGCATGCTGTGCCAGACGCTCGGCGCGCGCGCGGTGGGCGCGGCGCTGCTCACGCTGGTGTCGTTCTACCTGGGGCTGTACCTGCATCCGGTGCACGCGCAACTGATCGAGATGCTGGGCCTGATGGCGCTCGCGCCGTTCGTGGTGACCTTCGTGGGGCGCGTGGTGATCCCGGTGGAGCGGGGCACCGCTGCGGCCACGGCCACGCCCGCAGCCGCGCTGGGCCTGCCGCCGCTGCGCCATCCGGCGGCGTTCGCCGCCTGGGCCCGCACGGCCGCGCGCGAGGCCGGCAACCTG
>JASLEG010000358.1 GCA_030151225.1 Burkholderia sp. | reverse complement strand
CCAGGCCGCGCGCGGCCTGGGCCGGCATTGCGCGCAATAGCCGCGCAGCACGAGGTGATGGCCGGTCAGCAGATAGCCGAGCGAATCGGCGGCGGCCTTCTCGCGGCCGTCGATGAGCGGGTCGGAGAACTCGTCCACCCGGCCGCAACTCAGGCAGATGATGTGGTCGTGGCGCTTGCCGTCGTTGAGCTCGTACACGTGGCGGTTCGAGTCGAACGTGCCGCTGGTCAGGATGCCGGCCTCGACGAACTGCGACAGCACGCGATACACGGTGGCCAGGCCGATGTCGATCTTCTCGGCCACCAGATGCCGATAGACGTCCTCGGCGCCAAGATGCCGCGCGCCGGCCGCCGCGAAGAACTCCAGCACCTTCACGCGCGGCAAGGTCGCGCGCAACCCCGCTCCCTGCAATTGTTCGAGTACCGGCATCGGCATGGGCATGGGCATGGACAAATCGTCGAAAGGATGGCGCGGGCCGTTCGATGCGCGCGGCGGCGCGGCGAACGGCGGCTTGCCGTGCGAACCGGGGGCGACGCCTCGACTGCCACGCGCCGCTCCCGTTCGTCACGCAAGCTCGACCATAACCCGAAAAAATGCGAATGAGAATCATTTGCACAAATCGCCACACTTGAGCATCATGTTGCGACGTCAAACCCGGAGACACCATGTCCGATACCGCCTTCGCCCCCGCCACCCGGCAGGACACCGCCCGCGCCGTGCTCGACACGCTGCTGTCGCGCCAGTCGCATTACGGCCTGACCGAACCCGCCCCGAGCGACGACGAGCTCGACCTGATCCTCGATACCGCCCTGCGTGCGCCCGATCACGCGCAATTGCGGCCGTGGCGCTACGTGCTGATCCGCGACGAGGCGCGTGCGGAACTGGCCGAGGTGCTGATCGAGCTGGCCCGCGCCCGCGAGCCGAACCTGGAGCCCGACCACCTCCAGGCGCTGCGCGACGGAGCCCACGCCGCGCCGCTGCTGATCGCCGTGGGTGCCGCGGTGCGCACCGATACCGGCATTCCCGAGGTCGAGCAGATTCTCTCGACCGGTGCCGCGACGATGAACCTGCTCAACGCGATCCACGCGCTCGGCTACGGGGCATTCTGGATCACCGGCGACATCAGCGCCGATCCGGCGCTGCCGCGCGCACTCGACTTCGAGCCGGGCGACCGCCTGCTCGGCTTCGTGATGGTGGGCACGCCGCTTTCGAACGACGCGCCGCGCCCGCGTCCGGCCCGCGCGAACCATGTGCGCGAATGGCTCGGCCGCTCGTCGATCTGACGCGCACGCCACCACCACCACGCGCCTGAAAAAACGGCCCGCCCGGTGCACCCGGGCGGGCCGTCGTTCGTTCGGGCACCGCGCGCAAGGGCGATCCGGTGCATTCAGCGCGTTCAGTGCAGGTTCGCGCCGTCGCCCGACGCGGCCATGCCTTCCAGCATCGCGCCGGCCGTGCCGCGGTCCACGTAGGTGAACTCGCTGCCCTTCGCCGACTCGATGATGCGGCCGCGCTCGATGCGGATCACGCGGTCGGCCACGTGGAAGTAACGATCGTCGTGCGACACCACGATCAGCGTCTTGCCCTGGCGCTTCAGCTCGGGCAGGAACACGGTGTAGAACACGCGGCGGAAGGTCGGATCCTGATCGGCCGCCCATTCGTCGAACATCATCACCGGGCGCTGCTCGAGCATCGCGTGCACCAGCGCGAGGCGCTTGCGCTGGCCCGTGGACAGATCGATCGTGGAGAACACGCCATTCTCGATCTTCACCTTGTGGGCGATCTCGAGCTGCTCCAGATACGCCTGCGCGCGCGCGAGCAGCGCCGGGTCGTGCACCACGAGATCGTCGAACAGGTGGTAATCGGCGAACACGGCCGAATAGAGCTGGCGATAGGCGTCCATGCGCTCGGCCGGCACCGGCTCGCCGTTCAGCAGCAACTGGCCCGCGCCCGCCTCGTACAGCCCGAGCAGCAGCTTGATCAGGGTGGTCTTGCCGCTGCCGTTCTCGCCGATCACGAACAGCATGTCGCCGCGTTCGATCTTCAGGTCGATCGGCCCCAGCCGGAACGGCGGCTGATCGCCGACCGCCGGGAATTCCCACACCGCCTGGCGCAGCTCGATGTCGCGCAGCGGCGCGACCGGCGCCGGCGGCTGGCCGTCGAGCAGGCGCGCCTCGCGCGTGGCGAAACGCGCGGTCAGCTCGGCGATGCGCTGGAACGACACGCGTGCCTGGCTCAGCGACGGCAGGCTGCCGGCCAGCGTCTCCACCGGGCCGCGCACGTACAGCAGCACGATCACGAAGCCGCTCACGACTTCCGGCGCCACGCCGAGATGCTGCTGCACCAGCAGCAGCACGCCGATCACGACGAAGAACAGCGTGGTGACCGAGGCGCTCGCGCCGTACGACAGGCGCATCGCCTTGATCTTCAGGTCGGACACCTCGTCGGCCGCGCCGGACAGGCGCCTGCCGAACACGCTCATGCGGCGGTCGCGGTTCAGGCGCAGCTCCTTCGCGCCTTCGGTGATCGCGCGGTACTGCTTCTGCAGTTCGTCCTGCGCGCCGCGCACGCCGCGGTAATAGTGGCTCCAGCGGCTGCTCGCGTACTGGTTGATCAGCGCGCCGATCACGATCGCCACCAGCGCGATCAGGAACAGCACCGGCGAGAGCACCAGCATGTACGCCACGCAGCCGACCGTCACGGCCGCCGCCACCGCCACGCTCGGAAAGCTGAAGGTCATCGCGCTGACCGTGTCCACGTCGCTGTTCAGCGTCGACAGCAGGCGGTGCGTCTTGTAGCGCTCGAGTTCGGCCACCGGCGCGCACACGATGCGCGCCGAGATGTCCTTGCGCAGCGCCGCGATGATGCGCTGGCCGGTCACGCTGTTGCCGATCCCGGCGATGCCGTTGCAGAGCAGCACCACCACGCACAGCGCGATGAAGCTCACGGCCGTGTGCATGCCGATGCCGTTCGGCGCGTGCAGGCTCGCGTTGATCACCGACAGCAGCCAGGCCGTGCACAGACCGCCGACGATGCCGAGCAGCGTGGCGCCGATCGTGATGGGCAGGAACGGCCGCAGCAGTTGCATCAGGCTGCCGCTGTAATCCGCGTGGCTCGTGTCACGAGTCATCCGTGTTTCCTCGATTTCAAGATGGTGCGGGCATGCATGGCGGAGCCCGACGAGACGGCACTCCGATAATGATTCTTATTTGCAACGCGCGAATGATATTAGCTGACGGGTGAAATGGCAACCTTGCCGGCCCGTCGCAGCGGCTGTTTCGGCCGATGCAGCAAGGCTTTGCGGCATTCGCCGCGAGCCCGCGCCGCCGCGCGCACCGGCGAATGGCCAGTTTGCTCCGCCCCTGTTTGTTCTCCATTGCATCCGCGCAAGACACTGGATATATTTACAGCACTGTACTGATAACCAGTATCGAGGTGAGCAATGGAACATCGGGTTCGAATCGTCAACGACACCGACCGCCAGATCCTCGCCTGGCTGCGCAGCCAGGCCGGCGACGAACGTGTCGCTCGCGCGCTCCACCAGCTCGGGCGCACGCGCAAGCCTTACGTCTCGGCATTGTGCCGCTATCTCGGCCTGCGCCCGCCCATCACCATCCAGCGGCCCGCGCGCCGCGCCGCCGTCGATCATTCCGTCGGCGATCACTATCTGGCGCTGATCCGCCAGCATCTGGCCGATCATGCGGCCCGCTGAAACGCGCGCCGGCCGGCGCGCTTCCCCGGCATCGCCGCCGCCCCTGCCCGCGTCGGGCCACGCCACGCGCCGGCGCAGGTTCGCGCTCGGCACGCCCGAACGGCATGCGCGCTGGCACAAGGCGGAATATGGACGGGAGGAATCGGATCGTGGGCCGGCCGGCCCCGAGGGCGGCACGCCGCGGCGCGGCTTGCAGGTGCAGCGCCTGAGAAGTTTGCCGGCGCCGGCCTGAAGGCCGGTGCGCCGGCCGGGCGAACGGCGTTGCACCGTTCGCCCGCGTTCGCCTGATTCGGCGGGCGTCGCCTCAGGGCTTCATCGAGCCCGTGCGCACGAAGCGATCGTGCCACGACAGCGCCTCGCCCAGCAGATGCGGCGTCTGCTTGCCGAAGCTCTCGCGGCTCGCGCGCTCGAAGTAGTCGGCCAGCATCGGGCGAAAATCCGGGTGCGCGCAGGTGTCGATGATCTTGCGTGCGCGCTGGCGCGGCGACAGCCCGCGCAGATCGGCCAGGCCATGCTCGGTCACCACCACGCCCACGTCGTGCTCGGTGTGGTCCACGTGGCTCGCCATCGGCACGATCCGCGAAATCGTGCCGCCCTTCGCGGTACTCGCCGACATGAAGCACGACAAATAGCCGTTGCGCGCGAAGTCGCCCGAACCGCCGATGCCGTTCTGGATCTTCGTGCCCATCACGTGGGTGGAATTCACGTTGCCGTAGATGTCGGCCTCGATCATGCCGTTCATCGCGATGCAGCCGAGGCGGCGCACGAGTTCGGGATGGTTGCTGATCTCCTGCGAGCGCAGCAGGATCTTCGAGCGGAACAGCGCGATGTCGTCGGCGAAGCGCTTCACCGCGTCGGGGCTCAGCGACAGTGCGGTGGCCGACGCGAAGCTCAGCGTGCCGTTCGCGAGCAGGTCGAGCATGCCGTCCTGGATCACCTCGGTGTAGGCGGTCAGGTTCGTGAAACCGCCTTCGCCCAGGCCGGCCAGCACGGCGTTCGTGATGTTGCCCACGCCCGACTGCAGCGGCAGCAGGTTGGCCGGCAGGCGGCCGCGGCCGATTTCGTGGCGCAGGAAGTCGATCAGGTGGCCCGCGATCTGCCTGGAGGTTTCGTCGGGCGCGTTGAAGGCATTGCTGCGGTCGGGCGCGTCGGTTTCCACGATCGCGATGATCTTGTCGGCCGGGCAGCGCAGGTAGGGCTCGCCGATCCGATCGTCCGGGGCCACCAGCGGAATCGGCTTGCGGTGCGGCGGCAGCGCGGTACCGTAATAGATGTCGTGCATGCCGTCGAGGCCGAGCGGCTGGCGCGAATTGACCTCGAGGATCACCTTCTTCGCCTGGTCGAGCCAGGTCTTGTTGTTGCCGACCGAGGCCGACGGGATCAGCAGGCCGTCCTCGCGGATCCCGGCCACTTCCACCACGGCCACGTCGAGCTCGCCGAACAGGCCGAACCACGCATATTGCGCGACGTGGCTCAGATGGATGTCCTGGTAATCGAGTTCGCCGGCGTTGATCTTCTCGCGCAGGATCGGATCGGACTGATACGGCAGGCGCATCGAGATGCCGTCGGCCTTCGCCAGTGCGCCGTCGAGCTCCGGCGCGGTGGACGCGCCGGTCAGCACGTTGATGCGGAAGTCCTCGCCGCGCGCGTGCGCCGCGGAAATGCGCGTCGCGAGCGCGGCCGGCACCGCCTTCGGATAGCCGGAGCCGGTGAAGCCGCTCATCGCGACGGTCATGTTCGGCGCGATCAGCGCAGCAGCTTCGTCGGCGGTGCGCACGAGCGAGCGCAGGGATTCGGCGAGGATTCGGGATGTGGACATGGCGGAATTCGAACGGGGTGTGTTGGTATCGCGTCGAGCGGCGCCGCTGCAGGGTGTCTCGGGGGCGGCGCGTGGCCTGGCGGCTTGCGGAAACAGGCCGAGGGCAGGACACGGCGGGCAGTATCGCTCAGGCCGCCGCACGCATAGGTGGGCCGACCTGCAAAACTGCATTGTCGGATTCCAGCGGTATTCCAATGCCAACTGCGGTTAAAAGGCGGAAAAATCCCGCAGTGATCGCAGGATCGATCCCGCCCCGCGACACCGCTCGATGCGCGTCAGTACACGTCGCGCAGGTAGCGCCGCTCCCTGGCCATGCGCGCCACGTATTCGCCCGCACGCGCGGCGTCCATCGCGCCGTGCGCGGCCACCACGTCGCGCAGCGCGGCATCCACGTCCTTCGCCATGCGCGAGGCGTCGCCGCACACGTACACGTGCGCGCCGGCCTCGAGCCAGGCCCACAGCTCGGTGCCGCGCTCGCGCATGCGGTCCTGCACGTAGATCTTGTCGGCCTGATCGCGCGAGAACGCGAGATCGAGCGCGCTGAGGAAGCCGTCGTCGCGCATCGCCTCGAGCTCCTCGCGATAGTAGAAATCGGTGGCCGCATGCTGCTCGCCGAAGAACAGCCAGTTGCGCCCGCGCGCACCGCGCGCGCGGCGCTCGTGCAGGAAGCCACGAAACGGCGCGATGCCGGTGCCGGGCCCGATCATCACGATCGGCACGTCGCCGCTCGCGGGCGGGCGGAAATGCGCCGATTTCTGCACGAACACGGGCACCTCGGTCTCGCCGTCGGCCGCGCGATCGGCCAGGAAGGTGGAGGCCACGCCCTTGCGGTCGCGCCGGCCGTTGTTGTAGCGCACCGCCGACACCGTCAGATGCACCTCGCCGCGATGCGCGGCCGGGCTCGACGCGATCGAGTACAGGCGCGGCTGGAGCCGCTTGAGCATGCCCACCAGATCGGCGGCGGACAGCTCCACCGGGAACTCGTGCAGCACGTCGGCGAGCTGCTGGCCCCAGAGCCAGTGCTTGAGGTCGGCGCGACGTTCCTCGCCGAGCAGCGACTTCAGCGCGCCGTCGCGGCTGCGCTCGGCGATCAGCGCCAGCGCGTCGGGATGCGCGCGCGTGATGTCGAGATGGCGGCCCAGCGCCTCGCCCAGCCGCACGTCGCCCACGCCCGTCACCGTCACCGGCGTGTCGGCCGACAGCTTCGTGAGCGTCAGCAGCTCGTCGACCACGCTCGGGCAGTTGGTCGGCCAGATGCCGAGCGCGTCGCCAGCCTCGTAGTCGAGCGCGGCGCCCTCGGCCGACAGCGACAGGTAGCGCGTGTCCTTGCTCGCGCCGGGTTGGTTCAGCCTGAGGTTCGCCACCAGCCGCGACGGCGCGGGCCGCGCCTTGGTGGGCGCCAGCGCGGCCACCTGGAACGCGCCGCCGCCGGGCACCGCGTGCAGCGCGGCGTCGGCGGCCTTGATGCAGGCGATGCTGCCCTCGAGCCAGCGATCGGCGGCCGGCTGGAATTCGGCGTCGCAATCCACGCGCCCGGTCAGGCGCTCGGCGCCGAGCTCGGCCAGGCGCGCGTCGAGCCAGCGGCCGTGGCCGCAGAACGCGTCGTAGTTGCGATCGCCGAACGCGAGCACGGCGTAGCGCAGGCCGGCGAGGCGCGGCGCGCCCTCGGCCGCGAGCGCGTCCCGGAACGAGGCGCCGTTGTCGGGCGCGTCGCCGTCGCCGAAGGTGCTCGTCATCAGCAGCGCGTACTGGGTGTTCGCGAGCACGGCCGGGGTGGCGTCGGCCATGCAGGCCACGCGGATCTCGAAGCCGGCGTTCATCAGCTGCGTGGCGTACAACTCGGTCAGCGATTCGACGTTGCCCGTCTGCGAAGCCCACAGGAGCGCCACCTTCGGGCGCGCGTGCACGATCCGCACGCCGGCTGAGGGGTCCTGCGCGACGGTCGGCGCGTCGGCGGTGGCCGATGTCAAGGCCGGCGCCTCGCCATGCGGCGCGCGGCTGTACAGCCCGGCCAGCATGCCGTCGAGCCACAGCCGCGTGGCCGGCGCGCACGGCGCCTGGGCCGGCAGCACCGGCAGCACCGGCACGCCGGCGCCGGCCTCGGCCGGCGCGGCGCGCAGGCCGCTGACGAAGCCGGCCACGTACACGCGCTCGGCGTCGGACAGGCGCGGCGGCGCCACCTCGTGCAGGCCGAGCGCGGCCGCGAAGCGATCGAGAGCGGAGGACATGGGGCAATCCTGGTGCGCGGCCGCGACGGTATCGCTGGCGGCTCGCGGGTTGATTTCGGGAAAGGCGGCCGGCGCGGTAGCGACACGCGTGAGCGACACGGCGCAGAACTTCAGCTCCGGCTGCAGCGACACCGGATCGACGGCGTCGCTGGTCAGCGCATTCACGCACAGCGCGTCGCCGTGCACGTCGTTCCAGTGCATCGGCGCGAACGCGGCGCCCGGCTGCACGCGATCGGTCAGCACCGCCGGCAGCACGGCACGGCCGCGCCGCGAGCGCAGCTCGACGCTGTCGTCGGCGCGGATGCCGAGCGCGGCGGCATCCTCGGGATGCAGCTCGACGAAGGGCTTCGGGTTCAGCTTGTTCAGCATCGGCACCTTGCCGGTCTTGGTCATGGTGTGCCACTGATGCTGCAGGCGGCCGGTGTTCAGCACGATCGGGAATTCGGCGTCGGGCATGTCGGCCGCGTCGGCGTGCGGGCGCGCGAAGAAGCGCGCGCGGCCCGACGGCGTCGGAAACGCCAGCGCCGGCACGCTGCCGTCCTCGGCCACGCGGCGGATCTGGCTCACGCCGTCGTTCAGGTAGCGCAGCGGATGACGGTCGTGCGCATCGTCGGGCGGACACGGCCATTGCAGCGGCGTCTCGCGCAGCGCGCGATGGCTCGCGCCGCGCAGGTCGTAGCCGGTCTTCGGGTTCGAGAAGCGCGCTATCTCGTCGAACACGGCTTCCGCCGACGCGTAGTCGAACGCGTCGCCATAGCCCATCTCGCGCGCCACGGCCGCCACGATCGCCCAGTCGGCCATCGCCTCGCCGGGCGGCTCGACGGCCTGCCGCATCAGCGTGAGGTTGCGCTCCGAGTTGATCATCACGCCCTCGGCCTCGGCCCACAGCGCGCCGGGCAGCAGGATGTCGGCGTAATGGCTGGTTTCGGTATCGAGGAACGCGTCCTGCGCGATCACCAGCTCGGCCGCGCGCAGCCCGGCGATCGCATTGGCGCGGTTGGCCACCGTCGCCACCGGGTTGGTGCAGATGATCCAGCAGGCCTTGATCACGCCGGCCGCCATCTGCCGGAACATGTCGATCGTGCCGCCCCCGCCGCCGTCCTGCCTCAGCGTGCCGGCCGGCAGTTGCCAGAGGTCCTCCACGAAGCGTCGGTCGGCGTCGTCGAGCAGGCTGCGCTGGCCGGGCAGGCCCGGCCCCATGTAGCCCATCTCGCGCCCGCCCATCGCGTTCGGCTGGCCGGTCAGCGAGAACGGCCCGCTGCCGGGCCGGCAGATCGCGCCGGTGGCCAGGTGCAGGTTGCAGATCGCGTTGGTGTGCCAGGTGCCGCGCGTGCTCTGGTTCAGGCCCATGGTCCAGCAGCTCATCCAGTCGCCGGCCGCGCCGATCAGGTCCGCCGCGCGGCGGATCTCGGCCTCGGGCAGGCCGGTGGCCGTGGCCACCTTCTCCGGCGTGTAGTCGGCCAGGAATTCGGGCATCGTGTCCCAGCCTTCGGTGTGCGCGGCAATGAAGGCGGCATCGGTGTGGCCATTGGCGTGCAGCAGGTGCAGCAGCCCGTTGAGCAGCGCGAGATCGGTGCCGGGGCGGATCTGCAGGAACAGCGAGGCCTTGTCGGCCGTGGTGTTGCGGCGCGGGTCCACCACGATCAGCTTCGCGCCGGCCTTCACGCGATCCATCATGCGCAGGAACAGGATGGGATGACAGTCGGCCATGTTCGCGCCGATCACGAAGAACAGCTTCGCGCGGTCGAAATCCTGGTACGAGCCGGGCGGCCCGTCGGCGCCGAGCGAGAGCTTGTAGCCGCTGCCGGCGCTGGCCATGCACAGCCGCGAGTTCGACTCGACGTGCGAGGTGCGGATGTAGCCCTTGGCGAGCTTGTTGACGAGGTACTGCGCCTCGATCGACATCTGCCCCGACACGTAGAACGACAGCGCGTCGGGCCCGTGCGCCGCGAGGATCTCGCGCAGCCGGCGCGCCGTTTCGCGGATCGCGTCGTCGATCGCGAGCGGCACCGGATCGTGCTCGCGCGCCGCGCGCAGGTAGGCGCGATCGAGCCGCCCCGCGTGCCGCAGCGCGACATGCGCCGACGCGCCCTTGGTGCAGAGCCGGCCGAAGTTCGACGGGTGTTCGGCGTCGCCCGACACCTTCGTCACCTCGCCGCCCTCGACCTGCAGCACCATCCCGCAGCCCACGCCGCAGTAAGGGCACACCGTCTTCACGCTCGCGCTCGTCATCGGCTCTCCGCGGTATCGATCCCGATCGGCTCGCGGCTCAGGCCGTGCCGACCCACACGAAGCCGTCCTGCACGCGCGACGCGTACACGCCGACCGACTTCTCCGGCGCCTCGACGCACTCGCCGGTGCGCAGGTCGAAGTGCTGCTTGAACAGCGGCGAGGCCACCACGATGCGCTCGCCGATGCTGCCGACCAGCCCGCGCGACAGCACGGCCGCGCGCGACAGCGGATCGATGTTGTCGATGGCGTAGATGCCGCTCGCGCCGTCGCCGGCCTCGACGCGGAACACGGCCACCTGGCCGCCGTTCACGAGCGCGCACACGCCCGTGTTCGGCACGATGTCGTGCAGCTGGCAGACGGGCGTCCAGTGCGAGGCGGACGCGGCGGTGTTGGGGGATGCCATGATGAAGTTCCTCGGTTCTCGATTCGGTGAAGACGCGGCCGGCGACGCTCAGGCCGTGGCGGGTTCGGCGGATTCGGCAGATTCCGCGGCCTCGGCCAGCGCGACCGCGCGTTCCGCGTCGGTGGCGGGCCGGATCTGGCCGCGCTCCTCCACGAACGCGATCGTGGCGTCGGCCGAATCGCTGTTGACGAAATGACGGAAGCGGCGCCGCGTGGCGGGATCGCTCACGGCCTTCTTCCACTCGCATTCATAGGTATCGACCACGTGCGCCATCTGCGCCTCGAGCTCGGCGCCGAGGCCGAGCCGGTCGCCCACCACCACCTCGATCAGGTAGTCGAGCCCGCCCTCGAGGTTGTCGCGCCAGGTGCTGGTGCGCTGCAGCCGGTCGGCGGTGCGGATGTAGAACATCAGGAAGCGGTCCACGTAGCGGATCAGCGTGTCGCGATCGAGATCGGACGCGAGCAGCTCGGCGTGGCGCGGCTTCATGCCGCCGTTGCCGCACACGTAGAGGTTCCAGCCCTTCTCGGTGGCGATCACGCCCACGTCCTTGCCCTGCGCCTCGGCGCATTCGCGGGTGCAGCCCGACACGCCGAACTTGATCTTGTGCGGCGCGCGCAGGCCCTTGTAGCGATTCTCGAGCTCGATCGCGAGGCCCACCGAATCGCCCACGCCGTAGCGGCACCAGGTGGAGCCGACGCACGACTTCACGGTGCGCAGGGCCTTGCCGTAGGCATGGCCCGACTCGAAGCCGGCCGCGATCAGCTCCTCCCAGATCGGCGGCAGCTGCTCGACGCGCGCGCCGAACAGGTCCACGCGCTGGCCGCCCGTGATCTTGGTGTAGAGGCCGTACTTCCTCGCCACCTGCCCCACCGCGATCAGCCCCTCGGGCGTGACCTCGCCGCCCGGCATGCGCGGCACCACCGAATAGGTGCCGTCGCGCTGGATGTTGGCGAGGTAGTAGTCGTTCGAATCCTGCAGGCTGGCGTGCTCGGTCTTCAGCACGAACTCGTTCCAGCACGAGGCGAGGATCGAGGCGGCCGTGGGCTTGCACACGTCGCAGCCGAGGCCCTTGCCGTACTTCGCGAGCAGCGCGTCGAAGGCGCGGATGTTCTCGACGCGGATCAGGTGGTACAGCTCCTGGCGCGAATACGCGAAGTGCTCGCACAGGTGGTTGTTGACGGCCAGGCCCTGTTTCTTCATCTCGGCCTTCATGACCTGCGTGACCAGCGGCACGCAGCCGCCGCACGAGGTGCCCGCGCCGGTGCACGACTTCAGCGCGCCGATCGAGGTGGCGCCGTTCGCCACGGCCTCGCACAGCTGGCCCTTCGACACGTTGTTGCACGAGCAGATCTGCGCGCCGGCCGGCAGCGCGTCCACGCCGAGGCCGGCCGGCGCCGCGCCGTCCGATTGCGGCAGGATCAGCGTCTCCGGCTCGGCCGGCAGCGCGATGCCGTTCAGCATCATCTGCAGCAGCGTGCCGTATTCGGTGGCGTCGCCCACCAGCACCGCGCCCAGCAACTGCGTGCCGTCGG
Organism: Burkholderia sp.; assembly: GCA_030151225.1. Classification (GTDB taxonomy): domain Bacteria; phylum Pseudomonadota; class Gammaproteobacteria; order Burkholderiales; family Burkholderiaceae; genus Burkholderia. The sequence continues at coordinate 30,162 of JASLEG010000358.1, read as the reverse complement.
CCGAGGTGACGAGCTTCTTGTACACCTCGCGGCGGCCGTCGGCGTACTGCACCACGCGGCAGCCCGGCGTGCGCGCGTGCGCGTCGCCGATGCTGGCCACGTCCACGCCCATCAGCTTGAGCTTGGTGCTCAGGTCCGCGCCGGCGAACGCGGCATCCTCGCCGGCCAGTTGCCGCGCCACCACGCGCGCCATCTCGTAGCCGGGCGCGACCAGCCCGAAGGTCTGGCCGTTCCAGGCCGCGCACTCGCCGATCGCGTAGATGTCGGCGTCGCTCGTGCGGCACGCGCCGTCGATCGCCACGCCGCCGCGCGGGCCGAGCTCCAGCCCGCAGTCGCGCGCGAGCTGATCGCGCGGGCGGATGCCGGCCGAGAACACGATCATGTCGGTATCGAGATGGGTGCCGTCGGCGAACACCATGCGATGCGTGCCGGCCTCGCCGTCCACGATCTCGAGCGTGTTCCTGCCGGTATGCACCTGCACCCCGAGCGCCTCGATGCGGCCGCGCAGCGTGCTGCCGCCGCCCTCGTCCACCTGCACCGCCATCAGGCGCGGGGCGAATTCCACCACGTGGGTGGCCAGGCCCATGTCGCGCAGCGCCTTCGCGCATTCGAGGCCGAGCAGGCCGCCGCCCACCACCACGCCCGAGCGCGCGCGCGCACCACAGGCCTGCATCGCGACCAGATCCTCGATGGTGCGGTACACGAAGCAGTCGGCGCGCTCGCGGCCCGGCACCGGCGGCACGAACGGCGTGGAACCGGTGGCGAACACCAGCTTGTCGTAGCCGATGGTCTCGCCGCTCGCCAGCGTGACGGTGTGCGCCGCGCGATCGATCGCCACGGCCGCGGTGCCGAGACGCAGCGCGAGATGCGGATGCGCCTCGAAGAAGCCGGGCGCGACCAGCGAGAGATCGTCGGCCGACTTGCCGGCGAAGAACTCGGACAGATGCACGCGATCGTAGGCGGGCCGCGGCTCCTCGCACAGCACGGTGACGCGCGGCGGCTCGCCGTGCGACGGGGCCTGCGCCGCGAGGCATTCGAGCAGCTTGTGGCCGACCATCCCGTGACCGATGACGACGATATTCATGTGGGGTTCCTCCGTGAGACTCGATGCGGAATGCGAATGCGGTATCAGTGCGTGGCGTTGGCGGCCAGCGCGCTCGCGCGCAGCGCGGCCTCGCGGGCCATGTGCTCGGCCGAGAAGCGCACCGCGATCGCGCACAGCGAGGTGACCAGCACCACGCCGCCGAGCAGCGACAGCGTGGCCTGCACGTCGCCCACGCCCTTCATCAGGAAGCCGGCCGCCACCGCGCCCACGTTGCCGCCGGCGCCCACGATGCCGGCCACGCCGCCGAGCGAGTTGCGATCGACGAACGGCACCAGCGCGTAGGTCGCGCCGCAGGCCATGTGGGTGAACAGGCCGAACGCCACCATCGCCATCACGGCCAGGCCCACCTGCCCGGCGTGCGAGAACGCCAGCAGGCCCAGCCCCTCGCCGGCGATCAGCACGGCCAGCAGCAGCGAGCGCACGGCCAGGCCGCGGCGCGCGGCGAGCCGATCCGACAGCACCCCGCCGAGCGCGCGCGCGAACAGCGCGAGCAGCCCGAAGATGCCGGCCGCGAGGCCCGCGTCGCGCAGCGACAGGTGGAAGTGATTGACGTAGTACAACGAAGCGATGTTGTGGATGAACACTTCCACGCCGAAGCAGGCGCCGTAGGTGATCGCGAGCATCCACACGCGGTAGTTGCGCGAAGCGGCCACGAAGCTGGCCCAGCCGCCCTTCTTGCCGCTCTCCACCGTCTCGCCGCGCGCACGCAACGCCACGAAATCGCCGGCCGGGCTGTCCTGCGTGCCGCGCCAGTAGGCCACCGCCATCAGCAGCATGGCGATGCCGGGCACCACCAGCGCCACGCGCCAGGCCGAGTCGTCGCCGAGGCCGAGCATCAGCCCGGCGGCCACCAACAGCGGCACCAGCGCCTGCGCGGCGCCCGCGCCGGCATTGCCCCAGCCGGCCGTGGTGGCGTTCGCGGTGCCCACCACGTTCGGCGCGAACATCACCGAGGTGTGGTACTGCGTGATCACGAAGCTCGCGCCCACCGCGCCGATGCCGAGACGGCAGATCAGGAAGCTCCAGTAGTCGTGGCTGAAGGCCACCGCGATCACCGGCAGCGCGCCGATCACGAGCAGGCCCGTGTAGACGCGGCGCGGGCCGAAGCGGTCGCTGAGCGGGCCCACCACGAGCCGCACCAGGATCGTGGCCGCCACGGCCGCGATGTTGATGTCGGCCACCTGGCCCGCGCTGAGGTGGAACTGCCTGGCGATCAGCGGCATCAGCGGTGCGCACGCGAACCACGCGAAGAAGCAGACGAAGAACGCCATCCACGTCAGATGGAACGCGCGCATCGGCGCGCTGCCGAAGCTGAACAGATCGATGCGGGTGGCTTTGTTGTGGGTGGTCATGTCGGGAGCCCAAAAACGAAAACGGCGTCCTGAGAATCCGGTCGAAAGACCGGATGCACAGGACGCCGTTGCCCAGAAAGCCCGTTGCCGGGCCGCTCAATATTCGGTGTTGCGGAGCGCATCGCCGTTGATGCGCCCGACTCCAGCTTCGCAAGCGCCGTGCCAGAAATGGGACTTTCAGGCGCGGCGCGGGTTTGCGGCGATTCGGAGCCGATCGGGGCCTCGCTGCGTGCACGCAGCGCGTCGCGTCTTGACGCACCGCCGCACAGAACTGGTGCGACGCAGCACCGTGCGCGTGCGATCGCGATGCACGGCGCGGGCGCATGTCGGGGGCGGCGAGCGCGTGGTGCCCGTGCGTGCGCACCGCGCGAAGCTGGCGCGCTTATTGCAACGATCGAGATGCGCCGGCAACGATGTCGGCGCCCGCAATACATGCATGCAGACGATCCGGGCCGCGCGGCGACGCGCCGGCCCACCCGGACAACGGTGTCCCGAACGCTGGCCGCGTGGCCGGCGCGCGACGCCGTGCGGTTCCGGCGGTGCGCGCCACGCCGCGCGCCTCTCTGGAACTGAACCACGATGACGAATCCCACTGTTACCGGCAAGGTCACCCTGCTCGGCGCCGGCCCCGGCGATCCGGACCTGCTCACCCTCAAGGCGGCCCGCGCGCTGGCCGCGGCCGACGTGGTGCTGATCGACGATCTGGTCGATCCCGCCGTGGCCGCGCTCGCGCCCCAGGCGCGCATCGTGCGCGTGGGCAAGCGCGGCGGCTGCCGCTCCACCCCGCAGGCCTTCATCGAGAAGCTGATGCGCCGCTACGCGTCGCGCGGCCTGCACGTGGTGCGCGTGAAGGGCGGCGATGCGCTGCTGTTCGGCCGCGCCGGCGAGGAGCTGGCGGCGCTGCACGCGGCCGGCATCGCGGTGCAGATCGTCAACGGCATCTCGTCGGGCTTCGCCGCGGCCGCCGAGCTCGGCGTGTCGCTCACGCACCGCCGCCACTGCCAGGGCGTGACCTTCGTGACCGCGCACCTGCAGGATCACGGCGAGCCCGACTGGGCCGCGCTGGCCGCGAGCGGCACCACGCTGGTGATCTACATGGGCATGAGCCGCATCGGCAGCGTGGCCGCGGGCCTTTCGGCCGGGCTCGACGCGGCCACGCCGGCCGCCGTGGTGGAATGGGCCGGCACCGCGCGCGCCCGGCGCTGGACCGGCGTGCTCGGCACGCTGGCGCACGGGCCGCTCGAGGCCGGGCTCGGCAGCCCCGCCGTGATCCTGGTGGGCGACGCGATCGGCGAGGCGCTGGCGATGCTGACGCCGCGCGCCGCCGTCCCCGCCCCCACCGCCTCCGACGAGGTTCCCCGGGGCTTCGATGCGGAGCGTCTGCACGATGCCGCGTGATCCGCTATCGTCGTACGCGTTCCCGCCCTGCACGCACCCGCTCGCCCCATGTCCATGACCGACGCTCCCCGCCCGCTGCGCGTGCTGCTCGTCACCGATACGGAAAAACCGATCGGCGAGCTGCGCGACACGCTCGCGCGCCTGCACTACGAGATGCTCGACGAGGTGGCCACGCCCGCGCGACTGCCGGCCGTGGTCGAGAAGGAGCGCCCCGACGTGGTGATCATCGACACGGAGTCGCCGTCGCGCGACACGCTCGAGCAGCTCGCCGTGATGCACGCGCGCGCGCCGCGCCCGGTGCTGGTGTTCAGCCCCGATTCCGACCAACACCTGATCCGCGCCGCCGTCGGCGCGGGCGTCAGCGCCTATCTCGTCGAGGGCCTGTCGGCCGAGCGGCTCGCACCGATCCTCGAGGTGGCGCTCGCGCGCTTCTCGCACGACGAGGCGCTGCGCCAGCGCCTGGCCGAGGTCGAGAGCGAGCTGGCCGACCGCAAGCTCATCGACCGCGCCAAGCGCCTGCTGATGGAATCGCGCCGGCTGTCCGAGCAGGACGCGTACGCCACGCTGCGCCGCCGCGCGATGGATCAGGGCATCCGCATCGTCGAGGCCGCGCGCCAGCTCCTCGTCGCGGCCCGCACACTGGATGGTGAAGCATGACCGAACCGACCCTTGCCCCGCCCGAACGCCGCGAACTGCGGCTCGGCTTCGTCGCGCTCAGCGACTCCGCGCCGTTCGTGGTGGCCGACCGCCTGCAGCTCGGCGCGCGCCACGGGCTCTCGATCACGCTCGAACGCCAGCCGTCGTGGGCCGCCATTCGCGACAAGCTGCTGAGCGGCGAGCTCGACGCCGCGCACGCGCTGTACGGGCTCGTGTACGGCGTGCAGCTCGGCATCGGCGGCCCGCGCGCGGATCTGGCCGTGCTGTCGGTGCTGAACCGCAACGGCCAGGCCATCACCTTCTCGAACCGCCTCGCCGAGGCCTGGCACGCGAGCGGCGACCTGCGCGCCGCGCTCGCCACGCTGGGCCGCAAGCCCGTGTTCGCGCAGACCTTCCCCACCGGCACCCACGCGATGTGGCTCTATGCGTGGCTCGCCGCGCACGGCGTGGATCCGCTGCACGACGTGCGCAGCATCGTGATCCCGCCGCCGGGCATGGCCGAGGCGCTGGCCTGCGGCGAACTCGACGGCTTCTGCGTGGGCGAGCCGTGGAACGCGGTGGCCGAGGCGCAGGGCGCGGGCCGCACCGTGGCGGCCACCAGCGAGGTGTGGCGCGATCACCCCGAGAAGGCGCTCGCGTGCCGGCGCGAATTCGCGGCGCTCTATCCGAACACGGCGCGCGCGCTGATCCGCACGCTGCTCGACGCCTGCGCCTGGCTGGACGCGCCCGGCAATCATGCGCAGGCCGCGCGGTGGCTGGCCGAGCCGGACGCGCTCGGCGTGCCGGTGGCGTGCGTGCTGCCGCGCCTGAACGGCGATTACGGGCGCGGGCCGTTCGCGCAGGCGCCGGTGCCGGTGCGCTTCCACGACGGCGGCGCCGTGAACCGGCCGCGCGCCGAGGACGGGCTGTGGTTCATCTCGCAGTATCGGCGCTGGGGCATGCTGGCCGAGCCGCGCGACGATGCGGCGATCGCGGCGGCGGTGACGATGCAGGCGCTGTACGACGAGGCGGTGAAGGGCTACGTGCCGATGGCGGGCGGTGGGTCGGCCTGATACGCAGACGTGTCGGGTCGGCATTTTGATCAAGCCATCGCCTTGCGGTGGAGCGTGATCGATACGGTCAGGCAGGCGAAGGCCATCCCGACCGTGTACGCGCAAGCGCAAGCGGACCTTCAACTCAGCTGATCTACCCGCCAGATGGCGGTCGCCTGGCTCGCCATCCAGTTCTGACGCGCGGCAATGCGTTCCGGCGTCCAATCGGCATTTTCATTGCCGAGTCTCTGCGTGATGACGAAACCGCTCTGCCGATAGGTTTCGCGCTTCTGCACATACTCACCGTTGCCGAGAGCCCGATTCACACCGGATTGCAACAAGGTCATGTTGCCCAATCGGTAGACCAGCGCTTCAGCGTCGTCGTTGCCGATACGCCCCCAGTTGTCCGGCGCATTCTGCGGCAATACATGCTCGATATTGAAAGCATCGCTGGCAAAGTCGTGCACCTGATTCGACACATGTGCCTCGATCGCGCAAAGAATAAAGCGCACGACGCGGTTGTTCCGTGAATCCGTCGTGCGAATCGATTTTTCCGCGAACGAATTCCGAAACGCCGTATCGTCGGGGTAGACGCTGCGCAACAGTTGCAACGTCGGACCGAGTCTTGTCAGCTCTCCGTTCGCCACACGCTCGGCCACCTCGTTGTACTTGCGCTCCTGCTCACCCGTGCTCTGCGAGCCGATGACATTGAATCGCATCGAAATCACGACCGTCGCACGCAGCAAACCGGTGAAATCGGCGCCATCGAACGCTCTTTTGGCCGCCAGCAGCAATGGGAAAGGTTGACGTACACGGAAGGTCTTCAGCACGCCGACCCAGTGCTTGTCCTCTTTCGGCCATTCGGATGGCTCCGGCGACGATAGGGCCAGATAGGTATCGAGATCCTCCTCCATCTCGCGAAGAAGCCGGAACACGGCTTCCGGATTGCCTACCTGCGCGCGAATCGTCTTGAACAGATCGGCCTGACGAGCAAAGCTGCGGCGGCTGTTCCAGTGGACGCGAAGAAAGTCCGGGAAATTCTCCGATTGCAGTCGCCCGACGATGGCTTCCCAGCGGTCTTCGAGGTGCCGCAATTCGTGGTCGGTCTCTCCGCCTCGGTCGAGCACCGAAAACAGATAATTTTTCAGCAAGTCGGTGGCAGACAGGCGCACGCCACGTGCATTCAGCGTTTCGAACACCTTGTAGGCATTCAGCTCATCCGTAACGGTAATCACGGTGAAGAACAGGCGATCGCTGATATCTTCCACGAGCTGGGCCAGCCGCATGCCCTCGTTGCCCGAACCGAGTCGGAGGTGATCCGCAATTCGCTTGTCGAACCACTCGAAAGCCTTCCGCAGCGAATGCTCGGATGCCCGGAAACCACGTTGCGGAAGGTGGCCAAGCGGCACCAGATAGGTCTGGAAGTAATTGTTGTTGTTTCGATTGAGCGTGAGCTTGGGACGCGCCACCAGCGTCACCGGATCGAGGTAGCCTACGTAGGTCTGCCGTATCTGCTCCATGCGACGCTGATTTGACTCCGCATCGTTGCCGGCATCTATCAGCCGCTTGATGTTCTTGAGAATAGCCAGCACGACGATACTGATGGTGGTCAGTCGCTGTTGACCATCAATGACGTCGAAGGTCTTGTCGTCGGTCGACTGCAGGACCAGATAACCCATGTAATGCGCGCTTTCCCCGTCGGCCTTCAAGGTTCCCTGAAGGTCCATCCACAAGTCTTCCCATTCCTCATGAGTCCAGCTGTAGTCGCGCTGGAAACGGGGAATACGATATGTCAGACCATTGCCGATCAGCTTCCTGAACGTATTGTTTTCTGTCTTGAAGTTGGTTGCGGCCATTTCTTGCTCCCTTCCTTGCTCTGTCACGCCGCTCGTCGGCGCGGTGTTACCTGATGCGATCTGCGTCGGGGCAGGCCGTTGTCTGATCGACCGTGCGCGGTCGCGCCGATGTGGGGCAGAGGTGGCTGCGGACACGCTGAAAATCGAGATGCAATTTAGCATACGAACGGTGGCGCCCGATCTCTGCCGGACGGCCAGGGTACTGGGGTTGACGGGATTCATGCGTGAACACCGCGTCGATTCAGCCGACGGGCTTCCGGACGACCAGGGTTCTTCACCGCGCAAGATGCGCAAGCATTCGACGTGGCCGCATCACCGTCCGCCCCCGTCATGCAAGTGTGCGAGAATCGCCGCACGTCCAACCGATGCGGCGATCACGGCCGCCGTCCGTGCATCGCGCCACCCGCCCATGCAGCCCGTGAAGTCCGCCGTCGACATCGCCTGCGCGCCGCCGGCCGCAGCCCCCGCCGATCCCGACCGCCTCGCCCGCGTGGCGGCCTACACCCCCGATGCGCCCGACGCGCCGCGCCCGTACAGCCTGCGCCTGGCCGAGGCCGAGGGATGGACCCGGGAGCATGCGCTGGCCGTGCTGCGCGAATACCAGCGCTTTGCTTATCTCGCAATTGCGGCCGGGCACCCGGTCACGCCATCGAAGGCGATCGACGCGGCCTGGCACCTGCATCTGCAGTACACGCACGAATACTGGCACGTGTTCTGCGCCGAGGTGCTCGGCGCGCCGCTGCACCATTTCCCCGGGGATGGACGGCCCGAGGAGGATGCCGTCCACGAAGGGCATTATCGGCAGACGCTCGACAGCTATCGGTGCATCTTCGGCGAAGCGCCGCCGGAGGCGATCTGGCCGGCCGCGCGGGTTCGTGTCGAAGCAGAACATGCGGCCCCGCCGGCCGAGCGCCCCCGCCGGCGCTGGTTCACGCAGCGGCGCGCCGCCCTGCTCACCGCAGGCGTCGGCGCAACGGTGCTCGGCTCCGCCGCCTATGCACGGAACCTGAACGTGCTCGCCTATTCGGGGCCGACCTTCCTGGCCGTGTACGTCATGGTCTGCGTGGTGGCGCTGGGCGCGATCTTCGGGCTGCAGCGCCTGACCTGGCACCGGCACCGCTTCGGTGCAAACGGCGGCACGGGCCTCTGCACACTGACGCCGGCCGAAACCGCCTTCGTGGCCGGCGACGCGTCGCGCCGCGCGCACGTCCTGGCGCTGTCGATGATCGACTCGAGCTCGATCGGCATCGACAACACGTCGCCGCGCAATGCCACCGTCACGGCGCTGCAGCCGCCGCGCACGATGGAGGAACACGACGCATGGGGCTGGCTCGCCGGCCAGCCCGGCGGCAAGGCCAGCTATCGCGCATTCCACCAGCGCCTGCTCGGCGGCACGACGGCGGTAATCGACAAGCTCGGCTCGGGCGGCTGGCACTGGGCAAGGGACGAGATGCGCCTGACGCGCGGCGTCGCGAAGGGCATCGCGCTCGCCGTGATCGCGCTCGGCGCGGCGAAATGCGCGATCGGCGTCACGCACGACCGGCCCGTGTCGCTCCTGCTGTTCTCGATGTTCGTGTTCTGGTGCGTCTACAGCAGCCTGCGCGAACGCCTGACCGGCATGGGCCGCGCCGGGCTCACGCACGGCGCCATGCAGGAACTCGAGGCGCAACGCGCGCAGCGCACGGGCTGGCGCGAGCGCGACGACGCGGCCCACGGCGACGTGCTGCTGTGGTCGGCGGCGTTGTTCGGGGCCGGCGCGCTGGCCGGCTCGATGTGGGGCGAGCACGTGGCGATGCTCGATGCGGCCCAGCGCGCCGCGTTCGCGAAATTCACGACCGGCTCGGCCGGGTCATCCGACAGCGGATCATGCAGCAGCTCGAGCTGCTCCAGCAGCTCCAGTTGCAGCAGCGCCAGCAGTTGCGGGTCGAGCGGCTGCGGCGGCTGTTCGTCGTCGAGCAGCTAGGTGAAACGCAGGCTCGCGACGCCGCCGAGCGGCTGCCTGCGGTGAGGCCTCACCGCGAGGCCCGCCCGCGAGCCCGGCGCGCCGGGATGGCAGCCAGCCCGTTGCCGGCCGCGATCGCGACGAACGCGGCCGGCACCTGCAGCACGGCGCCGGCCAGCAGCACGAGCAGCAACTCGCGGCCCGACACCACGGCCGAGTCGAGCGCGAGCCTCGCCGCATACGCGCCGAGCGGCAGGATCAGGCCGACGGCCGTGACGCTGCCCGGCACGACACGGCGCGATGCCAGACTCGCCACGAGATGCACGACCGCATTCGCGACGATCGCCGCGCATGCGAACGTGACGACCCAGGCCGCGATACCACTGCCGGACACCACGGCCCAGACGACGATGCCCAGATACGACGACGACAGCAGCGAGACGGCCAGCACGAACGGCGCGGTTCGATATCGGCGTGCCTTCGCGGGCGACAGGCGCTCGCGGGCCCACGCCTCGATCCGCAACGCCTCCTCGGCGTTGTGCAGGACGAAGGCCAACGCGAACGCCCAGGCCAGCCACGCCGGCAGCCAGCCGATCATGTGATCTGGCCGAGCGGCTGCCAGAGCCAGTCGTCGCGCATCGCGCCCGCGAACTTCCCGGCCAGCACTCGGAGATGATCGGCATGCGAAAACGCCGTGTAGTGATTGCCGGGAATGGGCTCGATCCGAAGCTCGCCGGCAAGGTGCTCGCACCAGCGACGGCGCTCGGCATGCGCGATCGCCAGATTGTCGAGGATGCGGCGCGATTCCGGCTCGCGTGCCTCGAGCAGCAAGGCGCTGGCGCCGAGCCGGCGCACCGATCCCCCGGTGCGCAACATCCGGTGATGCGTCACCCAGGTGCGGTAGAACGCCAGCACGTCGGCGCGGCTCAGCCCGGGCGGCGTCACGCCGGCCTCGACCAGCGCCGCGGCGAGCGCATCCGGAGCAAGATCCCGATAGCGGCGTGCGATCTCGGCCTCGTCCATCGCTTCGTCGTGGCGAGCATTGCCGATCGCGTGCGCCACGAGCGCGAACGACTCCGCACGCTCGGCGTCCGTCGGCGACGGGCCGCTGCTCCGGTAGGCGCTCGGCGCATGGCTGTCGATCAGCAACAGGTTCGGCGGGATTGCGCCCTGCGACTCGATCTGCAGGGCGACCTCGAATGCCATGTTGCCGCCGAACGAATAGCCGCCGATCACGAGCGGGCCGCCGCCGAGATCGTGATCGACGAGATCCGCGTAGCGCCGCGCCAGATCGACCAGCGTGTCGTGTCCGCCCACCTCGGCCGTGTCGTGAAACGGCAGGCCATAGACTGAAACGGGTGGATCGTCGAGCAGGCCGCACAGATCCGCGTAGACCGAAATCGTGCCGCCCGCCGGATGGATCAGCACGATCCGGCGCTCGCCCGGCCCCTCGACGATCGGCACCAGCCGTGCCGCCGCCGAGGCACGCCGACGCGCCCCCGAGACGGGCCGGGCGTCGCTCCCATCCACGACGGGCTCAACCCGCTGCGCGCCCGCCGCAGCGATCCGTCGCGCCACCTCGCCGGCCAGCCGGGCCGGGCTGCCGAGCTGCGCCGCCAGTGCCATCGGCACGCTCACGCCGAAACGCACCTGCAGGTCGTACAGCAGATCGACCAGCATGATCGAATCGACGCCCTGCTCGTCGAGAGCGATGTCGATGTCGATCCGTTGCGTGCCGAGCCGCTCGCGGCACACCGCCAGCAGCACCTCGAGCACCTGGCCGGCCTCGGCCCGGGGCTCGGCTACGGTGATCCGCGTGTCGGCCGGGCCGCCGGCCGCCGCGCGCGGCTCGATCCAGCACGACCGATAATCGAACACGTACCCGGGCAAGGGCACGCAGCGCGCCGTGCGCATGACGGGCAGCGCGCCGAAATCGACCGCGGCCCCACCGAGCCATCGTTGCACCATCTCGTCGAGCGCGGTGCGGCTCGCACCGCCGGCCGCCTCCGCGCCTTGCGAGCTCGGCAGGGTTTCCGGACGCGCCAGTCGCGCCAGCAGATCGGCCGGATCGGTCGCCACGAAACCGATCCGGCAGGCATGCGCACGCCGGCGGCAGGCCAGCGTGTAGGCCACATCGATCAGATTCCACGGGTGACGGGAAAGCGCGACGTGCAGGCGCGCCGCGAGCGTCGACAGCGCGGCGCCACTTTGCGCCGACAGCACGATCGGCACCGCGCGATCCGGCAGGGAATCGGTTGCGGGCGGCACGAAGCGCCCGAGCACGGCGTGAGCATTGGTGCCCCCCACCCCGAACGCGCTGACGCCCGCGTGCCGAATCGGAACGCGCCCGCCATCATGGGCGCCGGTCGACACGCACAGGCCACGCTCGGCCAGACGCAGATCGGGGTTCGGCGTGTCGAAACCGACCGCCGCCGGCACCCGCTGCCACGCCAGCACCAGCGATGCCTTGATGAGCCCGGCAATGCCGGCCGCAGCATCGAGGTGACCGATGTTCGGCTTCAGGGTGCCGAGCACGATCGGCTGCTCGCGTGCCTCGTGGCCCTCGCCAAGTACCGTGGCCAGCGCCTCGATCTCGACCATGTCCCCGAGCAGCGTGCCGGTGCCGTGCGTTTCCACGTAATCGAGTTCGGCGGCCGAGACGCCCGCGACGTCGAGCGCCTCGCGGATCACCTCCGCCTGTCCGCGTACCGTCGGCGCCATGTAATTGGCCTTCGATGCGCCGTCGTTGTTCACCGCCGTGGCCTCGATCACGGCGTAGACATGATCGCGGTCGGCCAGTGCCGCGTCGAGCGGCTTGAGCAACACCACGCCGCAGCCATTGCCCTTGACCGTGCCCGCCGCCTGCCGGTCGAACGCGCGGCAGCTCGGGTGATCGGACAGGATGCCGCCCGGCTTGTGGATATGCCCGCGATGCTGGGGCACGCTCACGCTCACACCGCCGGCCAGCGCCATCTCGGACTCGCCCGCGAGCAGATGCTGGCACGCCAGGTGCACGGCGACGAGCGAGCTCGAACAGGCCGACTGCACCGACAGGCTCGCACCTCGCAGGTCGAGCCGGTACGACACGCGCGTCGCGAGAAAGTCCTTGTCGTTGCCGAGCAGCACTCGATAGACCTCGGCCTCGTCGAGCGCACCGCCGTGCAGCAGGTTGTGCAGCAGATACGTGCTGAGGCTCGATGCGCCGAACACGCCGATCCGGCGGTCATGTCGTCGCTCGGCATAGCCGGCCGATTCGAGCGCCTGCCAGGCGCATTCGAGAAACAGCCGCTGCTGCGGGTCGACCTGGCACGCCTCGGCGTGCGTCATGCCGAAAAAGCCCGGGTCGAACTGATCGATGCCCGCCAGCGGAGCACAGACATCCACGTAGCCCGGCACCGGCTTCCGCTCCCGGCCGGTCGGGCGCAGCATCGATTCGCGCCGTTGCAACGTGTCCCAGAATTCGTCGGGCGTGGAGGCCTCGGGAAACCGGCAACCCATGCCGACGATCGCGATATCACTTTCGGATCGGCTCATGTCAGTTGCCCTCCGCGCGCATCGTTCGCCCACCTCCCTGGCGCGGTACAACACGCCGCCTCGACGATCGCGCCTCGGATGCCGACACCGTGTCGGCACCGCCGTGCGCGAACGCGGGCGTGCCGGACGCGATCCGGGTCAGCCATTCGGTCTGCCCGCGAATCGAGGCATGATCGAACAGGCCGGCCACCGATACCTGCGGCGCAAGCTGCGCCGGCAGCAGCCGACGCAGGCCGATCACGAGCTCGTTGACGGCCAGCGAATCGCCGCCGGCATCGAAGAAGCCGATGGTGTCGGAGGTGGGCTCGAAGCCGAGCACTGCCTGCCAGACTGCCGCCACGCGCCGGCCGAGACCGTCCGGTGCCAGCGGCGCGGCATCGCCCGACACGCTCGCGAGAAACGCACGCTCGAGCGCCGCCTGATCCACCTTGCCGTTGCTGGTGGTGGGAATCGCGTGCAGCACGAGCAGGTGCGCCGGCACCATGTAGCGCGGCAGCCGGCCGGCCAGGTCACGGCGGACGGTCTGCCCGATTCCAGCCCGGTCGGCTCCGGCGGCGGGCACCACGAAGGCGACCAGCTGCGCGGCACCGCCCGCCACCGACACGCAGATGACCGAGGCCGCACCGACGCCTTCGCAGGCGAGCAACGCAGCCTCGATCTCGGGTAATTCGATGCGGTAGCCGTGCAGCTGTACCTGCCGATCCCGCCGTCCCAGATACTCGAGCGTGCCGTCCGGGCGATAACGCCCCAGATCGCCGCTGCGATACATGCGCTCGAAACGTCGTGGCTCGATCGTGTTCGCCACGAACGCCCTCGACATCAGTGCAGGAGCGGCACGATAGCCGTTCGAGAGTCCGGGCCCGGCGATCACGAGTTCGCCGATCTCGCCCACGGCCGCCAGGCGGCCGCCCTCGTCGATCACATAGACGCTCAGATCGTCGAGCGGGCGGCCGATGCAGCTCGCGCGGCTGGTCAGATCAGCGGCGCCCAGCGTGTGCAGCGTGACGTGCACGGTGGTTTCGGTGATGCCGTACATATTGGTCAGGCGCACACGCTCGAGCGGCATTGCCGCCACCCAGGCGGCGAGACGGGACGCATCGAGCCGCTCCCCGCCGAAGATCACCTCGCGCAGCGCACAGCGTGTCAGGTCCGGATGGGCGAGCAGGCTGGCGGCGAGACCGGCGAACACGGCGGGCGTCTGGTTCAGCACCGTCACGCGCTCGGTCAGCACGAGATCCGCAATCCGGTCGAAATCGGGGCAGTCTTCACGGTCGGCGATCACGAGCCGCGCGCCACGGGTCAATGCCCCGAAAATCTCCCAGACGGAGAAATCGAACGCATACGAGTGAAACAGCAACCAGGTGTCGCGCTCGTCGAACGCGAAATGCTCGCGCGTGACGGAAAAGAGCCGGGTCGCGTTGGCATGCGACACCCATACGCCCTTGGGCCGGCCCGTGGAGCCGGAGGTGAAAATGACGTAGGCATCGTGTTGCGGCGTGACACAGGCCGCCTCGCGGGCGGCCACCGCCGACTCCGCCCCCCGGGCAAGCAGCGCTTCCAGCGTCGAGACACGTGTGCCGGGCAGGGCCGCGTACATCGCCACGTCCTGCGCCTGCGTCACGACGTGCGGTGCGGACAGATCCTCGAGCACGCAGGCGAGCCGCTCGGCCGGCGTCCCCGGCTTGATCGGCACGTAGGCACGCCCGAGTTCGAGCACCGCGAGCAGGATCGCGATCAGGTCGACGCCGCGCGCCAGGCTGACGATCACCTCGGTGCAGTCGGGTGCGATCCGTTCGGCGAGCGCCGCCGCGAAATGGTCGACGCGCGCCGCCAGTTCGCGATACCGGACGTCGTGCCCGCGGTGCGTGATCGCGACGCGATCCGGCCAGCGCGCCGCCTGCCGGCGAAACTCCCCGTTCAGCGTGGCGACCGGCGCGATGGTCCTCGCCAGGCAGGCGTGCTGCGGCGTGTCCGGTGCCAGCGCGCGACCCGGCATCGCGAATGGCGCATCGCCCTGCCACGCCTGCAGCACCTCGTGTACGTGGCCCGCGATGTCGGCATGAAGAAAGCGTTCCGTCGAGGTATTGATTTCCAGATGAATGCGCGTGCCGAAATCCCATGCAACCCAGTGAAACGGATAGCGGAAGTTGGTCGAGGCAAGCGCCACGCAGTGCGTCGTCGCGCCCGGCAGATCGAGCACGAGATCGCCGCTGTACCGGGTGGCCAGCGTATCGTGGCAATGCCGCATCACGCCGATCGAGCCGGCGTCGATCACGTCGGAGAAATAGTCGGCGATGGAGACGTGTTGATGACGCAGCAGACGACGCGCCTGTGCATCGAGGTCGGCACACAAGCTAGCGAGCTGCACATGGCGATCGAGATCGACGAACACCGGCAGCACATTGACGAAGCATCCCACCAGTGCCCGCTCGGCGCGCGTGCGCCCGCTCAGCGGCAGGGTCAGCACGAACCGGCGCTCGCCCGTGACGCGTGCGCGCACGACGCAGCACAGCGCGAGCAGCAGCGCGGCACGACCGGTCGCATGGCGCATGCACAGCGCGTCGAGCCCCGCACGCTCGGCATCGCTCAATGTCACGGCGGTGCGCTTGCGCCACGCCGGCCCGGTCGGCTCGACCGAATCGGGCAGATAGCTCGACACGTCGTCGGGCAGCATGGCGCGCAAGGCGGCAATGTCGCGCCCGGCGGCGGGAAAGCGCGGCGGCCGTGACACGGCGCCGCTCACACGCGCATCGAATGCTTCTCCGGCCACGATCGACCGATAGGCCTCGCCCACCCGATCGATCAGCGCGCGAGCGCTGAACAGATCGGCCACGCCATGATGCACGACGTACAGCGCATGGGCTTGGTCGGGCCCGCTGCGAAAGAACGTGATGCGAATCGGAAACGATTCGCGCAGATCGATCGGACGCGCCAGGTGCTCGGCGGCAGCGGCCTCGATGGCCTCGGCGCTCCAACCGGCCACGTCCTGCACCGAGATCCGAGGCGGACACTGCATCGACGCAAGCAGGCCATGATCGACCGCCTGCACCTGCGTGCCGTGCTTCTCGAACGCGTAGCGGAAGATCGGCACGGCGTCGAACACGACAGACGAGGCCTGAGCCAGGGCGGCGAGATCGAACGATCCGGAAAGACGAAAACAGATCCCCATGTTGTATTGATTGTCCTGGGGATGGTCCAGCGAATAGGAAATGATGCCGTGCTGCACACGCCGCAGTTTCATATGGCCTCCTGAGCAACCAGCTCGACGGTCGGACTCGACGGGACAGTGCGTCAGTCGAGGCCAACCTTGATTATTGGACGGTCGCCCCGTTCCTTCGGGGGCGACCCACAACAATAACCGTCGGCTAGCAGGAAGCCTGCGACAAAGCGGCGCGATTGGAATTGATATCGAACATTTCGTCGTCGATATAGTTCGACCCGGCTCCGGTTCGAATCACACGGCTTCGCTCACGCGTGATGCAGTGTCGCCGGACTGCGCCGCATCCCGCGCACGCAGCCACGGCTCCAGCGCGTCGGGCCGCAGCGGCTGCGCATACAGGAAGCCCTGCAGCTCGTCGCAGCCGATCCGCTTCAGCGCCTCGGCTTCCTCGGCCGTCTCCACGCCCTCGGCCACCACGCGCAGACCCAGCTCGTGGCCGAGCTCGACGATCGCGCGGATCACGGCCAGGTCGGCCAGCGCATCGAGCCGCCCGTTCACGAACGCGCGATCGATCTTGAGGCGGTCGAGCGGGAAGCGATGCAGATAGCTGAGGCTCGAATAGCCGGTGCCGAAATCGTCGAGCGACAGCTTCACGCCCAGCGCGCGAATCGCGTCGACCACGTCCAGATAGCGATCGGCGCTCTCCATCAGCACCGTCTCGGTGATCTCCACCTCGAGGTGGCCGGGCGCCACACCGTGCTTCACGAGGCTCTCGCGCAGCCGGCTCACGAGCTGCGGATCGTCGCGCAGCTGCACCACCGACAGGTTGATCGACACGCGCAGCTCCGGCAGCCCGGCCTCGCGCCAGACCGACATCTGCCGGCACACCTCGTCGATCACCCAGGCACCGATCGGCACGATCAGCCGCGACTCCTCGGCGATCGGGATGAACTTGCCCGGCGGCACGGTGCCGAGCTGGGGATGCTGCCAGCGCAGCAGCGCCTCGACGCCGAGCGGCTCGCCGCTTCCCGCATGCACGCTCGGCTGGTAGGCGAGCCACAGCTCGCCCTGCGCCACGGCCAGGCCCAGATGGGTCTCGAGCTCGAGCCGGTGGCGCGTGCTCTCGGCCATTTCCGGCGAGAAGAACTTCACGAGATTGCGCCCGCTCGACTTGGCGCGGTACATCGCGGCATCGGCGTTCTGCATCAGCGTCTCGATGTCCTCGCCGTCGTCGGGATACAGCGCGATGCCGATGCTGCACGCCACCTGCAGCGTCATGCCGCCGATCGAATGCGGCTCGCGCATCAGCGGCAGCAGCCGCTCGTCGATCAGGCGCTGCACGTCGGCCGTGCTGCCCGCGCCGGCCAGCAGCACGGTGAACTCGTCGCCGCCGAGCCGGCTCACGGTATCGCCGCCGCGCACCGACTGCAGCAGGCGCCGCGACACGGAGCGCAGCAGCCCGTCGCCGGCGTGGTGGCCGAGCGTGTCGTTGATGTCCTTGAAGCGATCCAGATCGATGAACAGCACCGCCACCCGCCCGTGCGCGAGCCGCGCATGCTCGATCGCGGCACCGAGCCGCTTGGTGAACAGCGCGCGGTTCGGCAGCTCGGTCAGCACGTCGTGCTCGGCCAGGAACTGGATGCGCGCCTCGCTCTTCTTGCGGTCGGTGATGTCGATCAGCGTGCAGATGTAGTGCGAGACGCCGCCGCGCTTGTCGCGCACGGCGCTGATCATGAGCCAGGCCGGATAGTCGCCGCCGGCGCGCCGGCGCACCACGGCCTCGCCGTTCCACACGCTCGAGATGTCCACCAGCGCGGCCAGCTGCGCCATCAGCGGCGTGCCGCCGCCGCTCGCCACGATGAAGTCGGGCAGCGTGCCCACCACCTTCTCGGCCCGATAGCCGGTGGCCCGGTAGAACGATGCGTTCGCGGTCAGCAGGCGGCGGTCGCCGTCGAGGATCAGGATCGCCTCGGACGAGGCCTCGAACACCTTGGCCCACAGCTCGAGGCGCTGCTCCATCAGCTTGATCTGGTTGATCGGCGTGAACGCGGTCAGCACGGCGTCGCGGCCCTGGAACTTCAGGCGACGCGCCGACAGCATGGCCCAGGTCGGCTCCTCGCTGGCCATCCAGCGCACCTCGAACTCGTCCACTTCCTCGCGATCCGAGAGCTGCTGGAAGAAGCGCGCGCGCACCGCGGAATCGAGCCCGACCGCCCAGGGGTCGTCGGTGCGGCCGTTGAGCCAGTACAGCGCCGGGCGGTTCGCGTGCAGCACCTCGTGGCCCGGCACGGCGGTCACCATCATCGGCACCGGGGTGGCCTCCACCAGCGCGTGCTGCGCCTGCGAGGCGCGCGCGGTGGCCGCGAGCTCCTTCTGCACGTCGCGTTCGTGGTCGAGCTGGGCGAGCATCTCGTTGAAGCCGGTCACGAGCTGGCCGATCTCGTCCTGGCTGTGCCAGGTGGCGCGCTGGCGGTGGTCGCCGGTGCGCCGCACGGTGTCCATCACGCGCGCGAGCTCGCGCAGCGGCCGCGAGATCTGCTGCGCCACCAGATAGACCATGGTGAGGATGCCGCACAGCAGGAACAGCGCCGTGCCCAGATGCAGCCACATGCGCTCGAACAACGCGCTCACGCGCGCGTTCAGCAGCGCGTCGAGTTCGGCGCCGGTGGCGCGCCAGGCGTCGCCGAGACGCGCCACCAGCGCCTGCTGGGCCAGGTCGGCCGCGGCACAGGCGGCCGGATCCGCGCCGCCGCCGGCCACCACGTGGCGCGCGGCGTCGCGATAGGCCTCGATCGCGGCCGCCAGTTGCGCGATCGGCGCCGACAAGGCCGCCTTCACGCGCGGGTTGGCCGCGCCCGCCTCGGAGTAATCGGAGCGCAGCCCCTGCGCCACGGCGTCGAGCTGCCCCTCCAGCACCAGGTAGCGGGTGCCGAGATCGCGCCGCGTGGCCGGGTCGCTCGCGCTTTCGTGCAGGCGATGGCCGATGCCGTCCACCGCGTCGATTAGCGCCGGATAGCGCAGGATCGACAGCGACATCGAGTAATAGCTGTCGAGATCGGGATCGAGGATCAGGTTGGACTGGTTGCCGACGCGCGTGATCAGCTCGCGGCTGGCGTCGAGCGCGTCGCGCACCACCCCGCTGCCGATCGGATGCGGCGTGCGCGCGAGCCGCTCGATCGTGTTGCGCAGGTGCGCGTTCAGTTCGGTGCTCTGCATGCCCGCGCCGTATTGCTGCTCGGCGTCGCCGAGCGCGGCCGAGGTGCGCTCGAGCTGCGCGGGCGCGACGCTGCCGTCCGCGCCGAGCACCGCGGCCTCCACCAGCGCCTCGCGCACGGTGGCCACGTAGGCGCTGCCGACGATCTCCTTCTGCGAGAAGTCGATCGACTGGGTCTTTTCGTGGATCAGGATGCTGCTGATGTACACCACGGCGCTCAGGTCGAGCAGGTAGATCAGCAGCAGCTTGCGCCCCACGCGCAGGCGCCCCAGCAGTCGGAAGAACAGGTTGTGTTGCATCGCACGCGCCAAGATGACTCCGGGAATGACGCCGCGTTCCAGGCTGGAAACTCGCGGGCTCTCGGTCGGCCATGCGCGGCCACGCATGCTCGACCACTGTCATAACGGCAGTCGGGGCAGGCGCTTTAGTGCGATCGCATCGATTCCCCGCTGCGGCGCACAAATGCTGTGATGCGGTGCGGCGAGGCACCGGTCTGGCGCGCGATCGGGGCGATCGGGTGCGCGCGCAAGCAGTTCGGACGGCGGCAAAGGCAGCGCCCCGGCTTGGTGGCCAGGGCGCGGTCAAGGCGGAGGAGGCAGCGAGGGCGGATCAGTCCTCGCCGTATTCGTGGCGATCGCGTTTCGACGGCGGCGGTGCCGGATGCTTGTCCTTGCCGTGCCACGATGCCGGATGCGGCGCATACGGGCTCCCGGTCGACACGATGCGGTGCGCGTTCCAGTGGCGCGCGCCGGCCTCGTCGGCGGCGGCCGGCCTCGACTGCACGACGGTCGGCTCGACCTGCCGCTTCGGCGCGTAGTCGCCCGCGTTCAGCACGTCGCGCGGCTCGGCGCCGAACGCGGCCTGCGCGGCATCGGCGTTCTGCCTCTGGCGCTTCAGGAACGGACAGCGGTCGTCGGCGGGCGTGTTCGCGTCGTCGAGGAAGTACTGCTTCCATTCGAGGTTGCCCGGGTCGCCGTAGAAGCCGAGGTCCGGGTGGGCCGTGATCTCGTCCCAGGTTTCGAGCCGCTTGCGCACCTGGTTGCGTGCCTCGCGGCCGATCACCTTGTTGGTGATGGTGTCGACGAACACGGCGCGCGGCTGGAACAGCAGCACCATGCCCGGGCCGAGGTTGCGGCTGTGGCGCAGCCGGAACGACGGGCACGCGCACACCACGAAGCATTCCACGCCCGCGAACGAGAACTCCCAGTCGCCGTCGGACGGCGGCGGCTGATGGTCGGCCTTCGGATCGGGATCGACGTCGTGCAGGTGCTGCAGGATCTGCCAGAAGTGCTGGTGATACGCCTCGTGCGAGAGCGGCTCGGCATCCGGCTCGAAGAAGATGGCGATGTTGTTCTTGCGGTACTCGGGGCGCAGCGCCAGCTCGGCGAAGGTCTGCATGGTGGCCGGCAGGTCGGCGATGTTCTTGCCGTTCACGTAGGCGTAGAACATTTCGCCGCGCTTCTCGGCGATCGTGCCGAAGAAGCACGGGTAAGCCGGGTCCATCACGCTTTCGCGCAGCGTCGCATACGACGCGTCGAGCCAGGCCGGCGGGTTCGCGGCGGCGCCGAGTGCGCGGCCGTTGATGATGCGGCTCTTCCAGTCGCCCGGATCAAAGCCCGCGTCGCCGGGCGCCACGTCGGGTTGCGGCATCACGTTGACCTTTTCCTCGGTTGAACTCATTTCATGTCCTTGTTCGTCGCCGCCGCGGGCGAGCGTGCCGGGCCGCGCGGAATGCGCGACCCACCAGTCAAAGCGATCCTGCCGGAGGCGCTCAGGCGGAGGCGCCGGCCTTCGCGTTCGCGTCGAGCTCGGCCACCAGCGCCTGCACCCAGTCGTTCGGGATGATCGGCTGGTGATAGGTGCACTCGCCGGACAGCACGGTGGAGCCGTGCAGGCGGCCGTCGGGGATCAGCACCTTGTCGCCGACGTTCATCTTCAGCTGCATGCCCACGTTGCCCCAGAACAGCATCTCGCCTTCCTCGATCGTCACGAGGCGGTGATCGTTGTGCACGTGGGTGGTCGAGCACATCTCGAACGGCTCGACGAAGGTCTCGCGGTCAATGCCCGGGCATTCAACGTCGATGCGGTCGCTGATGCGGTGCGCGAACCTGATGTAATGGCGGATCGACGACAGCCACAGCAACTGCTCGCCGAGATCCCAGCGGCCGCGCTCGCACAGGCGCTCGCCGGCTGCGGCGCCCTGCACGGCCTGCGTGTAGGCGGGCTGGCCGTAGTGCTGGGCGATCGTCTCGAGCGCCTGCTGGAAGCGCGCCACGAGTTCGGCGCTGCGGCGCTCGAATTCGCCCGGTGCGCGGCCGGCCGGCACGAGGTGCGCGCAGGCACGCTCGAGCGCGGCACCGAACGCGAGCCATTCGGCCTCCGCCGCGTAGGCCGCACCCACCAGGCCGAAGGCGCGATCCGGGCGACGGCCCAGCGCGTACAGCAGGTTCGCCTTGGCGGTGCTGGTCGGCAGATAGAACTGCCAGTACGCATGCTGCTGGCGCGTCACGCCCACCGACGCGGCCACCTTCTCGAGCAGTGCGTCGTCGGGCAGCGCGCCCTTCAGCTGCGGACGCAGCGCCTCGGGCAGCATGTCGAGGAAGCCGCTCGCCGTGGCCCGCGCGAGCGCGCGCCGCTTCGAAGGCGCGAGCGCCCAGCGCTGCACGGTGATGAAGCGCAGGCCTTCCTGCAGGTAGTCGTTGCGCAGCAGGCGCGCGAAGTTCTCGCTCCAGAACGCCGTCTCGTCGTCGAGGATGCGCTGCAGGCGCGCGGCCGCGGCGGCCGGCTCGGCCTCCACCGTCTGCTCCTGCGCGAGGTATTCGAACGCATAGGCTTCGAGGAACGGGGCGATCTGCGCGCCGAACACCTGCACGTCGTCGCCGTAGAAGCCGCTGAAGTGCTGCCATTCCTCGAGATCCGCGCTGCGCGGCAGGCGCGCCACGCCGAGCTCGTAGATCGACAGCAGCGTGCGGCCCGAGGCCAGCGCCGGCAGGCGGCTCACGTTGTGCCGGCGCACCGGCTTCTGGAACCGCAGGAATTCGAAATCCTCGGGCCGCAGCGGGCGGCGGTGGAAATCGTCCTCGAGCAGCAGTTCGCTGACGTGCGCGCTGCGGAACGCGTGCGCCGCGGAAAACTGCTTGATCAGCTCGACATAGCGTTCGCTTTGACCGACGAACGGCGAGAAGTCGAATAGCAAAGGCATGGCTTGCGTCATGACGAAAGTTCCTGTGATGAGATCTCGAAAGCGCGCGATGCGGCCGGCCGGCCGACGCGCGCAAGAAAAGGCCGGGCACGCCGGCAGATGGCGTTGCACGCGGCGCGGCGGCGCCGGGCGCGAACGCGCGGGCAGCGCGACGGCTTGGCCGGCGGCGCGCCGGAATCGGAAGCCCGCCGCGTGGCGGGCGGGCCGACTGAACGGTTTGGACGGTTGGCAATCGACATCGTCATGCGAGCGTCAGCGACATTCATCTCTCCCCCTCCACGACCCGTCGCGCGCGCGTCCTGCATCGGGACGCCGCCGCACGGGTCAGGTGCACGACCCGGCTTCGGCCCGAAGCATGTCGTCCGCGGGTAAATTATTCATCCAACAATGCAAATCGGAATGATTCGCATTATTTGTTTCACTTTTAGGTCGGCGCGATGAGCAGCGCGCCGTGGACCAATCGATCTTTCATATATCAGGAATGCGATTCGGAATATTACCGATAACGATTCTCATTTGCAATTAATTTGAGAATCGATGCCCTGCCTTTTCGCATCCGGGCGAGCATCGCGCGCCGGGCCCGCATGCCGCGCTGCGCGGGCGTTTCGGCGCCGCGCGATTTGCTCAGGAAACCGAACGACCCGGACTGCGAACGAAAGCTTGTGACGATGAATTCGATGGCCGGCGCCGATCGGGCGCACGGCACGACATCTACAGCACGAAACTGACCGGCCCGCCCGTTTCCGGATGCGGCACCACGCCCATCGCGATGCCGTAGATCGACTTCAGCCGCGCCGGCGTCATGATGTCGTCGGGCGTGCCCCGCGCGATCAGCTTGCCGCCCTGCAGCGCCACGATGTCGTCGCAGTAGCGCGCGGCCATGTTCACGTCGTGCAGCACCACGATGATGCCGAGCCCGCGCTCCTGGGACAGCCGGTGCACGAGCGACAGCACCTCCACCTGGTGCGCGACGTCGAGCGCCGAGATCGGCTCGTCGAGCAGCAGGTAGTCGGCGTTCTGCGCGATCAGCATCGCGAGCCACACGCGCTGGCGCTCGCCGCCCGACAGGGTGTCCACGTGGCGGTCGGCGAAGCGCGCCACGTCGGTCAGCGCCATCGCCTCGGCGATCTTCCGGCGGTCCTCGGCGCTCGCGCGGCCGAGCGCGCCGTGCCAGGGATAGCGGCCGAAGGCCACCAGCTCCTTCACGAGCACGCCGGCCGTGGCCGGCGGATACTGCGGCAGGTAGGCGACCTTGCGCGCGAAGTCGCGCAGGTTCCAGGCATCGAGCGGCCTGCCCTCGAACTCGATCGCGCCCCCCGTGGGTTCGATCTGGCGCGCGAGCATCTTGATCAGCGTGGACTTGCCCGAGCCGTTGTGCCCGATCAGGCCCACCACGCGCCGCGCGGGCAAGGTCAGCGAGAGGCTCGAGACGAGCGTGCGCTCGGGAATCGCGAAGGACACGTCGCGCAGCACGAACACGGCCTCGCCCGCGACGCCGGCGGCGGCATGCGCGTGGAGTGGCGAAGTCGGAGCGGAAACGGCGGCGGTATCGTTCATCTTCGAATCGGTCGGCAAGGCGGTCGGCAAATCGGTCGGCGAGGCGGAGCGTGTCGTCACGAGCGCTGCCTCCACATCAGGACGAGGAAATAGGGACCACCGATGAAGGTGGCGAACAGGCCGGCCGGCACCTGGTACGGGAACATCGCGTTGCGGCCGAGCCAGTCGGCGATCACCAGCAGCAAGGCGCCCACCAGCGCACCGCCGAGCGCCTGCGCGACCGGGCGGCGGAAGCCGAGCAGCTGCGCGAGGTGCGGGCCCATCAGGCCGACGAACGAGATCGGCCCCACGATCAGCGTGGCGGCCGCGGTCAGCACGGCCGTCAGCATCAGCAGCAGCTTGCGCTGGCGCGCCACGTCCACGCCGAGCGCGCGCGCGGTGCCGTCGCCGAGCGGCAGCATGTCGAGCGGACGCGCGCAGAGCGGCAGCACCAGGCAGCCGGCCACGGCCACCGCCACGGCCACCAGCGCATCGAGCGGCGCGACGCGGTAGGTCGAACCGGCGAGCCAGGCCTGCAGCAACTGCATGCGCGGATCGCCGCTCGCCATCAGCAGGGCCGCGAAGCCGCTGAAGATGGTGGTCACGGCGATGCCGGCCAGCACCAGCCGTTCCGGCGAGAAGCCGTTGCGCCTGCCGAGCGCGAACATCAGCGAAAGCGTGGCGAACGCGCCCGCGAACGCCGCCAGCAGCTGCGCGAGCTTGTCCGGCGAGGCATCGACCATCAGCAGCAGCACCAGACCGAGCGAGGCGCCCGACGAGATGCCGAGTATCTCGGGGCTCGCCATCGGGTTCGCGGTCATGCGCTGCATCAGCACGCCGGCCACCGCCAGCATCGCCCCGGCGGCGAGCGCCCCGCTCACGCGCGGCAGACGCAGTGCCAGCAGCGGGCGCAGCGCGTGAGCACCGGTCACATGCCAGCCCTGCAGGCCGCGATTGAAGTCGACGGCGAGCCACACGCATGCCGCGAGTAGCGCCAGGCCGGCCACGACCTGCCACGCATGCGCGCCGCGCGCGGTGACGCGATGCGCGAGATCGGGCGAGGCGAGCGTCTCGCCCTTGAGCCGCGGCAGCAGCCACAGCAGCAGCGGGCCCCCCAGCAGCGCGGTGGCGGTACCGGTCGGCACCTCGGTGGTGAACAGGCCGAACAGCTGCACGGTCTGATCGGAGATCCAGAGCAGGCAGGCCGACATCAGCGGCGCCCACAGCATCCGCGCAGCCAGCGTCCGGGCACCGGCGAGGCGTGCCAGCGCGGGGCCCGCCAGGCCGATGAAGCCCAGGATGCCCACCGCGCTGACCACGATCGCGGCCAGCGCCGCGCCGAGCACCATCGCGACGGCGCGGATGGTGCGCACCGGAATGCCGAGGCTGCGCGCCGTGACGTCGCCCATCTCGAGCATCGCCAGCGGCCGCGCGAGCAGCCCCGTCAGCACGAACGCGGCCGCGAGCCGCGGCAACAGGAACTGCACGCCGCTCCAGTCGTTCTGGTTCAGCGCCCCGCTCTGCCAGATGAATACCGAGATCAGGCTGTCGCCGAAGATCAGCGTCAGCACCGACGAGAACGCACCGGCACAGAGCGTCACGACGAGGCCGGCCAGGATCAGCGTGAGCGGCGACAGCGTGCGCCCCCACGCGATCGCGAGCACCACCACGATCGCGGCCAGCGCGCCACCGAGCGCGATCCATTCGCGGCCCAGCAGCATCGCGGCCGGGAACCAGATCGCGACCAGCGTCAGCGCGAGACTCGCGCCGGCCGCCACGCCGAGCGTGGTCGGTTCGGCCACGGGGTTGCGCAGCACGTACTGGAAGATCATGCCGGACAGTCCCAGCGCGGCGCCGCTCGCCAGCGCCACGACCAGGCGCGGCAGGATCGAATAACGGATCACGATCGCGTCGAGATTGCCCGGATGCGCCTGCAGCACCTCGCCCCATTGCGCGACGGGCAGATGGTGCAGCAGCAGCGCCAGCGTCTCGAGCGCCGCGATCGCGAACAGCACGAAGGCGAGCCGGGTCGGACCGCCGGCGCGGCGCGCCGGTTGCGCGTTGATCAGGCTAGCCACGACGCGCCTCCCCGTTCACGAAGAGCCGGTCGAGATGCGCGGCGAAGCTCGACGCCAGCGGCAGCGAGCCGAACACGTCGAACAGCGGGATGCCGTACACGCGGCCCGCCTTCACCATCGGCAGATTGGTCCAGAACGGGCTGGAGGCGAGTTGCGCGAGCGCCGCGCGCGTGTCGTCGCCGTAATCGACGTAGATCAGATCGGCATCGGGACGTTCGACGAGCCGTTCGACGCCGACCGTGGCGAAGCCGAAGCCGTTCGTGCGCCCCTGCCACGCATTCGGGATGCCGATCTTCGTCATGACGTCGTACATGATGCTGTTGCGGCTGTAGACCAGCATGGTGCGCCCGCTGCCGTCGATCGACACGAGATAGGCCGGCCGCCCGTGGCGTGGCGCGAGCGCCGCCGCGCTGCGCGCGATCCGTGCCTCGAGGCCCGCGACGTAAGCGTCGGCCCGCTGCGTCAGGCCGAGCGCCGCGGCCAGCCGCCGGAACCCGGCCACGGCGCGATCGTAGGCGCCCGGCTGCCCCGTGTAGATGTCGAGATCGAGCACCGGCGCGACGCGCGCGAGGACGTCGCGCACGCTCGCGCTGGTGGTGCCCGTGACGATCAGCTCCGGCGCCACCGACAGCAGCACCTCGAGATTCGGCTCGATCGGCGCCCCCGCGCTGATGATGCCGGACGGCAACGCGGGCGCGCCGCCCATCGTCGCGTAGAACGACGGATCCGGAGCGATCACGGGACGCACGCCGAGCGCGAGCAGCGATTCGGTGCCGGCGCGATCGGTGGCCGCCACGCGCGTCACGCGTGGCGCGGCCGCCGCGGCTCGCGCCGGCAGGCCCGCCAGCGCGGGCACCGTCAGCAGCGCCGCTTGCAGGAACTGACGTCGGGTCGTCGACAACATTCAGGACTTTCCAGTCTTCGGTTTCCGATTCATGACGGCCGCTTCGCGGCCGCCGCCTGCCCGCGCCGCGGCTCAGGGCAGGCCGGCATCGCTGCCGTCGAGCACGAGCGCCGGACCGGCTTCGCCGCTCGCCGGTGCCGCGGCACCGAGGCGCACCGTGCTCCACTCGCGCTCGACGTAGCGCCGCGTGCCGAGCGCATGGTACGGCGAGGCGGGATCGTCCGACTCGGACGGCGCGAGCATGGTCCGCGCATGCGCACCGTCCGCGTCGAACGACACCACCTGCAGATAGGTGTTGCCGAACAGCCCGGAGGCGGCGGTCGGCCGGTCGGGCCGCTCGTCGTCGGCGCAGGCCGAGGTGAAATACCCGGCCGCCTCGCAACCGCCGAACAGCGGCACGCGGGTGCCGGCGACGTCCACCTGCAGCACGTCGCCGCGCGCCAGATCGAGCCGCTCGCCGCGATCCTGCATCGCGGCCACCGCCTCGCCGAGCGCGCGGGACAGCACGGCCGGATCGGCACGCAGCCCGCGCGGCGTGTTCACCGGATCGTTCGCATCGAACGGCAGCGCATACAGGCTGGCCGGATCGAGCTTGCCGAGCTGCGCCCAGACGGCATCCCACAGCACGGCGCCACGATCGTCGACCGACGCGGTGTCGTGCCAGTCGCGCAGCACGCGACACGCCTCGTCGAGCGCGACGGTGCGCGTGCCGGCCTGGCCGCCCGCCGCGGCGGGCACCGCGAGCGTAACCGATTTCCGGCTGCAGGCGGCGTCGAGCAGCGGCTGCTTGAAGCGCCGCGCCGACAGCGCGCCGCTCTCCAGCGCGAAGGCACGCAGGGCCTGCGCGTCGGCATCGCGGCCGGCACTGCGCTGCTGCGCGAACGCATAGCCCGCTTGCGCGCGCAGCGACAGGCCGGTGCCCCACGCCCCGAAGATGGCCGGATGGCGGGCGATCGGCGCGGCCGGATTCGCGAGCCAGTAGCTGTTGTTCATGTTGCCGACGAAATCGCGCCGCAGCAGCGACGGCATCGCGTCCGCCGCGAACGCGCCGGCCTGCACGGCACCCGGCGCATCCTGCCACGCGCAGTCGGCGCGCGACCCGTCGAGGAACGGCATGCCCGGCATCAGCCGGCCGGCGGCCTTGCCGGCCGGCGTGGTGCAGGCCCGCGCGAGCGCGTCGGGCACGTTCGGCACCGCGCCGATGTCGGCGTACCAGACGCGCGGATCATTGCGCCCGATCGCCACCGTGTTGACCCACGGCATCGCGGCGAAGCGCTTCTGGGTGGCGATGAACTGATCGAGCGAGCGTGCCTGGCCCCATTCGAAGAAGTTCTCGAAGATCCGGAAGTTGTCCGCGTTGATGTCGGCGATCGCGTAGGCCTTCGCCTGATTCCAGCCGAGCTGCCGCGAAAAGCGGCTCAGGTTCACCGCGGGGCCGAAGCGCGTGCGGTACAGCGTGCGCTCGACCGTCTTCAGCGAGCCATCCGGCTCGCGCACCTGCACCGACAGCGGCACCGGCGTCATGGGCTCGGGCTTGCCGTCGTGGCGGTAGGTGGTGGGCTGCCCCGGCGCCAGCGAGAGCTCGAAGATGCCGAAGCGGCGCGCGCTCGACACGGTATGGGTCCAGGCCACGTCGCGGTTGAAGCCGATCATCACGACCGGCACGCCGAGAAAGGCGGCGCCGCTGACGTCGAGGCGCCCCGGCACGGTCAGGCGCGCCTCGTAGAAGCGGTCGGGCCCCGACCAGAACCAGTGGGGGTTGCCGAACAGCACCGAACGGCCGTCGCGGGTGGCGTCCGCGCCGAACGCGAGCGCATTGCTGCCGATCCCCACGCGACCGCCGACCGCCAGCGCGTCCGCGAGCGCCTGCGGGCCGAGCGTCGGCCGCGCGTCGGGCGCCGCAGCCGCCGAGGCGTGCGCGGCCGCCGGCCGGGGCGGCTGCGCATTGGCGATGCTGCCGATGAAGCGCGTCAGGCCACCGGCCAGATTCGCCGCGTACAGGCGGCGATAGATGTCGTCCTCGCCGATCGGCGCCACCCAGGCCGCGTCACGGCAGGCCTGATGCGCCCCCGGCGCGCGGCCCGCGCGCAGCTCGCCCAGGTAGCGGTCGTAACCGGAGGCGAAACCGCGCACCAGCGCGCGCAGGGCCGGCGTCTGACTGTCGCGATAGCGCGCCACCACCGCGCCGGAATCCACCAGCCGGAAGAAGAAATCCGCGTCGAGATTGCTGGCCTGCCCGAGCGTGGACGCGTCGCCGAGCCTGCCGTCGGCACCGAAGTAGCGCGAGCGCTCGCCGCGATACGTGACGAAGGCCTCGGCCATCGTGCACAGCGTGTCCGACGCCTGGGCGTAGCCGTAACCGTAGCCGAGGCTGCCCCAGTCGCCGGCGGTGATGTGCGGCACGCCATCGGCGGCACGCGACACCTCGGCGTGATAGGTGGCCGGGCCGGCCGCGCCGGTCGTCACGCCCGGAAGCGAGGAACAGGACGCCGCCACGGCCGCCGCGGCGAGACCGCAGGCGAGGCGCCGCAGGCGGCGGAAAACATCAGCTTGCATCATTGATATCGGGGGTCCTCTTGTTCGGCCACATGGGCCGTCCTGTCGGTCAATCGATCAGATCGTCGAGCAGGGATTGCATGTCGCTCACAACCTGTTGCTGCGCGGCCCGCGACGCATCGAGCCCGCCCAGCCACGCGTGAGCCAGATCGCGCAGGCTCGCGCCTGAAAAGAACGCGGCGAGCGGGATCTCCACGCCGAGCTGGCGTGTCAGACGGCGCTGCGCCTGGAGGGCCAGCAGCGAATGGCCGCCGAGCTCGAAGAAATTGTCGTGGCGGCCCACCTTCTCCACCCCGAGCACCTCGCGCCAGACTTCCGCCAGCGCCGCTTCCGCCGCG
Organism: Burkholderia sp.; assembly: GCA_030151225.1. GTDB lineage: Bacteria > Pseudomonadota > Gammaproteobacteria > Burkholderiales > Burkholderiaceae > Burkholderia. The sequence continues at coordinate 299 of JASLEG010000358.1, read as the reverse complement.
CCTTCCGGCGCCTCGTGGCGCTCCCCGCCCAGCTCCGGCGCCGGCAGCGCCTTGCGGTCGATCTTGCCGTTCGGCGTCAGCGGCAGCGCATCCAGCACCACCAGCGCCGTCGGCACCATGTGCGCCGGCAGCCGCCCCAGCAGCGCCTCGCGCAAGCTGCCCGCCTCCACGCGCGCGCCGCCCTCAGCCGTCACGTACGCCACCAGCCGCAGCCCGCCCGGGCCCGGCCGCGCCATCACCACCGCCTCGCGGATGCCCGCCTGATCCACCAGCTCCGCCTCGATCTCGCCCAGCTCGAT
>JASLEG010000260.1 GCA_030151225.1 Burkholderia sp. | reverse complement strand
GCGAGCAGGTCGCGGCCCTGCGCATCGGTGCCGAGCCAGTTGTCGCGCGACGGCGGCGCCGGGTTCGGCAGCGCCGAGAAGTAGTTCAGCGTGGTGTACGAATAGCGGTTCGGCGGATAGATCACGAAGTTGCCGGGCGCGTCGAGCTTGTGACGCACGTAGGGATCGAGGTAGTCGGCCGGGGTCGGGAAGTCGCCGCCGAAGGTGGTCTCGGCGTAGTCCCTGACGATCGGAAAGTAGTAATGGCCGTCGTAGCGCACCACCAGCGGCCGGTCGTTCGACCACAGCGGCGCGGCCAGGCTCGCGGCGAACGCCACCACGAAGATCACGAGGCTCCAGTAGCCGAGGCGCTGGGCGCGAAAGCGTCGCCACACGCGGCGCGCGGGCGACGGCGAGACGCGCGCGCGGGCGGCGTCGATCCGGGGGGACACGGCAGCTCGGCTCACGTCAGGACTCCAGTTGGTCGAATTGAATCCGCGGATCGACCCAGACGTAGCAGAGGTCGGAGATCAGCTTCGTGACGAGGCCGATCAGCGTGAAGATGTAGAGCGTGCCGAGCACCACCGGGTAGTCGCGGCGGATCATCGACTCGTAGGACAGCAGGCCGAGCCCGTCGAGCGAGAACAGCGTCTCGATCAGCAGGCTGCCCGAGAAGAACGCGCCGACGAAGGCGGCCGGGAAGCCGACGATCAGCGGCAGCAGCGCATTGCGGAACACGTGCTTCCACAGCACGCGCCGCTCCGAGAGCCCCTTGGCGCGCGCGGTCAGCACGTACTGCTTGCGGATCTCGTCGAGGAAGGCGTTCTTGGTCAGGATGGTGATCACCGCGAAGCTGCCCACCACCGATGCCGTGATCGGCATCACGAGGTGCCAGAAGTAGTCGAGGATCTTGCCGCCGAGGCTCAGTTGCGCGAAGTTGTCCGAGGTCAGCCCGCGCAGCGGGAACCACTGCCAGAACGAACCGCCGCCGAACAGCACCAGCAGCAGCACGCCGAGCACGAAGCCCGGAATCGCGAAGCCCGCCAGCACCGCGAGGCTCGAGGCCACGTCGAAGGGCGAGCCGTTGCGCACCGCCTTGGCGATGCCGAGCGGCACCGAGATCAGATAGGTGAACAGGAAGGTCCAGATGCCGATGCTGATCGACACCGGCAGCTTCGACACCACCAGCGACCAGACGCTCTGGTGATGAAAGTAGCTCTGGCCCAGATCGAAGCGCGCGAAGCGTTCGAGCATCAGGCCGTAGCGCTCGAGCGGCGGCTTGTCGAAACCGTACAGCGCCTTGAGCTGGGCGAGCTGCTGCGGGTCCACGCCCGTGTAGCCGCGCAGGCCGAACGGCGTGTGGCCCTGCTCGGCGCCGTGGCGCAGCTCCTGGGCGGCCTGTTCGACGGGCCCGCCCGGCACGAACTGGATCACGGCGAAGGTGATGGTCAGCACGCCGAGCAGGGTCGGGATCATCAGCAGCAGGCGTTTGAGGATGTAGCTCCACATAGGCGATGTCGGGGCTCGGCGCGCGCGGCGCGGTCAGTTGCGGTGAGTCGGGGCGGACGGTCGCGCGGGCCGGCCGTGACGGAAAGCGGCGTGGCGCGCCATTGCTCAGTGGCCGGCCGGCTGGCCCTGATCGGGCCGCACCCACCACATCGAGGCGATCCAGTCCTCGGCCGAATAGTACAGCGGCAGCGTGGACGGATAGGCGAGCGTGCGCTTGTAGGCGATGCGGTGCACGGCGCTGTACCACTGCGGCACCGCGTAATAGCCGTGCATCAGCACGCGGTCCAGCGCATGCGTGGCGTCGAGCAGCTGCTCGCGTGTCTGCGCCTGCACCAGCGTCTTGAGGATCGTGTCCACCGCCGGCGACTTCAGCCCGATCATGTTGTCCGAGCCGGTCTGGTCGGCGTAGCGGCTCGCGAAGCGCGCCACCTGCTCGGAGCCCGGCACCTGCACGCCCGGGTAGCGCACCGAGGTCATGTCGTAGTCGAACGCGTCGACGCGCTTCTGCAGCAGCGCGAAATCGGCCGAGCGGAAGTCGGCCACGATGCCGAGCTTGGCGAGATTGCGCTGATAGGCCGTGACCACCGGCGCCATCGCGCTGCCCGCGTCGTCGAGGATCTCGAAGCGGAACGGCTCGCCCTTCGCATTGCGCAGCGCGCCGTCGCGATAGATCCAGCCCGCGTCGGCCAGCAGCGCGCGCGCCTTCAGCAGATTGGCGCGCAGCGAGCCCGGCGGATTGGTGGACGGCTGCACGGGCATCGGCCCGAACACGGAAGGATCCAGTTGCGCGCGCAACGGCTCGAGGATCGCGAGCTCGCCCGGGCCCGGCGTGCCGGTGGCCTGCAGCTCGGTATCGGCGAAATAGCTGTTCAGGCGCGTGTAGCCGCCGAAGAACAGCTGCCGGTTCAGCCATTCGAAGTCGAAGGCCAGGTCGAGCGCCTCGCGCACGCGCACGTCCTGGAACAGCGGCCGGCGCAGGTTCATCAGGAAGCCCTGCATGCCCGCGCCGTTGTGCTGGCGGAATTCGCGCTTGACCAGCTCGCCGCTGTCGAAGCGCTTGCCCACGTCGCGCCGCGCCCAGTTGCGCGCGATGTACTCGACCATCGCGTCGTAGTCGCCGGCCTTGAAGGCCTCGAGGCGCGCGACCCCGTCGCCGTAGAGCTTGTAGACGATGCGCGCGAAGTTGTTGGTGCCGACCCGCACCGGCAGCTCGGCGCCCCAGTAGCGCGGATCGCGCCGATAGCGGATGGTGCGGCCGCCGTCGTAGCTGTCGATCAGATAGGGCCCGCTGCCCACCGGCTGCTGGAACGCGAGCTGGTCGAACGGCACCTGCGAGCCGTCGGGCTTGCGCCCCCACTTCGGCGAGAACACCGGCACCGCGCCCGCGATCAGCGGCAGTTCGCGATCGGGCCGCGTGAACTCGAAGCGCACCGTGGCCGGATCGACCACCACCGCGCGCGAAATCTCCGAGAAATACGCCGCGTACTGCGGCGCGGCCTTCGGGCTCTTCAGCGTCTCGAACGAATACTTCACGTCGGCGGCCGTGACCGGATCGCCGTTCGAGAAGCGCGCGCGCGGATTGATGTGGAAGGTCACGGCGCGCCGGTCGGGCGCGATCGCGATGTCGTCGGCCAGCAGCCCGTAGGCGCTCGCCGGCTCGTCCGCGCTGCCGGTGGCGAGGCTCTCGAACAGCATGCCGATGCCCGGCGCGGAGTTGCCGCGCAGCGTGAATGGATTGAACTTGTCGAACGAGGTGAGCCGGCTCGGATTGGCGAGCACCAGCGTGCCGCCCTTCGGCGCGTCAGGGTTCACGTAATCGAAATGCCTGAAGCCGGCCGGGTACTTGGGCGCGCCGTATTGCGCGATCGCGTAGACGGCGTGGGCGGGCGACGCGGCGAACAGGCCGCCGGCGAGGCTCAGTGCCAGCGGCAGCGCGGCACGACCGCCAGCGGCGAAGCACTGCACGAGGTGAGGCACGAGGCGGTGCGCGGCGCAGCGGCGCGCGGCGGTCCGGAACGACGGAATCGGCATGGAGACGGAATCGCGCGTGGAGCGGTGGCTGTGTCGGGCATTCTACCGAGTCCGCCCCGGCCGGTGGGCATTCGCGCGGGCCGCACAAGACAAAACCGCCCGACGAGGTCGGGCGGTTCGGGACCGCGGTCGGGTCGCGATGCCGGCGCGATCCGGTCGGATCAGGCATCGGGCATCGCGCGCCGATCAGCGGCGCCAGCCGTCGTGGCCTTGCCAGCCGGGGCCACCGGGGCCGCCGTGATGCCAGCCCGGACCACCGCCGTGCCAGCCCGGGCCGCCATGATGGCGATACCACTCGTCGCGGCCCCAGTAGCGGCGGCCGTCCCAGTAGCGGTCACCGTGCCAGCCGATGATGATCGCGGGCGGCGGCGCATAGACGGGAGCCGGTTGATAGACGACGGGCGGCGGCGGTGCGTAGACGGGTGCGGGCGCAACATACGCCGGAACGCCCAGGTTGATGCCGACACTGACGTGCGCCATTGCGGCACCGGACACGAACAGCGCAGCAAGACCGGTCACGAGCGAAGCAACACGCAAGCTTTTCATGGAGTCCCCTTACGGTGGTTTCATTGAGTGATTCGACTATAACGACTCCCCCCCCGTCCGGATATTTCCACTTTGTAAGAACTGATGCGCAGAGTGGCATCACGGGAGTATCAATAACGTCTTGTTACATTTGACGATCAGATTGCATCGCGTGTGCATGGAATGGTGGGGGGAATCGCACGCGGCGGGGCGTATTGTAGCGGCGCGAGTGTGAATGCGGGTCGACGCGAGCGCCATGCGCGACCTCGGGCGGCATGCGCGGCCGCGTGTTGCGGCTCGTCGCGCCGGCTTGCGACACAGCGTCACCGATTCGGGACGTCTGCGCCGCCCGCCAGTGCGTCGATCTCCGCGCGCGTCGGGGCCGTGGCCGGCCCGTAGCGCGTGACGGCCAGCGCGGCCGCGGCGTTCGCGCGCCGCACCGCGTCGAGCGGCGCGCGGCCCTCGGCGAGCGAGGCCAGCAGCACACCGGTATGCGCGTCG
>JASLEG010000357.1 GCA_030151225.1 Burkholderia sp. | reverse complement strand
CGTCATCGGGCCATTGCCGAATTGCTCCAGCAGTTCAGCGGGGATCGCCGGCAGATCGGCCGGCTTGGCTTTCGGTTTGCGAGGCATACGTCCTCCTTGGGACATGAATATGCCTCGAACACGAAATTACGGACAGGCCCCATCATCGATTTGGTGCTTAACTGTAGAAGTCGCGACCCGATCTGACAGTTACTCCCGCGACCTCTCGCCCTTTGTGCTGTTCGACTTTAGGCAGTAATCTCACCCAGTCGCACGACCAACCGCGACCCGGGATGACAGCCGGAACTGATCCAAGGCGGACGCCTGCTATTTCACTCGGCAGGAGCCGGATTCTTCATCCGCCCAAGGAGGTCGCATCCCATGCGCCAGTTCATACCCGTGTATCGCCAGCACACTCGCCTTCCCTTCTCTACGCCTCACGCAGACCTGCGAGGCCTGAACGTCGCAACAACGCCAGAAACGGCACCCAGCAACATCCATCGCAACCACGCGGAGGCCCACCACCATGCCTGACCGCCCCGTCCCCCGCGAAGCCGCCCTCATCGCCGCCTACGCCGCCGATCACTTCGACCAGCTCGAAGCCTTGCTCGACGCCATCCGCGCGCGCCTCACCGAGCACACCTTCGAGCACCTTCTGGTCGAAATCGGGATCGACGCAACGAGCCGGCACTCGGCAGGATTGCGTCGTATTGCGGCCCCGGTCCTGTCCGAGGCCGAACGGCCAACGTGACCTGAAGTCGTCAAGAGCCATCCATGTTCCAGATCGGGATCCGCGCCGGCGCCATGCCGTGCGCGGGTTTTGATCCCCGCTGCCTGACCCGCGAGACGAAGATCTCCCCCATCCAGATCAAATCCCCCTTCCCCGCCAATGGCAAAATAACCCGCCCCCACCACGCACCCCGCCCCCATGCCCACCCTTCGCAAAACCCTCAACGAACTCCACCACTACCACCGCCTGCTGGTGGTCGGCGGCCGCTGGATGGCCACGTTGATCATGGGTTTCGCGCTGGGCACGGAAGTGCTCTACCTCGTCAACGCGCACATCGCCGACGAGCGCCAGAACTTCACCAGCGCCCATCGCCTCGTGCAGGGCCGCATCAACGCGGTGGAACAGGCCTTCCTGTACGGCCTGGTGCGCGCCGAAATGGCCTCGGGCGACGAGCTGGACACGGCGCGCGCGCTGATCCGCCAGTTCCGCGCCAACGGCAACCTGCTGCGCTGGCGCCCGTTCCCGTCCGAGCCGGTGGAGATGCTGATCGCCGGCGCGCCGCACACGGCCCTCACGGATGCGCAGCTGGTGCGCGCCTTCGCGTTCGCCACCCAGATCGGCCGCGCGAACGTGGCCGTCCAGCAGATCCTCGAGCGCCCGCCCTCGCAGATCTTCTTCACCGCCGACGGCAGCGTGGTGGCGATCGTGCCGGCCAGCCACGTGGTGAACGCAGCCCGCCTCGCCACGGAAGCCGGCCGCCGCCAGTTCGTGCACGAGCTCACCGACGGCGCGGCCACCCTGGCCCTGCGCCCGCCCGACTCGCTGCTGCAGGAGCGCCCGCGCGCCTACTGGGTGCCGCGCCTGTATGCCGTGCCCTCGGGCCGCCAGGTGCTGCAGCTCGCCTCGCCGGTGGTGGCCGACAACCGCGTGATGGCAGTGCTCGTCAGCGAAGTGGAACCGGGCAACCTCACCTGGCCGATCGCCGATGGCCACTACGACGGCACGTATGCGATCGTCACCGACGACGGCGCGGTGGTGGCCAGCGCCTCGCGCAGCCCGAATGCTGCGCAGGCACTGGCCGCGGCCTCGCACTGGAAGCGCACCCACGCCGTGAACGCCAGCGGCCTCACCCAGACGCAACGCGACGGCTGCTTCGTGCTGGCCCGCCCGCTCGGCACCTCGGGCTTCTCGCTCGTCTACACCTACACGTGGCGCGACGTCGCCAGCGCGGTCGCCGGCAAGGCGCTCGCCGCCACGGCCATCGCCCTGGCCCTGCTCGCCACGATCTGGCTGCTGCTGTTCCAGCTGAACCGCCGCGTGTTCGCGCCCATGTACCACCGCTCGGAACAGGTGTTCGACAGCGAGCGCCTGAGCCGCACCATGATCGAGACGGTGCCGGTAGGCATCGGCCTCGTATCCACCGCCAGCGGCAAGCTGCTGAACGGCGGCTCGGAGCTGACGGCGCTGGCCGAGCGCATCGAGGGCGGCATGCCCCACCTGCTCGACGTGCTGCTGCGCCGCTACCGCCTGCGCGCCGCCTCGCCCCATGTTTCGCATGACGAAGTGTTTCAGGAAGACGTGAGCCTGCGCACGCTCGACGGCAGCGACCTGGCCCTGCAGGCGCGCTTCGCGGAAGGCCGCTACCTGGGCGAGAACGTGCTGGTCACGGCCTTCTTCGACATGACCACCAGCCGCCGCCTGCAGCTCCAGCTCGGCGACGCGAAGCGCGCCGCGGATCAGGCGAACGCGGCGAAATCGGCCTTCCTCGCGGCGATGAGCCACGAGATCCGCACGCCGCTGAACGCGATCCTCGGCAATCTGGAGCTGCTGGGCCATTCGCCGCTGAACCCGCTGCAGCGCGACCGCCTCGACACGATTCGCAGCTCGTCGAACGGCCTGCTCGCGATCATCGAGGACGTGCTCGACTTCTCCAAGATCGAGGCGGGCGAGATGCAGCTCGAACACCTGCGCTTCGACGTGACGGACGTGATCACGCGCGCGCTGGCGATGTTCGCGCCGGTGGCACGCGCCAAACAGGTGGCGCTGCACGGCCAGTTCCTCGCGGCGCTCGATCAGCCGATGCGCGGCGACGCGGGCCGGCTCGCGCAGGTCGTGCACAACCTGCTGTCGAACGCGATCAAGTTCACCGAGCAGGGGCGCGTGACGCTGCGCACCAGCATCGCGGCGGAGCGCGGCGGCCTGTTCGTGATCGAGGTGATCGACACGGGCATCGGCATCGACGAGGCGCAGCGCGCGCGCCTGTTCAGCCCGTTCGTGCAGGCGGATTCGTCGATCTCGCGCCGCTTCGGCGGCACGGGCCTCGGCCTGGCGCTGTGCCAGCGCCTCACGGTGCGCATGGGCGGCATGATCGAGGCGGCCAGCACGGCCGGCGAGGGCAGCTGCTTCACGGTGCGCGTGCCGCTGGACGCGCTCGATCCGGGCAGCCTGCCGATCGTGCGCACGCCGCCCACGCTGCACGGCGCGCGCGTCACGCTGCTCGCCACGGACGAGGCGGTGCAGGCGTCGCTCACGCCGCTGCTCGGCAGTTGGGGCGCGACGGTCGAGCCGATCCGCCATCCGGATGCCGTCGCCGACGGCAACGGCCGCGTGCTGCTGATCTGCGGCGATCGCAGCGGCTGGTCGCCGGCCGCCGAGAACCGGCTGGTGGAAGAGTGCGCGGCCGTGATCAACGCCAGCGACGAAGGCCCGCTGCACGCGATGCGACTGGGCCGCATGCTCACGGTGTCGAGCCACGCGCCGGCGGGCCTGCGCGCGGCGCTCGAACACCTGCTGAACGGTGCGCCGCTGGCGCCGGCTGCGGGCGCGCTGCCGCCCGGCGCGGCGCCGGCGCGCCCGCTCGGCCTGCACGTGCTGGTGGCCGAGGACAACGACGTGAATCGCCGCCTGCTGGCCGAGCAGCTGGCCGTGCTCGGCTGCCGCGCCTACCTGGTGGCGGACGGCATCGAGGCGCTGGAGGCGCTGTCGGACACGCGCTACGACGTGGTGCTGACCGATCTGAACATGCCGCGCATGGACGGCTACACGCTCGCCACGATCGTGCGCGAGCGCTGGCCGCACACGCCGATCGTGGCGGTGACGGCCGACGTCACGCTCGACGAGCGCCAGCGCTGCGCCGCGCTCGGCCTCCACACGGTGGCCTCGAAGCCGCTGTCGCTCACGGCGCTCGCGCGCATCCTGCGCGAGCTGGCCGGGCAGGGCGAGGCGGGCTGCGAGACGGAAGCGGTCCGCACCGCCCACGCCGACGACGAAGCGCCGCTCGGCGGCCGCCCGCTGTCGCCGGACATCGTGGTGGCGTTCCGCGCGGCCTGCGCGAAATCGATCGGCATCCTCAACGATGCAGCGCTGCGCGGCGACGCGCCGGCCTTGCTGGCCGAGCTGCATTCGCTGAAGGGCGCGCTCGGCATCTTCCGCCGGCGCGAGCTCGCGCAGCAGTGCCTCGATCTCGAACAGCGCATCGAGTCCAGCGGCATCCACGGCGCGCGCGAGGCGCTGCAGGCGCTGACCGACGCGCTGGCCGCGCTGTCGACCGGCGACGTGCAGCCCTGAAACGGCCGGGCAGGGCGCGCCGCCAGCCGCGCTCCTTCGCCGAGCCTCAGCGCCCGCGCACCATGCTGCCGAGCACGCCGTCGCGGCGGATCAGCCCGTGGAACAGCGCGGCGGCCAGATGGCCGAGCACGGTGGCGAACAGCACGAAGGCCAGCGCCTCGTGCGCGTTGCGCAGCCACGCGAAGGCCACGGGGTCGGCGCCCATCAGCGGCGGCAGCTGCACGCCGCCGCCGAGCGTCACCGGATAACCGCCGGCCGACAGCATGGCCCAGCCGATCAGCGGCATCGCCAGCATCAGCCCGTACAGCACCCAGTGCGACAGGTGCGCGGCCGCGCGCTGCCAGAGCGGCAGGTCGGCGGGCAGGGCGGGCGGCCGGCTGGTGAAGCGCACCACCAGCCGCACGATCACCAGCACCAGGATGGCGATGCCCAGCGGCTTGTGGATCGCCACCAGCACGGCGTGCCGCGCGGACACGGAACCCACCATGCCCACGCCGATGAACAGCATCGCCAGGATCAGGGCGGCCATCAGCCAGTGCAGCAGCCGCGCAATCGGATGGAAACCGGTCTTCATCATCGAGCCTCCGTGGCAGGGGTCTTGGCACGCGCATAGCCGGGCACGCCGGCTTCCTCGCTGGTGCGGCGGCGATACGAATCGGCATAGGCGGCCGAGCGCGCCGCCAGCAGCGGGTCGCCCGACACCTCGATGCCGGGCGGCAGGATGGTGGGGTCGTAATTGACGTCGCGGCACGGGCCGGAATCCTGCGGCTCGGCGTGGTCGATCACCAGCGTGCCGAGGTCGATCGTCTTGCGGTCGGCCGGCCAGGTTTTCGTGGCGTCGTTCACGGGGTCGTCGGGGTTCGCGAAGGTGGCCAGCCAGTGCCAGCGCTGCGCCCCCTTCGCCAGCCGGCTTTCGAGGTCCGGCTGCAGCACGTTCGGGCCGCTCGCCACGGCGCTCGCGCCGCCGGCATCGGCCTGTTCCGGCACCACGCGCCAGCGCACGGCGTGCTTCATGCCCTGCGGATCCACGAAATAGAAGGCGTTGATGCCGTAATAGGTCTCGGTGGCGAAGCTCGCGCTGGGCCTGGCCGTCTTCACCCACTCGCGGAACGCGGCGGTTTCGGGGTGCGCGGCGAAGAACGCGCCCACCTTCTTCGGATCGGGCTTGCCGGTGGCCGGATCGGGGCTGGTGGCCACCACCTGCGCGTAGAACGCCTCGGGCGTGGCCACCGGGAACACGGGCATGGCGTTCATGCCGGTGCGCCACTGGGCGCCGTCGGGCGCGGTCAGGCGCAGCGCGAAGCTGCGGATCGGCACGCTGGTGTCGGGCGCGTAGGGGTTGCCGCCCGGCACCGCGAAGCGGCCCAGCACGGGCGTGCGCACGCCCTGGCCGAAGAACGACGCGCTCGAGAAGGCGGCGCCGTCGCCGCTGCTCTCGAAATAGCCGCTCACGCAGATGCCCTTGGCGTGGTTGCGACGGTAGCCCGGGTGCGGATCGCCGGGGCCCTGCAGCGCATTCACGATGCGCGCGGTGGTGAGCCGGTGCGGCGTGAGCCAGCCGGCCGTGTAGCCGAATGCGGCGGCGGCCACCAGCACGGTGCCGCCGATCGCGGCCCAGCGCCAGGCGTTGCCGCCGCTCGGCGGCCGGGGAGTATTGGGGGGAGGATGCGTCATCGTTCGCTCCTGACCTTTGGAAGTCGTTGGGGACGTGCATGGGACGAACGGCCCGGGGGTTTATTCCCTCGCCCCCGCAAATTTCCTCGAAATCGGGATGGCGCGGCGAAATGGAATAAAGTCGAGCGGCTGGCGTCCCACGCATGACACCACCACCCTTGCCGCCCGGCGGCCCACCATGTCCACTGCCGATCTCGACGATTCCCTGCGCGAACTGCTGCCGCGATTGCGGCGCTTCGCGCTGTGGCTCACGCGCGACGTGCACGCGGCCGACGATCTCGTGCAAGGCACGCTCGAGCGCGCGCTCACGCACTGGGCCGAGCGCCGCGACGCGCAAGCGCTGCGCAGCTGGCTGTTCACGATCCTGTATCGCCAGTTCCTCGATTCGCGCCGCAGCGCCAGGCGCTACGCGGGCCTGCTGGGCCGGCTCGGGCGCCTGGGCGGCGGCGAGGAGCCGCAATGGCCGTCCGCCGAGGACGAAATCGTCACGCGCTCGATGCTCGACGCGTTCGGCAAGCTCGGCACCGAGCAGCGCAGCCTGCTGCTGCTGGTGGCCGTGGAAGGCTTCAGCTACCGCGAGGTGGCCGAGCTGCTCGACATTCCGATCGGCACGGTGATGTCGCGCCTGTCGCGCGCCCGCGCCGCGCTGCGCGCCCACGGCGACGGCGAATCCCCCGCTCCCAAGCTGCGATTGATGAAATGAACATTCCGCCCGACGACCACGATCTCCAGGCCTACGTGGACGGCCGCCTCGACGCGCCCGAACGCGCCGCGGTCGAGCACTGGCTCGACGCCCATCCCGAGCGCGCCGCCGAGGTGCAGCAGTGGCGCCGCGACGCGCAGGCGCTGCGCGCGGCGCTCGACGGCCTGGCGCTGCCGGCACCCACCCGCGAACTCGATCCGGCCGCGCTGCGCGCCCGGCGCCACGCGCGCACCCGCACGCGCTTCGCGATCGCGGCGGCGCTGCTGCTGTGCGTGGGCCTGGGCGGCGGCGCCGACTGGCAGATGCGCGGCTGGCAGATGAACGCGGCGCCCGCGCTGGCCGCCGCCGGCCCGAACGGCGAAACCGGTTCGGCCGACCCGAACGCGATCTTCACCGCGGCCTCGAGCACCATGAAGTTCCGCCCGATCCTGCCGATGGCCGACGCGCTCACCGCCTATCGCATGGTGGTGGTGAACCGCAGCGCGAGCGTGGATTACGCCACCGGCCAGCAGGCGGACCTGCAGGCCTGGCTCGACCGCTCGGTGGGCAGCCCGATCCCTCTGCCCGATCTGGTCAGGGCCGGCTTCACGCCGGTGGGCGGCCGGCTGTTCTCGACCGAGGACGGCGGCACCTCGGCGATGGTGTTCTACCGCGACACGGCCGGCAACGTGGTGAGCTTCTACGTACGCCCGCCCGATGCGCAGCGCCGCATGCTGAAGCCGGGCTCGCGCCGCGACGGCGCGCTGCTCGCGCAATACGGCTCGCAGCGCGGCTACAACTACGCGTTCGTGGCGCCCACGGTGGGCGTCAGCGACGCCACGCTGAACCAGGCGATGGAGATCGTGCGCGGCTGAAACCGGCCGCAGGCACACAGGGCATCACAGCGGACAGGCTGTGGACAGATTGGGCAAAACACGGATACGCACAGGCTGTGGGCGAAGTTGTTCCGTGTTGCCCTGTGCTGTGCACATCCGCGCCGCCCGGTTATGCGATCCCCACAGCGCTGATCGAAAAGGCGTAAACGCGGTTATCCACAGTTTCGGCCGCCGTTTGTTAACTATTACTACTTGTGTATACGCACGGCTTGAAACCTGTGGGGATACCGCGGCGCGTGGATAACTGCGTGCACAACCGATTTCAAATGCTGTGCGGGCGACGAATCACAGCTCGTCGTGCTGCCGATTCGAGGCCGCACCCAGCGTGGAGAAATCGATCTCCCCGCGCGTGTCCCTGAGCCCCGGCGCCGCCTGCCGCGCCTCGGCCACCGACATCCCGCCCGTCTGATGCAGCGCGATCGTCTGCGCCACGTCATAGGCATCGTGCGCGGACGCCTCGCTCCACATCGCGCGATAGTCCTCGGCCGCGCCGCCCTCGAGCGCGGCACGCGGCGGGATCACGTAGCGGTTCATGCTCCCGTCCTTCGGCGGGAAGGTCCACACCTCGCCGTGCCCGTTGTGCTGTCTGGCCAGCTCGCCGATCCTGTCGGCGAAGGTGTCGTCCACGGCCAGCATCATCCAGCCCGCCTTCGACGTGACGCGCGACATCTCCGCCACGTGGTAATCGAACACGGGCGCGCCCTCGGTCATGGTGAGGTTCGAGAAGCCGTCGGCGAAGGGCAGCAGGCCTTCGGCGCGGTCGCCGGGGCCCGGCCACGATTCGGCCGGCCGCACCAGGTTCGGGATCTCGAACCTGCTGGCCATGGTGGGCTGCGCGTCGGCCAGCGTCTGCAGGTGGAAGTCGCCGGGCGAGGCGATCGTCTGCGCGTTCACGTTGACCGCGTGCAGGTTGCCGCTGCGCATCGGCTCGCCGTCGGCGTAGTCGATCTTCTGGCCTTCGCCGCCGATGTCGAGCATCGCGAGCCGGTGCTCGGACATGCCCAGGTCGGCGCGGCTCGCGCGCACGCTGCCGGGCCAGGCCAGCGCGCGCCGCTGGAATTGCTGGCGGAACTGCTCGGCGGCGCCGTGCGCGGCCGGCTGGCCCGGCGGCGGCTCGAAATACAGCATGAAGTGGGCGTCGCCGGGATGCGGCGCGTAGGGGTTCACGGTGGCGTCGAGCACGTGCTCGAGGAACGGCGAGAGGCTGCCGTCGGCAGCCTGCTGCGCGCGGCCTTGCCGGCGCGACGGCAGCCCCGCCAGCGCGGCCTGCTGGCCCTGGTGGGTGGCGATGCCGAGCGTGGCGTTCGGCGGGCTGAAATGGCTGGCGTTGCCCGGCGTGGCCGGCAGCGAGCCGTTGGTGAGGTTGGAAAGGGCGTTCGGAACGCTGAATCGGCTCATGGTGGTACGGCTGCATCGATAACGAAATGGCGATGACAGCAGTGTGAACCGGGCGCTGAAGGGCGCGCGAACGGGAACCCGAAGCCGATCGCCGGCAAGCGAATCCGTCAGCCGGATGTAATGAAAACCCCATCCCGGCGGGGATGGGGCGAACGGGCGAGGGCGCCCGTCAGAACGCGAAGGCGGTCTGCCCCGTGCCCTTCAGCAGATCGTCCACGGTGCGCGCGCGCACGAAGTGCAGCGGCCCGTGCTCGCCCGCGATGGCGCGGAAGTGCGCCTCGCCGCAGCAGATCTTGCGACGCTCGCGGCCGCGCGGCTCGTTGTCGTCGGCGCGGCTGTCCATCTCCACCACGTAGCACTGGCTCGGCGCGCCGGCCTGCTCCACCAGCACGATCCAGTCGGGCCGGTAGTCGCCGAGCGGCGTGGGCACGCGGAACCAGGCCGGCAGCTTCGCGTAGAGCGTCACGGCCGGCTCGGCCTCGAGCGCGTCCACGAAGGCGCGCTCGGCCGCCGAGTCCACCACGATCGCGCTCGTCACGGACTTGCGCACGTCCTCGCGCAGGTCCTTGCGGTAGGCGGTGACGGGCTCCGCCACGAAGCGTGCGAGCGGCCAGCTCACGCCGTCGCCGATGCGCTTGTAGGCGATGCCGTCCACCAGCGCCTGGCGCTTGCAGCGGTTCACGGCGTCGGCCACCAGCGCGATGAAGGCCTGCGGATTGACGCGGAACTCGTCCAGCCGGCCGCTGCCGGCCAGCACGGCCGCCAGCGTGCGGCGCGTGAGCTGGGTGCGGTCCTGCAGCTCGGTCAGCAGGTCGGGCAGCGCGATCTCGCCTTCGTCCAGCACCACGGTGCCGGCCGAGGCCGTCTCGGTGGCTTCCACGCCGGCCTTGCCGATCGAGATGTCGGCCTTGCGCCATTGCAGGCGCGCGCGCGGCACCTCGGGCGCGGCCGCCAGCGCGGCGATGCAGGCCTGCACCAGCGCGGCATCGTCGAAGTTCACGCGATAGGTGGTGCGGGCCGCCACGCGCGCCCAGAGCGCGCCGAAGGCCTCGCCGAGCACCACGGGCTGGCCGTTCGCGTCGAGGCGCGGCGCGAGCAGGCGGCGGTCGTCGGCATTGCGCACGTCCAGCCGCCCCGACAGCTTGCGCAGCAGCTCCACGATGCGGTGGCGCAGCGGCTCGAAGCGCTCCGGCAGCGGCAGCACGCCGCCCTTCAGCACGATCTTCAGCGCGTCCAGCACCTTGCCGTGCGCGTCGAGGTAGCCGGCCTCGTGCAGATGGGTCCACAAGGCGGTGGAGGGCGCCACGCCGAGCGGCGCGACGGCGCCGTCCGCACCGGCCACCGGCATCGCCGCGAACTGGTGCGGATCCACCACGCCGAAGCGGATGCCGGTGTCGGCCTCGATTTCCTTCTGCAGATGGGTGGCGAACTGCTCGTAGCTCTCGGTGGCGATCACCGTGAGCGTGTTCACGTCGAAGCCGCGCACGCGCTCGCCGCGCTGGTCCACCGCCAGCCGCAGCCCGCGGCCGATGGTCTGGCGCCGCTCGCGCTCGGTGCGGATGTCGCGCAGCGTGCAGATCTGGAACACGTTGGGGTTGTCCCAGCCTTCCTTCAGCGCCGAGTGCGAGAAGATGAAGCGCAGCGGCGTGGCGAACGACAGCAGCCGCTCCTTCTCGCGCATGATCAGCCCGTAGGCGCGCTCGGCGTTCTCGCGCCCGCTGGCGTTGCTGTCGCTGGTTTCGGTCCAGCCGCCCTTGCGGTCGATCGAGAAGTAGCCGTCGTGCGCGGCGGCGACGTCGGTGTCGGCGTCGAAGTTCGCGAACAGCGATCGGTAGGCGGGCAGGCGCGCGGCGCGTTTGTATTCGTCCTCGAAGATCGTCGCGTACGGGCCCTTCTCGGCCACGCCGCCGTTCGCGTAGCGCCGGTAGCGCTCCACGCTGTCCACGAAGAACAGCGACAGCACCTTCACGCCGAGCGGCTTCAGGCGCAGCTCCTTGTCCAGATGCTCGCGGATCGTGCGGCGGATCATCTCACGCTGGATCGCGAGTGCATCCACGTCGCCGTGCGCGTCGCCCACCGCCAGGAAGCTTTCGCCGCCGGGGTAGCGCAGCTCCACGAATTCGCTGCCGCGCGTGGTGTCGATCTCGCCGATCCGATAGTCGGCGTACACGGCGCGGCGGGTCACGCGCTCGAGCAGGTCGCCGTCGCCCACCGTCACGGTTTGCCGCTCCACGCCGCCGGGCGCGGCCACGTCCAGCTCCACGCGCGCGGCGATCGTGCCGCGCCGGTTGCTGACCGACACCAGCCGCACGTAGGGCTTGTTGTGCGCGTCCTCCACGGTGGCCGAGGCCACCTCGATCTGCTTCACCAGGCGCCGCTCGTAGGCGTCCACGGCGTCGAGCCGATACACCATCTGATAGAGGTCGGCGTGGGTGGCCGAATAGCGCAGCGTGCAGAGCGGCGCCATGGCGTCGAGCGCTTCCTTGCCGCGCCCCTCGAGCCCGCCGTCCACGCTCTGCGGCTCGTCCACGATCAGGATCGGGCGCGTGGCGCGGATCAGGTCGATCGGCTTCTCGCCGCCGGTCTTCTCGCTGGGCTTGTAGAGGTTGTTGACGTCCTTGCGGTTGATCGCGGCCACGGTGGCCACCATGATCTGCACGGTGGCGCTCGACGCGAAGCGGCGCACCTGGCCGAGCCGGGTGGAGTCGTACAGGAAGTAGTCGAAGGGCACGCCGTCGTAGAGCCGGCGGAAGTGCGAGCGGGTGATCTCGAGCGTCTTGTACACGCCTTCCTTGATCGCGACCGACGGCACCACGATCACGAACTTCGTGAAGCCGTAGCGGCGGTGCAGCTCGAAGATCGTGCGCAGGTACACGTAGGTCTTGCCGGTGCCCGTCTCCATCTCCACCGTGAAATCGGTGGAGGCGAGCGCGCCCGAGGGCGCCAGGCCGCCGCGCAGCTGCACCTCGGCCAGGTTGCGCGCGAGTGCGGCCTCGTCCAGCGCGAGGCGGTTGCCCACCGCCAGCGCGGTCTCGGCCACGCCGATCGGCATCTGGCGCGCGGCACGGGTTTCACCGTTGCCGTCGGTGCCGCCGGCCGCGTCCACGCTGAACGCGGCGCGATGCGCGTCCTGCCCGCGGAACAGGTCGCACACGGCGTTCACGGCCTCGATCTGGTAATCGAGATCGGCCTCGAAATGCAGCTCCATCATCGGCGCGCCGGCTGCCTGCGCGTCGAACACGTTGCCCGCCATCACAGGCTCCGGACGGAACGGATTCCGTGCTGCTCGAGGATCGCCGACAGGTTCACCTTGGCCACGTCGTCCACGAAGGCGCCGTCGCGGAACACGCAGGTCACGTCGTGCACGGGCGGCAGCTCCACCGCGTCGAGCACGCCCACGATGCCCTGCGCCAGCACCTCGGCCTCGGCGCGGTCGATGCGCGCGGCGAAGCAGGCCACGATGGCGCCGTCGATCACGTGCACCTGCTTGCCGGCGATCGGCAGCGTGTCCACCGGCGCGCACAGGTCCAGGCCCAGCTTGATGGTCAGCTCGGCCAGCAGGTCGGCGTCGGTGCGGCCGGCCTTGATGTGCTCCACGGCGTCGAGCAGCGACTGCTGCACGTTGGCGCCGCGCGGGTCCCATTCCACCACGTTGGTCGAGTCGAGTCGGAACACGCGGAAGCCCACGTCGAGCGCGGCCTCGGGGTGCTCGCCGGCGATCCGCTCGGCCGCGCGGCGCAGGCGCTCCTTGGTGATCTCGGCCAGGTTGGCGGGGCGCTTCAGCTTCGTGCAGAACTCGGCGGCGGCCTTCTGGTCCTTGCTCGACGCATCGAGCGGCTCGGGCAGCTGCACCAGCGCGAAACGCCGGCGCGCGCCGTCGGCCGCGTTGGCTTCCATCACCGCGTGCGCGGTGGTGCCGGAGCCGGCGAAGCAGTCCACCACGAGGTCGTCGCCGGAGGTGAGCCAGCCCACGATCGAGGCCGCGAAATCGGTGGGCTTGGGCAGGTCGAACGGGATCGCCAGCGCCCTCAGGCGCGCGTCGTCGGAGCCGCCGAACGGCAGGATCGACGGCACGTTCTCGTGCAGGTTCTCGTCGAGGAAGTAGATGCGCTGCGGCTGGGTGGTCTCGTCGGCGCCGAACTCGATCAGGCCGCGGTCGAGCAGCTCGCGCATGGTGGCCGGCGGATTGCGCCAGCCACGCTCGGGCACCGGGCAGGGCTTGCCGGTGACGGGGTGGGTGAGCGCGATGAAGTAGTCGTCGGGGGCGCGCTTCTTGTTCGGCCAGGCCATCGACACGAGGCGGTACACGCGGCCGTCCGGCGACAGGCGGTCGTACATCGCCTCGCCGCCCGACAGCGTGGCCTGCGCGCGCAGCCAGGCGCGATAGGCCTGGGTCGCCTCGGCGATGGTGGTGGTGTCGGCGATCGCGTCGTGCGCGGCGTCCAGCATGCGCTGCGCGTTGCGCTTCGGGCGCTTGAGCGGCGCGTGCTCGTACAGCCATTCGGCGTCGCGCGCGAACAGCACGATCGATTCGTGCTGATAGGCGATGCCGCGCGCGTCGCCCTTCGGGTTGCGCTTGTCCCACACGGCCACGCCGAGCTCGTTCTCCTCGCCGAAGATCTCGCGCATCACCAGCACCAGCGCGTGCACCTCGTGCTCGTCGATGTGCACGGCGATCAGGCCGTCCTTCGCCAGCAGGTCGAAGGCGAGCTTCAGGCGCGGATACATCATGTTGAGCCAGTCGGTGTGGAACCGGCCGCTCGCCTCGGTGTGGCTGCTGACCTTCACGCCGCCGGCGGCCTGGCCGGTCAGCGCGAGGTAGTGGCGCAGGCTGTCGGTGAAGTTGTCGGGATAGACGAACTCCTTGCCGGTGTTGTACGGCGGATCGATGTAGACCAGCTTGACCGAGCCCGCGTAGCTCTTGTGCAGCAGCTTGAGCACCTCGAGGTTGTCGCCCTCGATCATCAGGTTGCGGGTGTCGTCCCAGTTCAGGCTCTCGTCGCGGCACGGGCGCAGCGTGCCGGTGGACGGCGTGAGCGCGAGCTGGCGCGCGCGGCGCTTGCCGTGCCAGGCCAGGCCGTACTTCTCGTCGGCCTCGCCCACGGTGCGCTCGCCCACCAGCGTGCGCAGCACGTCGAGGTTCAGCGCGGCGCCCTGCGGGCCTTCGGTCACGGCCTCGGGGAACAGCGCCCGGAGCCGCTCGAGGTTGTCCGCCGCGAGATCCGCGGAGCGGGCCTCGGGACTGGCGGATTCGATCTTCTGCATCGTGTTTTCCATGTGAATCTTGATTGGCGCCGGCCCGCGGTTCCCGTTCCGTTTCATCGCGATGCGCGATGCACGTGCCGCGCGCGGCGAGGCACGTGCCGGCAGGGCGAAAACGCGAAGGGAACGGTGAACCGCGGGTCGAGCCCGACCCGGCACACGACGGCTCGCGGGGCGAGCCGGGCGCACGGGGGCCGGGCGGGAATTCGGGGGCGTAGGACGTGAAGGGGGAAGCAGGGGGCCGGAAGCCGGCACCGTCAGCGGGCCGCTTCGCGCAACGCGAGACGAATTTTAACGGAAGCCCGCGGCCACGCGGCCCATCATGTCGTATCCGTCGTCGAACAGGCGCGCGAAGAACGGAATCATGTTGGGCACCATCAGCTGCACCAGCAGCAGCCCCACCAGCATCAGCAGCGGGAAACCCACCTGGAAGATCCCGATCTGCGGCGCCGCGCGGTTCAGGATGCCGAGCGCGAGGTTGGCGATCAGCAGCGCGGCCACC
The DNA here is from genome assembly GCA_030151225.1 of Burkholderia sp. Lineage (GTDB taxonomy): Bacteria > Pseudomonadota > Gammaproteobacteria > Burkholderiales > Burkholderiaceae > Burkholderia. The sequence continues at coordinate 1,026 of JASLEG010000357.1, read as the reverse complement.
ACCGGCAGCGCCAGCAGCAGCCCCATCGAGAACACGTTGATGCCGGCCCCGGCGATCACCCGCCAGCCGGCCGGGTGCAGCAGGTCGGCCGACACCGGCAGCGTGCTGAACGACTCCACGATCGCGGCCACCAGCTGCAGGTGGCCGTCGAAGGCCACGAAGGCGAGCATCGCGAAGGCGTTGAGCACGCGGCCCAGCATCGGCGTGGTGCCCGCGTGCGGATCGAAGAAGGTGGCGAAGCCCAGCCCCATCTGCAGGCCGATGTAGTCGCCGGCCGCCTCCACCACGGCGAACACCAACTGCATGGTGAAGCCCAGCGAGGCGCCGATCAGGAACTGGTTCACCAGGATCCACACGCCCTCGGCCGAGAACACGGTGGCCTGCGGCAGCGGCCCGAGCGCGGGCGCCACCGCGATCGCCACGAAGGCGGAGATGCCGATCTTCACCCGCACCGGCACGGAGGCGTGGCCCACCAGCGGCGCGGTGGCCACCAGCGCGAGGATCCGCACGAACGGCCACAGGAACGCGGTGAGCCAGCCGTTCAGTTGGGCATAGGTGACGGAGAACATCGGTCGGGAAGCGGGCCGGGGGCGCGGACGGGAGCGGACGGGAGCGGACGCGCCGCTCAGCTGGTGCCGAGCGTGGCCACGTGCACGAGGATGTCGCGCGTGTAGTCGAGCAGGGTGCCGAGCATCCACGGCCCGGCGATCACCATCGTGATCACCACGGCGAGCAGCTTGGGGATGAACGACAGCGTGGTTTCGTTGATCTGGGTGGCGGCCTGGAACAGGCTCACCACCAGGCCCACCACCAGCGCCACCAGCAGCAGCGGCGCGGCCAGCAGCAGGCCCACCATCATCGCCTGGTGCGCGAGCGTCATGACGGTTTCCGGAGTCATCTCGGTTCCTTGCTCGGGGTGATCTTGGCGCTCACGTGAAGCTCTGCGCGAGCGAGCCGATCAGCAGCTGCCAGCCGTCCACCAGCACGAACAGCATCAGCTTGAACGGCAGCGAGATGGTGGTGGGC
>JASLEG010000233.1 GCA_030151225.1 Burkholderia sp. | reverse complement strand
CACCTGCGGCTCGCGTCGCGCCGCCAGCGCGCAGGCCGCAGGTGCCCTGAGCGTCGCCTCGCCGGGCCGCGCCAGGCCGCCGATGCTCGCGCCCCAAACTCGCTAGAATGGGCGCTTCGCCGACCATTCCGAACGACGGCGCGCGACGGTTCCACCTCATCGAGCCGGCACGCCGCGCCGCATGCGCCCCCCGATGACCACTGCCGAATACCGTTTCTGCCCGCGCTGCGCCACCCCGCTCGAAACCCGTGCCGATGCCCCCGAGGAAGGCGGCCGCCTGCGCCAGGCCTGCCCCGATCCCGCCTGCGGCTACGTGCACTGGAACAACCCGCTGCCGGTGGTCGCGGCGATCGTCGAGATCGACGGCAGGATCCTGCTCGCGCGCAACGCGGCCTGGCCCGAGGGCATGTTCGCGCTGATCACGGGCTTTCTCGAGAACGGCGAAACGCCCGAGCAGGGCATCGCGCGCGAGGTGAAGGAGGAAACCGCGCTCGACGCCGATGCGGTCGAGCTGGTGGGCGTGTACGAATTCATCCGCAAGAACGAGCTGATCATCGCCTATCACGTGCGCGCGAGCGGCGAGATCGCGCTGTCGCCGGAGCTGCTCGAGTACCGGCTGGTGGAGCCGCCGAACCTGCGCCCGTGGCGGGCCGGCACCGGCTACGCGGTAGCCGACTGGATGCGCGCGCGCGGGCTCGAGGTGAACTTCGTGGACCGGCCCGGGCAATGAGTGTCAGGCCAGCGGCACCGCGCGCACGGCGGTGCCGTAGCAGAGCACCTCGGTGATGCCGGCGCCGATCTCGGTGGCGTCGTAGCGCATGCCGATGATCGCGTTGGCGCCGAAGCCCGCGGCCTGCGCGATCATGCGCTCGTAGGCGTCCTGCCGGGCGCGCTCGCAGAGCGACGCATACAGCGAGATGTTGCCGCCGAAAAGGGTCTGCAGCGACGCGCCGAACGAGCCGACGATCGAGCGCGAGCGCACCACGATGCCGCGCGCGATGCCGAGCGACTGCTCGATGCGGTGGCCGGGCAGCTCGAAGGCGGTGGTGATCAGATGGTGGTCGGGCATGGTTGCGGGCTCCTTGCGTGGTGAACGGGATCGGGCGGGATCGAGCGAACTCGCGGAAAGGCGGCCCGTGGCTGGCACCCACCGCGCCGCTCCCCTAGAATCGCCGACAGCATAGCGAATCCGGCGCGACCGCATCCGCGTCCGGATCAAGCCCTGCGTCGATCGCCCCGACCCGAACCCCTCGCCTGAATGGAGCCGCGACCCGCATGAGCGACACCACGCCGAAGCCGACCCCGCGCACGCGCGACGCCTATCGTCACTTCCTCGCGATCCCCACGCGCTGGATGGACAACGACGTGTACGGCCATGTCAACAACGTTGTCTATTACAGCTACTTCGACACCGTCGTGAACGACTACCTCGTGCGCCACGGCGTGCTCGACTACGAGCACGGCGAGACGATCGGGCTGGTGGTGGAGACCCGGTGCAACTACCACGCGCCGCTCGCGTTCCCGCAGCGCGTGGACGCGGGCCTGCGCGTGGCTCGGCTCGGCACCTCGAGCGTGCGCTACGAGATCGGCCTGTTCGCCGAGGGCGAGGCCGCACCGGCCGCGCAGGGCCATTTCGTGCACGTCTACGTGGATCGCGAGACGCGCCGCCCGGTGCCGCTGCCCGAGGCGCTGCGCGCCGCGCTGGCGCCGCTCGTCGCACTCGCCGACTGAGGCGCGCATGACGTTCGCGGTCGAACTGCTGACCGGGCTCAGCTACGGGCTGCTGCTGTTCATGCTGTCGGCCGGGCTGACGCTGATCTTCAGCCTGCTCGGCGTGCTCAACTTCGCGCACGCGGGCTTCTATCTGCTCGGCGCCTGCGTGGGCGTGACGCTGGCCGCGCACGGGCATCCGTGGGCGGCCTTCGTGCTCGCGCCGCTCGCCGTGGGCGCGCTCGGCGCGCTGACGGAGCGCACCCTGCTGCGCCGCGTGCGCGCGCAGGGCCACCTCGGCGAGATGCTGCTGACCTTCGGCCTGGCCTACCTGATCGCGGAGGGCGCACGGCTCGTGTGGGGCCCGTCGCCGCTCGACGCGCCGGTGCCGCCGCTGCTCGACGGGCCGCTGTTCGTGCTCGACGGCCTGGCCTTTCCGCGCTATCGCGCCTTCGTGATGCTGGTATCCGTGGCGACGCTGGCCGCGCTCGCCATGCTGCTGCGCGCCACCCAGGTGGGCCGCGTGGTGCGCGCGGCGCTCACTCATCGCGCGGCGGTCGAGGCGCTCGGCCACGACGTGCCGCGCATCACCAACCTGGTGTTCGCGGTCGGCACCGGGTTGGCCGCCCTGGCCGGCGCGATCGGCGCGCCGCTCACGGTGGTGGAGCCGGCGATGGCCGGCGCGGTGGGGCCGATCGTGTTCGCGGTGGTGGTGATCGGCGGGCTCGGCTCGCTCGGCGGCGCGTTCGTCGCCTCGCTGCTGGTGGGCTGCGTGCAGAGCTTCGCGGTGGCAAGCACGGCCTCGCTCGGCACGCTGGCCGATGCGCTCGGCGCCGGCGGCCTGCCCGACGCGTGGCGCGCGCTGACGCTCGCCCAGGGCGCGCCGCTCGTGCCGTATCTGCTGCTGGTGGCCGTGCTGGCGGGCCGCGCGCGCGGCCTGTTCGGGGAGCGCGACGATGCCTGAGCCCCGGTTGCCCCTCGATGCGAGGCCGGCGCGCGACTGGCTCGGCTTCGTGGCCCTGCTGGTGGCGGTCCTCGTGCTGCCGGCGCTGGCATGGCCGCATGGCGCGATGCTGTCCTGGCTCGCGCAGACGGCCGCGCTGATCGTGCTCGCGCTCGCCTACGACCTGCTGCTCGGCACCACCGGCCTGCTGTCGTTCTGCCACGCGGCCTTCGCCGGGCTCGGCGCGTTCGTGGCCGCGCACGCATTCAATCGTTTCGGCTTCGCGCTGCCGTGGCTGCCGCTCGCGGGCGGGCTCGGCGGCGCGGCGTTCGGCCTGCCGTTCGCGGCGCTGGCCACGCGGCGCGCCGGCACCGCGTTCGCGATGATCACGCTCGGCCTCGGCGAGCTGATCGCGGCGGCCGCGTGGAGCCTGCCCGACTGGTTCGGCGGCGCGGGCGGCATCGCGATCGACCGCGCCGCCGGCGCGTCCTTCGGGCCGTGGCGCGGGCTCGACTTCGCCACCGATCTGCACGCCTATGCACTGATCGCCGCGTGGTGCCTGCTGTCGGCGCTGGCGATGCGCGCGATCGCGGTCACGCCGTTCGCGCGCGTGGCACGCGCGGTGCGCGACAACCCGCGCCGGGCCGCCGCGCTCGGCATCGATCCGCGCCGCATCCGCTTCGTGATGATGCTGATCGCGTCGGGCTTCGCGGGCGTGTCCGGCGCGCTGACGCTGATCGACGTGGAGGTGGCGTCCGGCGACGGCGTGGCCACGCTGCGCTCGGCCACGGTGCTGTTCGCCGTGGTGATCGGCGGCAGCGGGCGCTTTTTCGGCCCGGTGCTGGGCGCCGCCGTGATGACGGCCTTCGGCGTGTTCGTGGCGGGCGCGTCGCGGGCCTGGCTGCTGTATCTCGGGCTGCTGTTCGTGGCCGTGGTGATCGGCGCGCCGGGCGGGCTCGGCGCCTGGGCCGCGCTGCAGCGCGCGCGCTGGCGCGAGGGCGGGGCGCGTGCGCGTGCCGGGCAGGC
>JASLEG010000216.1 GCA_030151225.1 Burkholderia sp. | reverse complement strand
TGACATTTTGGTTGAGACTACTCACGGGGTTACTCCTTGGCGCTTGCGCGCTGTTTTGATGAAGATTCGCACCTCTATCAAAACGGGTAACCCCACCTCTTGGCAAGGCCTTGCTGTCAGATCAAGTCTGAACTTCTACAGCCCAGACGATACCGACGGAAACTCGACGCCACTAGCGTGCCGCCCGCCGCCGCCTGCGAGCCAGCCCCCGCGCATTGACATCCCCGGCCGTCAGCCGATGCACCACCTCACCATCCCGCACCCCCACCCGCTGCCAGCCGCAGTGCGCCAGAAAGCGCAGCGCCTTCGGGTTGTCGGCCGGCGTGTGCAGCAGGATCTCGTCCTTGAGGCTGAACAACCAGGTGAGGGTGGGGCCGAGCAGCAGCCCCCAGCGGCCGTGGTGGGACGGCAGCACGGCGATGTGCGCCGACTCGCCGTCGAAGATCACGCCGCCGATCGGCTGCCCCGCGTCCTCGAAGCCCACCGACGGGCAATTCGCGTAGAACGCGGCGAACACCTCGCGCGTCACCACGCCGAGCATCTCGGCGGAGGCGCTGCCGCGCTCGGCCTCGTAATAGACGTTCAGGTCGACGCGATCGGTCAACCGCAGGCTCATGCCGCGCTCGCGAGCAGGCCGGCGGGATCCGGCGCTTCCAGCAGATGCGTCATGGCGAGCCGAACCTTTTCGTGTGGCGAATGCTCCTTCAGGTGTTCGGCCATCCCCTTCCATTGGGGATCCTGAAGAAAGAACAGACAGAGCACGCGCAGATCGGGCCTGAAATCCTCGTCGAATTCGTTCAGCAGGTGCAGGCCACTCAAGGCCCAGCCGCGCTGGATCGCGATCAACACCCGGAACACCACGATGTCTTCCTGCTCCATGGACACGCCATTTTCCTGCGCGAGTGTTTCCAGGCAGTCCTGCGCCTTGTCCAGTTCATCGTCGCCGAGCGCGTGCAGCATGCCCAGCGTCAGCGCGATCCGCCGTTCGCGGGCCTCGTCGATGACTTCACTCATGGTGCGTCCCTTTCGGCGTCAGCGCCGTCGGGCCGATCCGCGACCCCGTCGAGCCTTCCGGCCCGACGCGCCGCGGCACCGGCGGGTTCAGGCCTCGCTCGCGGCGCCTTGCGTCATCAAGCCCTTGCCCGAGGCCAGGGCCAGTCGCCCGGCATCCATGCCGATCTCGGCCTCGCCGACGCCCGGCACGGCCAGGGTCGCGACCGAGGCGACGCCGCCCACGCCCTTGGCGATCTCGCCCAGGTTGCCGTGCGCCACGCCGTCACCGATCTTGCCGACGCCGTCGATGCCGCCGTTCACGATGCCGGCGGCACCGCTGAACATGCCGTCCACGAGATTCTGGGCCGAGGGGCCGCCGATGGCCGACAGCGCCTTGCCGAGCGGCGAGGCATTCATGGCGGCATCGGCCGCGCCGGCGCCGGCTTCCGCCACGCCGCTGACCGACTGCTTCAGGCCCGATCCGAATTCGTTCGCGCCCGACTTCATCAGATCCGGGTTGGCCGTCAACGCACCGCCGACTACCTTGAAGGCGCCGGCCACATCCTTGCCGATGCCGTCGACGGTGCTCTTGATCCCTTCGCCGATCTTGTCGAATGCGTTCTTGATTCCGCTCATGATGGTTTCCCGGTCGTGTGAGGTGCAGGGCGTGAAAGGCACAATGTCTCGCTTCCTCGCGTGGCCGGCACAAGAAATGCGAAGCGTGCGTCGCCTACGCGAAGCGAGGCGCGAACGGTGTCGAGCGGTGAGCGCGCGCGGCCCGCTCAATCCGGGCGCAGGATCCGCAGCAGCGTGTCGATGTTGAAATCCAGCCGCTCCTGCAGCGCTTCCGGCGAGGTGAACGACACGCCGTAGATCACTTCCAGCGTGTGACGGTTGGTCAGGTAGTAGTAACCGACCGAGGCGATCGTCAGGTACAGCTGGCGGGCATCCACGCCCGCGCGGAAATCGCCGCTGGCCACGCCGCGGTCGAGGATCCGCTGCACCATGTCCAGAAATCCCACGTGCAGTTCCGCGAACAATGTCGACTGCTTCACGTGCCGCGCGCGGTGCAGGTTCTCGCTGTTCACGAGCGACATGAACTCCGGGTGCTTCAGATAGTGCTCCCAGGTGAAGCGCATCAGCTTGCAGATCGCCTCCACGGGCGGCAGCGCGTCGAGCCCGAGATTGCGCTCGGCCGTGCGCACCTGCGTGTACGCCTCCTCGAGCACCACCTGGAACAGCTTCTCCTTGCCCTCGAAATACTCGTAGATCATCCGCTTGTTGACGTCGGCCTTCTCCGCGATCGAGTCGATGCGGGCGCCGCCGAGACCCACCGTCGAGAACTCCTCCTTGGCGGCCGCGATGATGCGTGCCTGCGTCTGCACGGGATCGCGAGCGCGCCGGGAAGCGGCTGACGAGGGCGGCGAGGCTTTGGAAGTCGGCATTGTCGTGATCGTCGGCAAAACCGCCATTATCGGGGCTGGAAGCCGAGCCGTCACCGACGCCTCGGGCCCGCCGGCCCGTCCGATCATCGTAAACCCGCGTTTGCGCGATTCGCCTTGAACGGGATCGCCGCGTATGCCACCATTTCTCTCAAGTAACGAACCGGTTCGGTACTGAATCGGCCGAATCGAACGGAGAGAGACAGACGTGACGAAATGGACTGGGATGGACGAGGCGGTCGCGGCGATTCATGACGGCGCGACGATCGCGATCACGGGGTCGGGCGGTGGCCTGCTCGAGGCGGACGCGCTGTTTTCGGCGATCCTGCGGCGCTTTCGCGAGACCGGCAGCCCGCGCGACCTGACGATCGTGCACGCGCTCGGGCTCGGCGACGGGCAGGGCAGCGGCCTCGGCCGATTCGCCCACGCCGGGCTCGTGAAGCGCGTGATCGGGGGGCACTGGGTCTGGTCGAAGGACATGCAGCGGCTGGCCGAAGCCGGGCAGATCGAGGGCTACAGCTTTCCCGGCGGCGTGATCGCGACGCTGTTCCGCGAGATCGGCGCGGGCCGCCCCGGCGTCATCACGCGGGTGGGGCTGCGCACCTTCGTGGATCCGCGCGTGGGCGGCGGCAAGATGAACGCGGCCACCACCGAGGATCTGGTCGAGCTGATCGAGATCGACGGCGAGGAATACCTGCGCTTCCGGCCGTTCAAGGTCGATTTCGCGCTGGTGATGGGATCGTCGGCGGACGATCGCGGCAACCTGACGGTGCGTCACGAGCCGGCCGACCTCGACATCTTCGCGGTGGCGCTGGCCGCGCACAATTCCGGCGGCAAGGTGATCGCGCAGGTGAAGCGACGCGACACGGCGCCGGTGCCGGCGCGGCTGGTGCGCGTGCCGGGCGTGATGGTCGACTGCACGGTGGAGGTGGCCGCGCAGCGCCAGTGCGCGATCGCCGACTACGATCCGTCGATCAGCGGCGAGGCGCGCACCGATGCGCCACCCGCGCCGGCCATGCCCGAAGGCTTGCGCCTGATCGTGGCCGAGCGGGCCGCGCGCGAGCTGGGCCACGGCCAGTCGGTCAATTTCGGCTTCGGCATCCCGGGCGCGATCCCGGCGATTCTCGCGTCGCAGGGGCGCGCGAACGACTACTGGGGCTCGGTGGAGCAGGGCATCCACAACGGCGCGATGCTGGACGGGCCGATGTTCGGCGCGGCCCGCAACGCGGACGCGATCGTGCCGATGGTCGATCAGTTCGATTTCTACAGCGGTGGCGGCATCGACGTCACCTTCCTGGGCATGGGCGAAATGGACGCGGGCGGCAACGTCAACGTGTCGATGCTCGGCACCACGGTGGTCGGCCCGGGCGGCTTCATGGACATCACGCAGGGCGCGCGCAAGATCGTGTTCTGCGGCGCCTTCGAGGCGAAGGGGCTCGACGTGCGGCGCGGCGCCGACGGCGCGCTCGACATCGTCGCGCCGGGCAGCGTGCCCAAGCTAGTGAAGGCGGTGCGCCACGTCACCTTCAGCGGCACCCAGGCACGGCTCGAGGGCAAGGAAGTGCTCTATGTCACCGAGCGTGCGGTGTTCCGGCTCGATCCGGACGGCGTGCGGCTCGTCGAACTGGCCGACGGCGTCGATCTCGAGCGCGACGTGCTCGAGCGCATGGGCTTCGTGCCGCTGGTGGACGAGGCGCTGCGCCGCCGCGCCGGGCAGCCGGCCTGAGTGGTGCGGAAGCCGGGATTCGTCACATCGATTTCATTGAGGATAACTATGCAAGACGGAGAGGTTCGGTTCGAGATCGACGCCGATCGCATCGCCACCATCACGCTCGATCGCGCCCACAAGCACAATGCGCTGACGCTGGCGATGCTGGAGGCGATCGATCGCGCGCTGGCGCAGATCGAGCGCGGCGGGGCGCGGGTTCTGCTGTTGCGCTCGGCCAGCGAGCGCTTCTTCTGCGCCGGCGCGGACATCCGCGAATGGGGCGACATCGATCCGGCCGCGATGGGCACGCGCTTCATCCGCGCCGGCAACCGCGTGTTCCGGCGCATCGCGGAGCTCGACGTGCCGAGCCTCGCGGTGCTGAACGGCAGCGCGCTGGGCGGCGGCCTCGAGCTGGCGCTGGCCTGCGACCTGCGCTATGCGGCCGCGTCGGCGCGGCTCGGCTTTCCCGAGGCCGCGGTCGGCGCGATTCCCGGCTGGCTGGGCGGCACCCGGCTCGCGGCGCTGGCCGGCATCGGCCGGGCGCGCGAGATGGTATTGCTCGGCGACGCGATCGACGCCGAGCGGGCGGCCCGGTGGGGGCTCGTCAACGAGGCGGTGCCGGACGCGCAGCTCGATGCCCGCGTCGCGGCGGTGTGCGCCACGCTGTGCTCGCGCTCGGCCGTTTCGCAGTCGGTCGCCAAGCGCGTGTTGCGCGCGGGCGCTCGGACCGACGGCAGCGGCGAGGTGCTGCACGAGCTCGCGGCCTCGACCTGCAAGGCGACGCCGGACGCCGAGGAGGGCGTGGCCGCGTTCCGCGAAAAACGCGCGGCGCGTTTCGCGTGATCGCCATGCATCCGGAGTCGAACATGTCCTTCTCGTCGCCGAACCCGATCGACGGTGACACGCGCTGGGTCACTATCGTCGCGGATCCCGTTTCCCAGGTGCAGTCGCCCCAGCTGTTCAATGCCCATTTCGCGCGGCACGGCATTCGCGCCGTGCTGGTGCCGTCGCACGTCCGTCCCGGGGAGCTGGGCGCGGTGCTGGCCGGACTGAACGCGATCCGCAACCTGGCCGGCGTGGTGATCTCGGTGCCGCACAAGATCGAGGCCACGCGCTGGGTCGCGCGCCTCACGCCACGTGCCCGCGCGATCGGCTCGATCAATTGCCTGCGACGCGGCGAGGACGGCGCCTGGGAGGGCGACAACTTCGATGGCGACGGCTTCGTCGCCGGGCTCGACGCCGAGCGCCACGCGATCGCCGGGGCGCGCGTATTGCTGGTCGGCGCGGCCGGCGGCGCGGGCATCGCGCTGGCCGACGCGCTCGCGCAGCGCGGCGTCGCGGCGCTCGATCTGTTCGACGTCCGTCGCGAGGCCGCGGCCGCGTTGGTGCGCAGGCTGGCCGAGCGCTACCCGCGGGTGGCGTTCGCGCTGGCCGAGCCTTCGGCCCGCGCGGCGCACCGGCTCGTGGTCAATGCCAGCCCGGTGGGCATGCGCGCCGGCGACGGCGTGCCGATCGATCTGGCGGGCGCCGCGCGCGATGCGGTGGTCGCGGATTTGATCATGAAGCCGGCCATCACGCCGCTGCTCGCCGAGGCGGCGGCGCGCGGCCTGCGCACGCATCCGGGGCGCCATCTGCTCGAACACGCGGTCGCGCCGATGGCCGACTGGCTCGGGCTGCGGGCGTCGGCCACGGCACACGCCACGGGCTGATCCACGGCGGCATCCCGCGGAATCGCGGCACCCGGTACATATCAAAGAGGAGACAGGCAATGAAGGAAGTCAGCTATCGATGGAAGATCTGCACGCTGCTGTTCGTGGCGATGACGATCAATTATCTGGACCGGCAGGTGCTCGGGATCCTGAAACCGGACCTGGCGCTGCGCTTCAACTGGAGCGAGACGCAGTACAGCCACGTGGTGGTGGTGTTCGCGATGAGTTACGGCCTCGGCATGCTGCTGGTCGGCAAGCTGATCGACCGCATCGGGGTGAAGAAGGGCTACGGCCTGTCGGTGCTGGTGTGGAGCATCGCCTCGTGCCTGCACGCGCTGGTCACGACCACGGTCGGCTTCGCCTGGGTGCGCGCGCTGCTCGGCCTGTCCGAGTCGGGCAGCTTTCCGGCGGCGGTCAAGGCGGTATCCGAATGGTTTCCGCGCCGCGAGCAGGCGCTGGCCGTCGGCATCGTGACGGCCGGCACCAGCATCGGCGCGGTGGCGGCGCCCGCCGTGGTGCCGTGGCTGGCCGTGTCGTTCGGCTGGCAGGCCGCATTCGTGATCACGGGCCTGACCGGCTTCGTCTGGCTCGTGCTCTGGCAGCTTCGCTATGCCTCGCCGACCACCCATCCGAAGGTCGGCCCGCGCGAACTGGCGCTGATCGGCGCCGATCGGGGCGCGCCGGTCGAGGCAGGCCCGCGGGTCGGCTGGGGCACGCTGTTCCGCAGGCGCGAGACCTGGACGATCTTCATCGGCAAGGGGCTCACGGATCCGATCTGGTGGTTCCTGCTGTTCTGGCTGCCGTCCTATTTCAGCGAGCGCTTCCACCTCGATCTGCGCAACCTCGGCCTGCCGCTCGTGATCGTGTACGTGTCCACCTCGATCGGCAGCATCGGCGGCGGCTGGCTGTCGTCGACGCTGATCGCGCGCGGCTGGCCCGTGCACAAGGCACGCCCCGTCACCATGCTCTGCCTCGCGCTGCTCGTGGTGCCGATGGTGTTCGCGCCGTGGATCGACGACATGTGGGTGATGGTCGGCCTGCTGAGCCTGTCGGTGGCCGCGCACCAGGGCTGGTCTGCCAACATGTTCACGCTGGCGTCCGACATGTTCCCGAAGGCGCAGGTGGCGTCGGTCACCGGTATCGGCGGCCTCGGCAGCGCGATCGGCGCGTCGATCTTCCCGCTGTTCGTGGGGGCCTTGCTCGATCACTTCCGCGTGCTCGGCAACATCAACGGCGGCTACAACGTGCTGTTCACGATCTGCGGCCTCGCCTATGTCGTGACCTGGGTGCTGATGCGCTTCGTCCGTCCGTCCGGGACCCGTGCGCCGGCCGGTGAATCGCGGGCGGTGGGCGCATGATGGCGACGCATGAGGGCGCGCGCCCGGTCGCGCTCGTGACGGGCGCGCGGCGCGGCATCGGGCGCAGCGTGGTGCTGGCACTGGCCCGGGCGGGCTTCGACATCGCCGCGACCGACGTCGAGGCGTCCGACGAACTCGATGCCGTGTGCGCCGAGGCCCGCTCGGGCGGCGCGCGCTGCGAATCGTGGGT
>JASLEG010000081.1 GCA_030151225.1 Burkholderia sp. | reverse complement strand
GCTTTTGCGGAAAACGTCTTCATGATCGATCCAAAAATAATGACTGCTGCCCTTGTTTTTTTCCTGCTTGGATTTGGTTGCGCTCTGGGCGCTGTGCAGGCTCTCCCTGATTCTTCTCCGCGGGCATGAATGCGGAAAACCCTGAATTATAAAGGAAATTCCAATACTCGGGCAAACAAATCGAGCTTTGTCCTTGCGAGCTAACCGAACCGGCCAAAAGCCGTGCCCAGCAACGCTCTGCGACGCCCGACGCGGACCGCGACGAGCATGAAAAAACGGGCCGGATGCGCCGTGGCACGGGCCGCGGCGCGGCCCCGAGACGCCGACGCGCGGCGCGCCGTTCCCACCCCGCCCGCGCCCGCGACACTCGCCAAATCGCCGCGACAGAATTGCGGCAGCGCCGCAATCGAGCGATGGAATCTCGAGGACGAGATCACGACAACGATCGTCTTTCCGAATCGCGAAAATTGAACTCACGATACGAAATTCACATTGCGTTACCTCCCTCGCCCGGGATCCCGCTTGAAATCAGCGATTTAGCCGGAAACTGTCGGACATCGGCACCGGCACGACGGACGGCGCGCCCCGGCCCGCGCGTCCGGCAGGCGGCAGTCGCGGGCGGCGGCGGATCCCGATAACCGCCTTCCCGCACCGCATCAGACGCGCGTCACGGCGCGGGCTACAATGCCGGTTCGAAACGAAGCCGGAACGACTGGAGCACAGGCATGGAATGCAAAGTTAGCTGGATGGGGCAGGATGGCATGGTGTTCGTCGCCGAGACGGGCAGCGGCCACCTCGTGACGATGGATGGCGCCCCGGAAGGCGGCGGCCACAACCTCGCCGCCCGTCCGATGGAAATGGTGCTGCTCGGCACCGGCGGCTGCACCGCCTACGACGTCGTGCTGATCCTGAAGAAGAGCCGCCAGGAAGTCACGGGCTGCTCGGTCACGCTGAAGGCCGAGCGCGCGAGCGAGGATCCGAAGGTGTTCACGAAGATCCACTTCCACTTCACGGTCACCGGCCGCAACCTGAACCCGGCCACCGTCGAGCGCGCGATCAACCTGTCGCACGACAAGTACTGCTCGGCCTCGATCATGATCGCCAAGACGGCAGAGCTCACGCACGGCTTCGACATCGTCGCGATCTGACGCGCCATCGCGGCAAAAAGAAAAGGCCGACGCCATGACTGGCGCCGGCCTTTCTGCATTCAGGCGGCAAAGCGGGCCGATAAGCCGGATTCTGTGCGTCGCGCGCACGAGGCGCGCGACGTGGCAGCCATTCCTCTAGGCGCGCCATTGCTGACGCGCTCGAGCTTCCTACCCGCAGGCGTTACGGGGGCACCGTCCTGCATCGCGAAGATGCGTGCCTGCCTACTTGGAATTGCTCCGGGTGGAGGTTACCGTGCCGGCATGCGTCGCCGCAGCCGCGGTGCGCTCTTACCGCACCGTTTCACCCTTACCTGATCCCGGCTCGCGCCGGGCCATCGGCGGTCTGTTCTCTGTTGCCCTGTTCCGCGTGTCACCACGGATGGCCGTTAGCCATCACCCTGCCCTGTTGGAGTCCGGACTTTCCTCGCCCCGCACGACCGAAGCCGCGCAGGCCGCGACTGCCTGGCCCACTTTGCGGAGCGGATTCTAGCATCCGCGGCGCCCGATGCGAATGCCGCGCAATGCGGGTCGCAACGCAGTTACGTGGCGAGCGTGCGCCGCCCGGCGCGAAACACCTGCTTGTCATCGTAGAAGGCGGCATCGGCATTGGCCGGCCACCAGCCCGGCACGCCGAGCACCGGCAGCGGCGCGAAGCCCCGGCTCGCGGGCAGCCGCGCGTCGAAGCCGGCCGCCACGTGCGCGTCGAGCCAGGCGCGGCGCGCGCCCTCGTCCCAGCCGAAGAACGCGCGCGGCGCCTCGACGATCCACGCATGCGCGGTGCAGGCCTTGTACGGCTGCACGAGCTTTTCGAGCAACGCGTGGCCGACGATGCGCAGTTCGCAGTCGCGCCCCCAGGCGGTGCGCCCGGTCACGAACAGCGCATGCCAGCCGAAGCGGCGCAGCGCCTCGCCGAGCGCGGGATCGGCCGTCACGAACAGCGCGCCGTTCTCGTCGAGCAGGGTGAGCGCGTCGCGCAGGCCGCCGCGCACGCCGCCCACGCCGTGCGCGGCGATCTGCGCCGACTGTCGCGCGTTGATCGCGGCCTTCAGGCGCGGGTACGCGAACCAGATCAGGGCATTGAAGAAATCGTGGAGGTTGTGCCGCGTGGGCACGCCGCCGGTGGCGGCGATATGCGCTTCGTACGCGACGCCGGCCGGCAGCGCGGCCTGCTCAATGAAGCGCAGCGGCCGCCCGCGGCCGGTGGCGAGGCCGGCCGCATCGGCGTCGGCGGCGAGCGCCGCGAGCCAGGCCGCCTCACCGGCCAGCGCAGCGGCCTGCCAGCGCGCACCACGGGCCGCGAACGGCACGAGCCACGGCGCGGCCCAGTCGATCGCATCGAATCCGGCCGCCCGCTGGCCGCCGGCCTCGACGCTCACGCGAGGCGCCAGCCGATCGATTCGCCGCCGCGCAGCGGCACCACCGAGGTGTCGCCGGCCTCGACGGTGGCCGGCAGTTGCCAGGTCTCGCGACGCAGCGTGATCGTGTCGGTCGCGCGGGGCAGGCCGTAGAAATCGGCGCCGAAGAAGCTCGCGAAGCCCTCGAGCCTGTCGAGCGCGCCGGCCTGGTCGAACGCCTCGGCGTACAGCTCGAGCGCGTGCAGCGCCGTATAGCAGCCGGCGCAGCCGCAGGCGGCTTCCTTCGCGTTCTTCTCGTGCGGCGCGCTGTCGGTGCCGAGGAAGAAGCGTGCGTTGCCCGAGGTGGCGGCCTCGACCAGCGCGACGCGATGCGTCTCGCGCTTGAGGACCGGCAGGCAGTAGTAGTGCGGACGGATCCCGCCCGTGAAGATCGCGTTGCGGTTGTACAGCAGGTGATGGGCTGTGATGGTCGCGCCGAGCGTGCCGGGGGCGGCGTCGGCATCGCGCACGTAATCGGCCGCGTCCTTCGTGGTGATGTGCTCGAACACCACCTTCAGCGCCGGGAAATCGCGGCGCAGCGGCGTCATCACGCGGTCGATGAACACCTTCTCGCGGTCGAACAGGTCGATGTCGGCATTGGTCACCTCGCCGTGCACGAGCAGCGGCATGCCCACTTCCTGCATCGCCTCCAGCGCGCTCGCGCACTTGCGCAGATCGGTCACGCCGGCGTCCGAATTGGTGGTCGCGCCGGCCGGGTACAGCTTCACGCCGTGCACGAAGCCGCTCGCCTTGGCGCGGCGGATCTCGTCGCCGGGCGTGTTGTCGGTCAGGTACAGCGTCATCAGCGGCTCGAAACGCATGCCCGCCGGCAGCGCGGCGAGGATCCGGCCGCGGTAGGCCTCGGCCTGCGCGGTGGTGGTGACCGGCGGCTTCAGGTTCGGCATGATGATCGCGCGGCCGAACTGGCGCGCCGTGTGCGGCAGCACCGCCGCGAGCATCGCGCCGTCGCGCACGTGCAGATGCCAGTCGTCGGGACGGGCGAGAGTGAGCGAGGAAATCGGGGTGGCGGAAGCGGAGGCGGCGTCGTTCGGGGCGTTCATGGCTGTGGTCGGGGCAACGGGGACGGGCAGCCGGGAGCGGCTGCCGCGATCACGCCCGGCGCATCAAGTGATGGCAAACCACAACACGATATAAGTATCGGCAAGGGTTCCGCTTTTTGATGCACAGGGCAGGGTGTATGCTTGGAACCATCCATTGTACCGGTTCCGCCCGGTGTCCCTCCTGCCTGATCTGCCGCAATACCCTATGTGCCAACTCTTCGGAATGAACTGCGCCGAGCCGACGGACGTGACCTTCTCGTTCACCGGCTTCGCGGCCCGCGGCGGGCTCACGGATCATCACAAGGACGGCTGGGGCATCGCATTCTTCGAGGACAAGGCCTGCCGCCTGTTCCTCGATCACCAGTCGTCGGCCACCTCGCCGATCGCCGAAATGGTGAAGCGCTACCCGATCAAGTCGAAGAACACCATCGCGCACATCCGCAAGGCCACGCAGGGCGCGATCCTGCTGGAGAACGCGCATCCGTTCATGCGCGAGCTGTGGGGCCGCCACTGGATCTTCGCGCACAACGGCGACCTGCCCGGCTACGCGCCCGATCTCGCTGACGGCGTGTACCAGCCGGTCGGCACCACCGACAGCGAACGCGCGTTCTGCACGCTGATGCATGGGCTGCGCGACACCTTTCCCGGTGCCCAGCCGCCGCTGCCCGAACTGTTCGAGCGACTCGGCGAGCTGACCGAAACGATCACCGAGCACGGCGTGTTCAATTTCCTGCTGTCGAACGGCCAGGCGCTGTTCGCGCACTGCTCGACGCGGCTGCACTACCTGGTGCGGCGCTGGCCGTTTTCCACGGCGCACCTGATCGACGAGGACATCTCGATCGATTTCGCGAAATACACCACCCCGGAAGACCGTGTGGCCGCGATCGCCACCCTGCCGCTGACCGACGACGAGGTGTGGACCGCGTTCGAGCCGGGCGAGCTGATCATGTTCCAGTGCGGCGACGTGGCCGCGCGCAGGCTCATCAAGGTGCCCGAGATCGTGCTGGAGAAGCTGCGCAACCCGTCGCTCGATCCGTCGGCCTCGCTCGACTGCGGCCGAGCGGTGGCGGCCCACGGCGCACCCGGCGACACCACGCTCGCGGCGGCCGCCGCTGCGATGGCCGGCGGCGACGATCCCACCGATTACTGACCCTCCGACGCCGATTGCGGCCCCGAAAAACAGAACGCCCGGCCTTTGCAGGCCGGGCGTTTCGCTTTCCGGACCTCGTTCACGCAACGCACCCGCCGCGACGGCGGACACGTTGCGCGCGCATCAATGCAGGATCTTGGCGAGGAAGTCCTTCGCGCGATCCGACTTCGGATTCGCGAAGAATTCGTCCTTGCGGTCGTCCTCGACGATCGCGCCCTTGTCCATGAAGATCACGCGATGGGCCACCTTCTTCGCGAAGCCCATTTCGTGCGTCACGCACATCATCGTCATGCCTTCCTGCGCGAGCTCGACCATCACGTCGAGCACCTCGTTGATCATTTCCGGATCGAGCGCCGAGGTGGGCTCGTCGAACAGCATCGCGATCGGATCCATCGACAGCGCGCGCGCGATCGCGACCCGCTGCTGCTGACCGCCCGACAGTTGCCCCGGGAACTTGTGCGCGTGCGCCTTCAGGCCCACTCGATCGAGCAGGCGCATGCCCTTTTCGGTGGCTTCGTCCTTGCCGCGGCCGAGCACCTTGATCTGCGCGAGCGTCAGATTTTCCGTGATCGTCAGATGCGGAAACAGCTCGAAGTGCTGGAACACCATGCCGACCTTCGAGCGCAGCTTCGACAGATTGGTGCGCTTGTCGCCCACCGAATCGCCGTTGACGAGGATCTCGCCCTGCTGGAACGGCTCGAGGCCGTTCACGGTCTTGATCAGCGTGGACTTGCCCGAGCCCGACGGCCCGCACACCACCACCACTTCACCCTTCTTCACTTCGGTCGTGCAGTCGGTCAGCACCTGAAACTGGCCGTACCACTTCGAAACGTTCTTGATGGAAATCATCTTGTGACCTTTTTCTGGAGACCCTTGACGAGCGCGGATGCGAGCACGCACACGACGAAATAGCAGGCGCCGGCGAACAGGACCATCTCGACGGTGGTGCCGTCGCGATCGCCGATGTTGGCCGCCGTGCGGAAGAAATCGGCGAGGCTGATCACGTACACGAGCGAGGTGTCCTGGAACAGCACGATCGCCTGCGTGAGCAGCAGCGGCACCATCGCGCGAAACGCCTGCGGCAGGATCACGAGGCGCATTGCCTGCGCGTAGCTCATGCCGAGCGCGAACGCCGCGTTCATCTGGCCGCGCGACACCGCCTGGATGCCGGCACGGATGATTTCCGAATAATACGCGGCTTCAAAAAGCGAGAACGCGATCATCGCCGAGGCGAGCCGGATGTCCATCGTGGGCGACAGGCCGAGCACGCCCTGCAGCAGCTGCGGCACGATCAGGAAGAACCACAGCAGCACCATCACCAGCGGGATCGAGCGGAACAGCGTGACGTACAGCTTCGCGAACCATTGCAGCGGCGCCACGCCCGACAGGCGCATCAGCGCGAGCAGCGTACCCCACACGATGCCCACCACGATCGCCAGCACCGTGATCTGCAGCGTGATGATGGCGCCGGTCCACAGCGCGGGCAGCGAGCCCGGAATACCACTCCAGTCGAAATCGTGCATCACTTGCCTCCGATGTAGCCGGGCAGCCGCGTCCTCGCCTCGAGCCAGCGCATGAACGACATCACCACGAGGTTGATGATCATGTAGGCGACGGTCACGGCGATGAAGGACTCGTAGGTTTGCGCGGTGTAGTCGACCAGCTGGCGCGCCTGCGCCGAGAGGTCGAGCAGGCCTATCGTGGAGGCCACCGCCGAATTCTTGAAGATGTTGAGGAATTCGGAGGTGAGCGGCGGCACGATGATGCGATACGCCACCGGCAGCAGCACGTAGCGATACGTCTGCCATTCGGTGAAGCCCATCGCGAGGCCGGCCGCGCGCTGGCCCTTCGGCAGCGCGTTGATGCCCGAGCGCACCTGCTCGCACACGCGCGCGCCGGTGAACAACCCCAGACAGACCACCGACGCGGTGAAGAACTGCGTGCCGGGCGGCAGCTGCTTGATCCAGGTGCCGATCGAGGCCGGCAGCAGCTCGGGCACGACCAGATACCAGACGAAGAACTGCACGATCAGCGGGATGTTGCGGAAGATCGACACGTACAGCGTGCCGATCGCCGAGAGCCGGCGATCCGGCACGCTGCGCAGCACGCCGAACAGCGAGCCGACGATCAGCGCGATCACCCAGGCGACGAGCGAAACCTTGATCGTCACCCAGAAGCCCGACAGCAGCCAGCCGAGATAGGTGGTCGGCTCGCCGGTCGAAACAGGGCTCAGGAAGATGCCCCAGTTCCAGTGGTAAGACATGATGGACAGGACTCCAGCAAAAGAAAACGGAAGAAGCGAGGCGCCTCTTCCGTTGCGTCAGAGCATGGGACGAAACCCGGCGGGAATCAGTCCAGCGCCTTGTCGTTCGGGTTCGCGTACAGCTTCTTCATCGATTCCGACAGCGGGAAGTTCAGATTCAGCCCCTTCGGCGGGATCGGGCTCTCGAACCACCTGGCGTAGATCTTCGCGGCCTCGCCCGACTTCTCGACCTCGGTGATCGAATCGTCCACGAGCTTCTTGAAGGCCGGATCGTCCTTGCGCATCATGCAGCCGTAAGCCTCTTCCGATTGCGGCGTGCCGACGATCACCCAGTTGTCGGGCTTCTTCGCCTTGGCGCGCTCGCCGGCCAGCAGTGCGTCGTCCATCATGAACGCGACCGCGCGGCCCGTCTCCAGCGTCTGGAACGATTCGCCGTGATCCTTCGCGCTGATGATGTTCATGCCCATCTGCTTGTCCTGGTTCATCGCGCGCAGCAGGCGCTCGGACGTGGTGCCGGCGGTGGTGACGACGGTCTTGCCCTTCAGGTCGGCGAAGTCCTTCACGCCGGAATCCTTCGAGGTCATCAGGCGCGTGCCGATCACGAAGTAGGTGGTCGAGAAGGCCGCCTGCTTCTGGCGGTCGAGGTTGTTGGTGGTCGAGCCGCACTCGATGTCCACGGTGCCGTTCTGCACCAGCGGGATGCGGTTCTGCGACGTGACGGGGATGTTCTTGACCTGCAGGTTCGGCAGGCTCAGCTTCTTCTTCACCGCGTCGACGATCTTCATCTGGAAGTCACGCGCGTAGCCGATCACGGTCTGGTTCTGGTCGTAGTACGAGAACGGGATCGACGATTCGCGATGCCCCAGCGCGATCACGCCGGTGTCCTTGATCTTCTTGAGCGTCCCCGCTTCCTGCGCAACGGCCCCGCCCGCAAACGTGGCAAGTGCGGCGGCCATCAGCAGTGCTTTCCTGAAATTCATGTCTGGTATCTCCTTGAGCTAACCGAATGCAGTCTAGCAAAGTAATTTTTTTGAAAGTAATTATTGTTAACCACTGTTTTCCTGGCGCCACGGCCTCTTGCATCCGCGGTCGATCGCCGGCCCGGATCCGGCGCCAGACGTGCAAAACGGGCGGACGCCGGATCCGGCGCCGCCCGTTTCGCGATGGCATCGCGGCGGGTAGCCGTGATGCGCTGGATGATCGACGACTACGCGCCGATCAGGGGTACAGACCGCGCATTTCGCGCGCTTGAAGGATGCGCTTGCAGGCAACGATGAACGCCGCCGTACGCACCGACACGTTGTGCTCCTGCGCCACCGACCACACGCCGGCGAAGGCTTCGCGCATGATGCGCTCGAGGCGCTGATTGATTTCGTCCTCGGTCCAGAAGAAGCTCGAGAAATCCTGCACCCACTCGAAGTAGGACACGGTCACGCCGCCCGCATTCGCGATCACGTCGGGGATCACGAGCGTGCCGTTGGCCGCGAGGATGTCGTCGGCCGCCGTGGTGGTCGGGCCGTTCGCGCCTTCCACCACGATCTTGGTGCGGATCTTGCCGGCGTTCTTCTCGGTGATCTGGTTTTCGAGCGCGGCCGGGATCAGGATCTCGGTCTCGACGGTCCAGAATTCGTCGTTCGGAATCGGCTCGGCGCCTTCGAAGCCCGCCACGCCGCCCGTGCGCTGCACGTGATCGAGCAGCTTCACGGCGTCGAGGCCCGCCGGCTGGTAGATCGAGCCGGTGTGATCCTGCACCGCGATCACCTTCGCACCGGCTTCCTGGAACAGCTTGCCGGCAATCCCGCCGACGTTGCCGAAGCCCTGCACGGCGATGCGCGCGCCCTTGATCTCGACGCCCTTCTTCTGCGCCGCCTCGCAACCCACCACGAACACGCCGCGGCCGGTGGCCTCGCGGCGGCCGAGCGAGCCGCCGAGCGTGATCGGCTTGCCGGTCACGACGCCGGTGGCCGTCTGGCCCTGGTTCATCGAGTAGGTGTCCATCATCCACGCCATCACCTGTTCGTTGGTGTTGACGTCGGGTGCCGGGATATCGGTGTTCGGCCCGATGATGATGCCGATCTCGCTGGTGTAGCGGCGCGTCATGCGCTCGAGCTCACCGCGCGAGAGCTTGCGCGGATCGACGCGAATGCCGCCCTTCGCACCGCCGTACGGCACGTTCACGGCTGCGTTCTTGACCGACATCCACGCCGACAGCGCCATCACTTCCGACAGCGTCACGTCCTGGTGGTAACGGATCCCGCCCTTGCCCGGGCCGCGCGACACGTTGTGCTGGACGCGATAGCCCTCGAAGTGGGCGACCGTGCCGTTGTCGAGTTCGATCGGCACGTCCACCACGAGGATGCGCTTCGGGCGCTTCAGCGTCTCGAGCCAGCGCGACAGCGGGCCGAGATACGGCGCGACGCGGTCGACCTGCTGCAGATAGTTGCCCCACGGACCCAACGCCTCGGCGTTCAGGTAGGACGGCACGGATTGCACGGCGGACGGGGACTGCGGTTGCGAAGACATGGATTCTCCAACGGTCAGCGAATGACGCACATTGTGGAAAAACGCATTTTCGAAATCCAATGCCGTTTGCTTATTCGATTATGCGTTTCTTGCATGATCGCGCTATGACTCGGCATCGCGCACGTTCCGCGCTCGAACGGCAGCAATCGACATGCCTTCCGGAAAGGCGTCTTGCGCACGTGTCCCTGCTCGCCGTGCGGGATTGCACCGCGGCGCCGGCACCGGTCCTGACGAGTGCCCGACGTGTCCGCCGCGTTTGCGTCGGATTCGTCAGGATGCGGCGCGCTGGGCCAGCTCGTCGGTCACCGCATCCCACATCTGGCGCGCCAGCGCGTGCCGCGCGTCCCCGCCCTGCGCGGCCAGCGTGTCGCGATACAGGCGGATCTCCATGTTCAGCGTGAACGGCTGCACGGCGCCGGCGCGCGCCGGCCGGTCCAGGCGGATCAGGTCGCCGTCGGCCACCGCGTCCTCCACCGCGCTGTGCGGCAGGAAGGCCACGCCGTGCCCGGCCAGCGCCATCGCCTTGAGCCCCTCGGCCATGTCGGTCTCGTAGATGCGGTCCAGGTACAGCGGCTCGCGCGCGTTGGCGATGATCACCTCGGTCATGCGCCCGAGATAGGCGTTCGGCGTGTAGGACAGATACGGCACCGGAGCGTCGGCGCCGCCGGGCAGCGTGTAGCGCGGCCGGCCCGCGCGAAGCGGCGCCGAGAACGGGCTGATCGGCTCCATGCCGAGCGTCAGCATGTCGTAGCGCGCCGGATCGAGCGCGACCGGATGGCTCGGATGGTGGTAGCCCATCACCAGGTCGCAGCCGCCTTCCACCAGCGAGAGCACCGCGTCGTGCACGTTCAGCGCGCGCAGCCGGGTGTGCACCGGCCCGAGCTTGGCCTCGATGCGCTGCAGCCAGAACGGGAAATAGGTGAGCGAGAGCGTGTGCGGCACCGCGAACTCGATGGTCGGCACCGGCGCCGCGGCGTGGCCACGCAGCAGCGTGCGCGCCTCGTGCGCCTGCGACAGCATGGTCAGCGCCTGTTCGAGGAACACCTGCCCCGCCTGGGTGAGCCGGGTGGGATACACGGAGCGGTCGATCAGCTCGGTGCCGAGCCAGGCCTCGAGCGCCTGGATGCGTCGCGAGAACGCCGGCTGCGAGACGTGCCGCAACTCGGCCGAACGGCTGAAGCTGCGCGTCTCCGCGAGCGAGACGAAGTCCTCGAGCCATTTCAGTTCCATGTGAACCCTTTGCGGCGTGCGGCATACGTGAAGCCGGCATTGTAGCCGCGCGCCGGGGCGAATCCGGCGCGTGTCAGGAAGCGCCCCCCGCCGATGGTAAAATTCCGGGTTACCCTCTCCACGCCCGACCGGCAGCCCCATCATGTCCGACACCCGCCCCGACACCCTTTTCGCCCTCACCGCGCTGTCGCCGCTCGACGGCCGCTACGCCAGCAAGACGGAAGCCCTGCGCGACTGGCTCTCCGAGGCCGCGTTCATGCGCCACCGCGTGACCGTCGAGGTCCATTGGCTGATCGCGCTGTCGCGCGCCGGCTTCGCCGAAGTGCCGCACTTCTCGGCGGCCTCCGAGCAGTTCCTGCTGCAGCTCGTGGAGCGCTTCACGGCGCACGACGCGGCGCGCATCAAGGAGATCGAGCGCGTCACGAATCATGATGTGAAGGCGGTCGAATACTGGCTCAAGGAATCGGTCAAGGGCCAGGCGGAACTCGAGCGCGCCAGCGAATTCATCCACTTCGCCTGCACCTCGGAAGACATCAACAACACCTCGCACGGCATGATGCTCGCCGGCGCGCGCGACAACGTGATCGTCCCGGCGCTGCGCACCGTGCACCAGCGCCTCGTCGCGCTCGCGCACGCCCAGGCCGAACAGCCGATGCTGTCGCGCACCCACGGCCAGCCGGCCAGCCCCACCACGCTCGGCAAGGAAATCGCCAACGTCGCGGCCCGCCTGGCGCGCGCGATCGAACGCATCGCCAAGGTCGAGCTGC
>JASLEG010000157.1 GCA_030151225.1 Burkholderia sp. | reverse complement strand
AATAAGGATCGCGTTCCGTTTGATTTCAGGCTCGGGATTAATCCCTAGTCGATTTTCGCGGGTAAATGGCAGAATGCGCAGGATTGAATTGAATATGAAAGGCATGTATTGAAATTGAATGCATGTCGTTTCAATTTTCGTAATCCGATTATTGATCGGAATCCTGCCCGGAGCGTTCATGACGGATGCCTGCCATCGACCCGGAAACGGGGTGCCGCCATTGCGCACCGAGCGACTGATCCTGCGTGCGCGCACGCTCGACGATCTCGAGGCCTGCCTGGCGATGGACCGCGATCCGGAGGTCACCCGCCATATCCCGGGGCCGTGGGGCGATCCGCTCGCGCATCGGCGCTTCGTGCTCGATCGCATCACGCGCGGCTATCCGCCGGGGCATGGCTACTGGGTGCTGGCCGAGGCGCGCGAGCCGGCGCGTTTCCTCGGCTGGGTCCTGCTGCTGCCCGTCGAGGGCAGCGAGGCGCCCGAGATCGGCTGGCGGCTGGTACGCGATGCCTGGGGGCAGGGTTATGCGAGCGAGGCGGCGGCCTGCGTGGTCCGGCATGCCTTCGATGCCGTGCAGGTCCCGGCGCTGATCGCCGACATCGCCGTCGACAATGCCGCCTCGCTGAAGCTGGCGCGCAAGCTGGGCATGCGAGCGCTCGACGTCGTCGAGGACGAATACGGTTCGTGGCTGCGGCACCGGCTCGATGCGCCGGGCGCGGCCTGTTCGCCCTGAACCGCGAGGCGCGAGTTGGAGGCTCGCCCGAGGGTCGTGCCGAACTGCACGACAGCGGCTCGCGAGGGTATCGTGGCGGATATTTCCCTGAGAGACCGACCATGGCACTGGGCCGCGATGTCCATCTGATTCCCGCCAGGCTGGCGGCGCTGAAACCCACGCAAATGACGATCGGCTTTCGCGAGGTCGAGGCCAAGCGCAAGCACTGGCAGTCGCTGGGCAAGAAGGCGCGTCGCGAGGCGATCGACCTGCACTGGTTTCCGGCCGTGCTCGGCCCCGGGCAGGCGCTGTTCATCGTCGATCACCATCATCTCGGCCGTGCCTTGCTGGAAGAGGGCGTGACCGATGTGAAGGCGATGCTGCTGAAGGACCTGTCCTGGCTCGACGACACGATCTTCTGGCGGATGATGGAGCACAACCAGTGGGTGCACCCCTTCGGTCCCGACGGTTCGCGTCACGACTACGACCGCCTGCCGGGCGTGCTGACGGCGCTGCGCGACGATCCCTATCGCAGCCTGGCCGGCGAGTTGCGCACCGCCGGCGGTTACGCCAAGGACACCACGCCGTTCAGCGAATTCCTCTGGGCCGACTACCTGCGCGGCAAGATTCCGGTCGAGCGGATCCGCAAGCATTTCGCCAAGGCGCTCAAGGAGGCGCTGGCCCATGCGCACGCGCAGGATGCGCGCTACCTGCCGGGCTGGACCGGCGTATTCGAGCCGAGGCCCTGAGATGGCGGTGGGACGCAAGCCGGCGGGAGCGATGCCCGCGCAGCCGGTGCCCGACGTGGCGCCGCGTGATCCCGCGCACTTCGCGGCCATCGCCGCGCCGGCCATGCCGCGCGGCGAGCGCAACTGGCGCGATGCGCTGGCCGGCCTGTCGATCGCGGGCCTGTTGATCCCCGAGGCGGTGGCCTACGCGGGACTCGCGAACTTGCCGCCGCAGGCCGGCCTGATCGCCTTGCTGGTCGGCCTGGTGGTCTACGCGGTGCTCGGCAGCAGCCGTTTCGCGATCGTCTCGTCGACCTCGTCATCGGCTGCCGTGCTGGCCGCCACCGTGTTGTCGGAAACGGGCGCCACGGCCGCCGCGCAACTGGCCTTGGCCGCTGCCCTGGTGGCCACCACCGGCGTGCTGTTCCTGATCGCCGGGGCCGCGCGGCTGGGCGGCATCTCGGACTTCATCGCCCGGCCGGTGCTGCGCGGATTCACCTTCGGCCTGGCCTTGACGATCGTGATCAAGCAGTTGCCGAAGATCCTCGTGGTGCCGGTCCATCACAGCGACACGCCGCATGTGTTCCTCGATCTGCTGCGCGGGCTGCCGCAGGCGAATCCGTCCAGCGTCGTGGTCGGGGCCGTCGCGCTGGCGATCCTGTTCCTGCTCGGCAATCGCTCGCGCGCTCCGGCGACGCTGATCGTGATCGTGCTCGGCATCGCCGCCGGTTACGGCATCGACTGGGGCGCGCACGGGGTGGCCGTGGTCGGCCGGATCGATCTGCAGTATGTGGCGCTCGGCCTGCCTTCGCTCGATCGCGCGGCCTGGACCCAGACCATCGAGCTGGGCTTCGCGCTGATGCTGATCCTGTACGCGGAGTCCTATGGTTCGATCCGCAACTTCGCGTTGAAGCATGGCGACACGATCTCGCCGAATCGCGACCTGGTCGCGCTCGGCTGCGCCAACCTGGTTTCGGGGCTGCTGCATGGCATGCCGGTCGGCGCGGGTTATTCGGCCAGTTCGGCGAACGAGGCGGCCGGCGCGCAGAGCCGGCTCGCGGGCGCCTGCGCGGCGCTCGTGATCGCGCTGATCGTCTGGCTGCTGCTGCCGCAACTGGCGCGCACGCCGGAGCCGGTGCTGGCCGCGATCGTGATCTTCGCGGTCAGCCATTCGCTGCATCCGGCCGCGTTCGGGCCTTACTGGCGCTGGCATCGCGACCGCCTGCTGGTGGTCGCGGCGATCCTGGCGGTACTCGTGCTGGGCGTGCTGAACGGCTTGCTGGTGTCGATCGCGATGAGCCTGCTGTTTACCGTGCGCAAGCTGTCCGAGCCCAAGGTCAGTGAGTTGGGGCGCTTGCGCGACAGCCGCGATTTCGTCGACGTGTCGATCCATGCCGATGCGACGCCGGTGCCCGGCATGCTGATCGTGCGGCCGGAAGGGCAGTTGTTCTTCGCGAACGCAGAGCGTGTGCTGGCACGCGTGCGGCAGCTCGCGCATGCGGCCGGAGCCCTGACGACGATCGTCCTGAGCCTGGAGGAATCGCCCGATCTCGACGGAACGGCGATCGAGGCCTTGAAGACCTTTGCTGCCGAGTGCGAGGCGCGGGGCTGGCGTTTGCGGCTGGTGCGGCTGAAGCCCGAGGTGCTCGAGGTGTTGCGGCGTGCCAGTGACGACGGGCTGCGGGAGGAGGCGCTATCGGAGCTGAGTGTGGATGACGCGGTGGCGCGCTGTGGGTGAGGGCGCTTGAAATGAAAAAAGGCCGGCATAAAGCCGACCTTTTTAGAACTTGTGGTGCCCAGGAGAGGACTCGAACCTCCACGATGTTGCCACCGCTAGGACCTGAACCTAGTGCGTCTACCAATTCCGCCACCTGGGCACAAGCTGCTTCTGCATCAAGCAAGACCGCAATTATAAAGTAGCGCGGCAAGCTGTCAACGATTTTTTCGGGACAAATCGACATTCCGACGATCGATGCGTGCGGCGAGCGCCGACAGGTGTGCTCAGTTCGTCTCGTCGGCCTGGAGATCGGTGGCTCGAGCGGTCGGTGCCGCGCCGTCACGCAGCTTGACGACCCGGTCGGCCCAGGAAAAATAGGCGTCGTCGTGGGTGATCACGATGACGGTCTTGCCGCGTCGTTTCAGCTCGGGCAGCAGCTCCGTATAAAAGACGCGCTTGAACACGGGGTCCTGATCGGCGGCCCATTCGTCGAACAGATAGATCGGCCGGTCTTCCACATAGGCGCTCACCAGCGCGAGGCGCTTGCGCTGACCGGTGGACAGATCGATGGTCGAGAAACGGCCGTCCTCGATCCTCACCTTGTTCGCCATGCCGAGTCGCTCGATGTAATGGGTCGCTTGCCGCGCGACGTGCGGTTGGTCGCTGCCAGGCACATGCTCGAACAGATGGAAGTCGGCGAACACGGCGGAAAAGTGGCTTCGGTAGGCGGCCAGGTTGTCGCGTCCCACGCACACGCCGTTCAACGCAATCGAACCGGCGCTCGGTTCGTAGAGGCCGAGCAGCAGCATCGCGAGGGTCGTCTTGCCGCTACCGTTGCCGCCCACGATGAAGAGCACCTCGCCTTCGTCGATGCTCAGATCGATCGGGCCGAGCGTGAAGCGACTGTCGTCGCGGGGGTCGGCGAACACGTGCTCGATGCCGCGCAGCGTCAGCGTCATCGGGCCGTCGGTCGCGAATGGCCGGGCCGTGGAGTCGGCCGGTGGCGCTGCGTCGAGGGAACGGGCGATCTGCAGGATCTTGCGCAGCGCGATC
Source organism: Burkholderia sp. (assembly GCA_030151225.1). Classification (GTDB taxonomy): domain Bacteria; phylum Pseudomonadota; class Gammaproteobacteria; order Burkholderiales; family Burkholderiaceae; genus Burkholderia. The sequence continues at coordinate 14,621 of JASLEG010000157.1, read as the reverse complement.
TCCGCCTGGCGCAGCATCGGCAAGCCGTTGATGGTCGCGGTGATCGGCGAGACCAGGTACAGGCCGATCAGCGCCGCGGTGGCGCGCGTGGTCAGCGGCAGCGGCAGCCACAGCGGGGTGAGGAACACCACGACACCGATCACGAGATAGAACAGCAGCGCGCCGCCATTCCCCACCCAGATGTAGTGGCTCATTCCCTGCACGGACGACTGTCGGAAGCGATCGAGCCCGGGGGCGAGAATCCTGCCGATGAAATGACGCGCGCGCGGCGCGTTCAGTTGCAGTTCCTTGCTGCCCTCGATCAGCCCGCGAAAATGCCGGTACACCAGATCGGTCTGCTCGCGTACGAGCCGCAGCCTTTCGAGCGGTACGCGCTCGACGAGCGGATACAGCACCATGCCGACCAGCGTGCAGCAGACGAAAATCGCGAACAACGGCCAGGACAGCCACGCGAGGTACCCGAGGCAGCCGATGATGACGATCACGTTGCCGAACATCATCGGCAGCCACTGCGCGGTTTGCGAGAAGGTGTCGATGTCACGCGTCAGGATCACCAGCATGTCGGCCTTGCCGAGGCGCTGGAGCTTTTCCTGCGGCGTGTCGAGCAGGCGCTGGCTGAGCGTGATGCGCAGACGCATCACCATCGACTGCGCGAGCTTGACGAGCGACACGTCCGACCACGAGCGGAACGTCAACTGCAACGCGCACAGCGCGAAGAACGCGCAGGCGTTGAACAGGAGGGACGCCCCCGGCGTGATGCTGCGGCTGACGAGGGTCGCCATGCCGGCGCTGGCCAGCCCGCCGATCAGGCTCGTCAGCGTCGCGATCAGCAACAGGCGAGGCGACTGGCGGTACAGGTAGGTGATCACGTTCATGGCAGCTCCCCCGTCATCGCCCGGGAGCGTGCATGCGGTGATCGACGTGGTGGACGCCGAATGACATGGAAAAATTGTTCCGCGAGTGAATGCGACTGGCTTTTCTATAAGGGTTATCCGGCAAGCTTAATCAAGCCGATGCAATTCGGTTGCGCTTGAGAATTGCGTGATAAATCATGCATTCTGATATGAACAATTTCTCTTAACGTGAGAAAAAGTTTGAACTACAATCCTGCCGAAATCAACAGCAACATCGCTGGTGGAATGTGATCGGGTAAGTTTGTCCGCGTGCTGCGAGGCGTCGGTAAATAAGGCGGAGGCGCTGCACGGAGTCGCCTCGAGCGCCGTTTTCGAATCAGGAAATCGGAAAGGTTCGCGAAATGATTTTGTTCGGATATCGGGCTGACTGAACTAAAACCCGGTTGCAAGAACGGCACGGCCAATCGGTTGGTGATCGTAGTCAGTCATATATGACCGCAATAGGTAAATGCGAGGCCGCCGCATGGCAACGGTCCGACCGATTTTGCGTGTGGTCGCCTTTTTGATGAACCCCCGGTTGACGAGGCCGGGAGACAGTTCGAAGGAAAAGCATGCTTAGCTGCAAGTCCCGGTTTGCCGACGACTCACCCGGGCACGGGTCGATCCCGCGCCGCCTGCCTCGCCCGGAACCGTGGGTGTCCCCGGCACACGAAGGTGTCCGAATCGCTTCGCGCGAATTCGCCGGCCCGCGCCGGCCTGCGCCGGTCGTCTGAAAGCGCAATCAATGAGCGTTCGTGGCAGTGCGCGAGCAATACGCGCACGCGACGGGCTATTCGAGGTCCGCTGCTCACACGGCCGGACGACAGGTACCGCCGTCGCACCGCATTCACCGTAAAGGGCGCGGTGACGCCGGACCGGGATGGGAGACACCATGGAACGAAAGTCGTTGGGCATCGCCGCTTCGCGGATGCCGGCGGGCACGCCTGACCCACTTTCCGCGCGGGCCCGACCGATCGGGTCGGCGGCGCCGCACGATCGAACCTTCCCGGCGATCGTCGAAGCGCGCGGTCTCGAGCAGGCGGACAAGGTGGCGTTCACGTGGCTCGGCGACGAGGCGCCACGCGAGACGACCTATGGCGACCTGCTCGCGGCGGCGAGAAGGATCGCGGCGGACCTTTCCGGACAGGTCGCGCCCGGCGAGCGCGCCGTGCTGTTCTACGCGCCGGGTGCCGACTACATCGCGGCGTTTCTCGGTTGTCTCCACGCGGGGATCATCGCCGTGCCGTGCTATCCGCCGCGCAATCGCCGCGGTGCGGAGCGCATCGCGGCGATTCTCGCCGACTGTTCGCCGGCCATCGCCATGACCTCGCACGGCGAGGCGGAATCGCTGCGCAAGCTGGTGGCGTGCGGCAAGTGGCTCGAAACCTCGATCGACGGACACGACGACGCCCACGTCGCGTCCGCGCGCGCGATGCATCCGGCGAGCCCCGACGACATCGCGTTCCTGCAATACACCTCCGGTTCGACCGGCACGCCGAAGGGCGTGATGATCTCGCATCGCAACCTCGTGAGCGATGCCGCGCTGATCCAGTCGGCGTTCTCGCTCGACGCGCACAGCATCGGCGCGACGTGGTTGCCGCCGTATCACGACATGGGCCTGATCGGCGGCCTGCTCGAAGTGATCTATCTCGGCATCCATTCCGTCGTGATGGCCCCCCACGCGTTCCTGCAAAGGCCGTACGGATGGCTGAAGGCGATCAGCGACTATCGCGTCACGCATTCGGGCGCGCCCAATTTTGCCTACGACCTGTGCGTGAACCGCATCACGGACTCGCAGCGGGCCACGCTCGATCTGTCGTCGTGGGTGGCGGCCTATTGCGGCGCGGAGCCGATCCGGCCGCAGACGCTCGATCGTTTTGCCGCTGCGTTCGCCGGGTGCGGCTTCCGGCGCAATGCATTTCTCACCTGCTACGGGCTTGCCGAGGCGACCTTGATGGTCGCCTCGTCGCGTCGCGGCGAGGGGCCTCGACTCGGCACGCACGACGACGAGCCGGCGAAGACGCTGGTCAGCTCCGGCGTACCGGTGACGCAGCAGATGAAGATCGTCGATCCGCACGACGGTACCGTGCTCGACGACGGCCGGATCGGCGAGATCTGGGTGGCCGGCCCGAACGTCGCGGCGGGCTACTGGGGCAACGAGGCGGCCACGCGCGAGTGCTTCGATGCGCGCCTGACGGGCGCGGCGTCCGATACGGCATTCATGCGCACCGGGGATCTCGGGTTTCTGCGTGACGGGCAGCTGTTCGTCAGCGGCCGGATCAAGGATCTGATCATCATCAACGGCCGCAATATCTATCCGCAGGATGTCGAGGCGGCCTCCTTCGGCAGCCACGCCGATCTGCGCGTCGATGCGGCGGCGGCATTCACGATCGAGCACGAAGACGGCGAGCGACTGGTCGTCGTGCAGGAACTCGACTTTCGCAAGCGCGTCGACGATGCCATCTACGGTCGCATTGCCGAGGCCGTGTTCGAGCGCGTCGGCGTTCAGCCGTCGACGATCGTGCTGGTCAAGGCCGGTACGGTGCCGCGCACCTCGAGCGGCAAGATTCGTCGGCGCCAGTGCCGCGCCGATTTCACCGAGGGCACGCTGCCCGAGCTCGCGAGGCACGAGCGCGACGCAGGCGGGGCGGCGAGCGCCGCTCGCCCGGGCTCGCGTTCGCTGCCCCACGAAGGCGACTCGCAGGATCCGGCCGCCTCGGATGCGTCGCCGTCGGCCGCCGCGATCGTCGAATGGCTGTGCACGCGTCTCGAGCACCGATTGAATCTGCCGGCCGGTTCGATCGATCCGGCCCAGAGCTTCTTCCATCACGGCGTCGATTCGATCCAGGCCGTCGAGACGTGCGGTGCGCTGGCCGAGTGGCTCGATCGTCCGGTCGAGCCGATGCTGTTCTGGGATTACCCGACGCCCGCGGAGCTCGCGCGACATCTGGCCGGGGAAACCGCGACGCCGCGCGCCCACGATGGCGCCGAGCCTTCCGCGAGCGCGCACCAGGCACGGTCCGAGCCGGTCGCGATCATCGGCCTGGGCTGCCGGTTTCCGGGCGCGGACGGTCCCGAGGCGTTCTGGCAGATGCTGCACGACGGCGTCGACGCGGTGCGCGAGGTGCCGGCGGCGCGCACCGCGGCCGGCTCGTTCCGCGATGCCGGCGATCCCGACATCGCGTACACGCGCATCGCCGGTTTTCTCGACGAGGTCGATCGTTTCGACGGCGATCTGTTCGGTATCGCGCCGATCGAGGCCGCGCGCATCGATCCCCAGCAGCGGCTGGTACTCGAAGTCGCGTGGGAGGCGCTGGAACATGCGGGCATCGCCGCTGCGACGCTAGCCGGGAGTCAGACGGGGGTGTTCGTCGGCGTGTCGAGCCACGACTACGACGAGGTCCGCACGGCATCGCGCGAGCCGCTGTCGCTGTACGATGCGACCGGCTCGTCGGTCAGCGTGGTCGCGAACCGGTTGTCGTACCTGCTGGATCTGCGCGGTCCGAGCCTGGCGATCGATACCGCGTGTTCCTCGTCGCTCGTCGCCGTGCACGCCGCGTGCCGCAGCCTGCTGAATGGCGAGAGCCGCCTCGCGATCGCGGGCGGCGTCAACCTGATCCTCTCGGCCACCTCGAGCGCGCCGTTCGCGAAGTCCGGCCTGCTCTCGCCCGACGGCCGCTGCAAGGCGTTCGACGACGGCGCGAACGGCTACGTGCGCGGCGAAGGCTGCGGGATGGTGGTGCTCAAGCGTCTGTCCGACGCATTGCGCGACGGCGATCCGGTGCGCGCCGTGATCCTCGGTTCGGCGGTACAGCAGGATGGCCGCAGCAACGGCCTTGCCGCGCCGAACGGCATCGCGCAGGCCGAGGTGATTCGCCAGGCGCTCGCGCAGGCACGGCTGCTGCCCGCCAGGCTCGATCATGTCGAGGCGCACGGCACCGGCACCGCACTCGGCGATCCGGTCGAGCTGAATGCCTTGAAGGCGGTGCTGAACGACGGCGGCCCGCGCGAGCACCCGTGTGTCGTGAGTTCGGTCAAGACCAACATCGGTCACCTCGAGGCGGCCGCCGGCGTGGCCGGGCTGATCAAGACCGTGCTGGCGTTCGAACACGACACGATGCCGGCCCATCTGCATTTCCGGCAGTTGAACCGGCATTGCACGCTCGACGGCACGCGGCTGGAAATCGGCGGTGCCGCGCGCGCGTGGCCGCGTTCGCGGCGGCGCCACGCCGGCGTGAGTTCGTTCGGCTTCGGCGGCACGCTCGCGCACCTGGTGCTCGCCGATGCACCGCCCGTGCCCGCCGCCGCCGCGGCCGAGCGCGGCATGGCGCCCCCGCCGTGCACGCCGGATGCCGCGCCGCATCTGCTCGTCTGGTCGGCGAAGACGCCGGCGGCACTCGAACGGATGACGGACCGGCTCGCCGCGCGTCTGCGCAGCGACGACGGCGCGCTGGCCGACATCGCCTACGGCCTGCAGACCGGACGCAATGCGTTCTCGCATCGGCGGGCGCTGGTCTGCACCGATCCTCTCGAGGCCGCGTCGCGATTGGAACGACGCGATGCCGACGGCCTGATCGATACCGTGACGAACCTGCGCGCCCGGCCGGTACCGGTATTCATGTTTCCGGGGCAGGGCGCGCAGCGGGTCGGCATGGCGCACGATCTGTACCGGCGCTTCCCGGTGTTTCGCGAGCACTTCGATGCCTGTGCGAGCGGCTTCGCCTCGCGTATCGGCGTCGATCTGCGCGCCTTGCTGTTCGTGCGGGACGGCACGGACGATGCCACGCGCGCGGCCGAACTCGAACGGACCGCGCTGGCGCAGCCCGCGCTTTTCGCGGTCGAGTATGCGAGCGCGCGCTGCCTGATGAGCCTGGGCATCGTTCCGGGCGCCATGATCGGGCACAGCATCGGTGAATACGTCGCGGCGTGCCTGGCGGGCGTGTTCTCGTTCGACGATGCGCTGGAGATCGTCGCGCTGCGCGGCCGGCTGATGCAGGCTCGGCCGCCAGGGGCGATGGCAACGGTCGCACTCGGCGAGGACGCACTCGCTGCGTGGCTCGCGGACGGTGTGTCGCTGGCCGCGGTGAACGGCAGCGAACGCTGCGTGGTGTCGGGAGACAGCGCGCGGATCGATGCGTTCGTGGCCGAACTGAACGCACGCGACGTGCCGTGCCGCCGTCTGCACGTGTCGCACGCATTTCATTCGACGATGATGGCGCCGGCCTGCGAACCGCTGCGCGAGGCCTTGTCGCGCATCGCGTTGCACGCGCCCGCGGTGCCGTTCATCTCCAACGTGAGCGGCGACTGGATCGATGCCGCCGATGCCGTCGATCCCGCCTACTGGGCCCGTCATCTGCGCGAGCCGGTGCGCTTCGCCGCCGGGCTCGCCGCGCTGGCGGCGCGCCTCGGCGACGCCGCGCTGTTGCTCGAGGTCGGCCCCGGCACGGCGTTGCAGACGTTTGCCCGGCAATGCGCGTATCCCGAAGGCCGCACCCCGGCGCTGGTGTTGCCCGTGCTCGGCGGCGAACACGACGCGCCGACCTTGCTTGCCACGCTCGGCCGACTGTGGGGCGCAGGCTGCGCGCCCGACTGGGCGGCGCTGCATCGCGACGCGGGCCGGCGCCGCGCGAACTTGCCGACCTATCCGTTCGACCGGCAGCGCCACTGGCTCGAGCCATCGATCGAATCCGCTTCTGTTGCCGTTGCCGTTCAGGAATCCGCCATCATGTCCCTGCCGTTCACGAGTCCGTCCACCAGCCCGACGACACGGCCTGCGCCGCGTCGCGACCGTATTCAGGCGAAGCTGCGCGAATTGGTGGCGGGGCTGTTGCAGGTCCAGCCGGAACGCGTGAGCCCGCATGCCGCGCTGCTGGAACTCGGCGCGGATTCGCTGGTGCTGGTGCAGGCCGTGCGGCGGCTCGAGGAGATGTTCGGTGTTGCGGTCACCATCCGTCAGCTGTTCGAGGAACTGACCAGCATCGCGGAGCTGGCGGCCTACATGGATCGCCATCTGCCGCCGACGTGGGACGACGAGGAGCCGGTGGCGCAACCGGTGGCGCAACCGGTCATGGAGCCGGTCACGCAAGCTGCGGCACCGGCACCGGCTGCACGACCGGCGCCGCCGCCGGACGCCGTGGTTCACCCGATATCTGCCGCGCCGGCAGGCGGGACGACGCCGCCTGCGGCCGGTGGCCTCGAAGGGCTGATTGCGCAACAGCTCGACGTCATGCGCCTGCAGTTGTCGCTGATGGGGGGCACCGCGCCCGCATCGCCGAGTGCCGTGCCCGATCCGGCGAACGAAGCCGCGAAGGAGACCACGGGCGCAGTGTCGCCCGCCGCCGATCCGCGGGCCGCAGCGCCGGCGGCGGCGCGTGCGGCTCATCCGGCTGGGCCGGGCTTCGATCCGTACGCCAGACTCGAGCCGCCCCAGCAGGCGTATCTGCACCGCTTCGTCGCCGATCTGCTCAAGCGCACGGCAGGGTCGAAGGCGCACGCGCAGCAGTATCGCGACGTGATCGCCGATTACCGTGCGCTCGCGGGTTTCCGCTTTTCCGCGAAGGACACGATCCTGCCGCGCTCGCTGGGCGAGCTGTTTTATCCGATCGTCGCGGCGCGCTCCGAGGGCGCCCACATCATCGACGTGGACGGCAACGACTATGTCGATCTGGCGATGGGTTTCGGTGTCGCCCTGTTCGGCCACAGTCCGTCGTTCATTCGCGATGCGATCGCGGCCCAGCTCGCGCAGGGCATGCACCTGGGCCCGCAGTCGCCGCTTGCGGGCGAAGTCGCGTCGATGGTGCGCGAGCTGACCGGCATGGAGCGCGTCGCGTTCTGCAATTCCGGCACCGAAGCGATGATGCTCGCGGTCCGTCTGGCCCGCACGCGCAACGGGCGGCCGAAGATCGCGCAATTCACCGGCTCGTACCACGGCTGGGCCGACGGCATGCTGGTTGCCGCCGACCCCGAACGCGATCCGCACGCGCTGCCTGCCGCCCCCGGTTTGCAGACCGGCAGCGGCGAGCAGGCCCTGGTGCTCGAATATGGCTCTGATCACGCGTTGCAGATGATCCGCGACCATGCTCACGAGCTGTCGGCGGTGCTGGTCGAGCCCGTGCAAAGCCGCAGGCCCGAACTGCAGCCGAAGGAATTTCTGCATCAACTGCGCGCGTTGACGAAGGAACTCGGCATCACGCTGATCTTCGACGAGATGATCACCGGTTTCCGTCTGCATCCGGGCGGCGCGCAGGCCTGGTTCGACGTGCGCGCCGATCTCGTCGCGTACGGCAAGGCGGCGGGCGGGGGCATGCCGATCGGTATCGTGGCGGGCGACGCCGCGCACATGAACGGCATCGACGGCGGCACCGTCGCCGGCGCGGCCGCGAACGCCGACACGACATTCTTTGCCGGCACCTTCAGCAAGCATCCGCTGGCGCTCGCCAGCACCCACGCCGTGCTGACGCGCCTGATCGAAAGCGGTCCCGCGCTGCAGGCCACGCTCACGCGCCGCACCGACGCGCTGGTCGCACGGCTGAACCGGCTGTTCGCCGCCCACGATCTGCCGATGCAGATGGTCAACTGCGGTTCGCTGTTCCGGCTGCACTGCCTGCACAATCTCGATCTGTTCTGCTATCACCTCGTCGCGAACGGTCTGTACGTGTGGGAAGGCCGCACGATGTACCTGTCGACCGCGCACTCGGATGCGGATATCGATTTCATCCACGACGCGTTCGAGGCCAGTGCGCGCGCCCTCGTCGACGCCGGCTTCTTTGCCGGCGCGAAACCGCTGCCGCCGGGCGGTGGCCGTCGCCCGGCGGCCGGTGCGCCGATCGCCCTGCATGCGCCACGACAGGCCGCCGCCGGCGCATCGACGGCCGTCACGCAGGCTCGGGCCGGCCTCGCCGCGCCCGATTTCAGCCTGTCGTTCTTCGGCACTTACGACGCGCACTATCAGGAACACAAGTACGACCTGCTGTTCGAGGCGGCGCGCTTCGCCGACGCGCAGCGCTTCGCGGCGATCTGGCTGCCGGAGCGGCATTTTCATGCGTTCGGCGGACTTTCGCCGAATCCATCGGTGCTGGCCGCGGCGCTCGCGCGCGAGACGCGGCACGTCGATCTGCGCGCGGGCAGCGTCGTGCTGCCGCTGCATCACCCGGTGCGGGTGGCGGAAGAGTGGTCGGTGGTCGACAACCTGTCGAACGGGCGGGTCGGCATCGCCGTGGCGTCCGGCTGGCATCCGAACGATTTCGTGTTCGCGCCCGAGGCCTTCGGACGCCATCGCGATCTGACCTTCGAACGGCTCGGACAGATCCAGCAGCTCTGGTCCGGTGCCGCGCTGTCGTTGCCCGACGGCTCGGGGCAGGCGTTTGCCGCCGCGCTGTTTCCGATGCCGCGTCAGGCGCGCCTGCCGGTCTGGGTGACGGTGGTCGGCAATCCCGATACCTACGCCAGGGCCGCCGAACTGGGCGCGGGCATCCTGACCAACCTGATGGGCCAGCGTATCGACGACCTGGCGAGCCATATCGCCCTGTATCGACGCAAGCTCGTCGAGCACGGGCACGATGCGCGGCAGGGCAAGGTGACGGTGCTGCTGCATACCTTCGTCGGCGCGGATCGCGAAGCCGCGCGCCGCGACGCGCGTCAGCCGTTCCTCGATTACCTGAAGGCGTCGGTGGGCCTGTTCCAGAACATGGCGCGCGCGCTGGGCGTGCAGATCGAGGGCGATCTCAAGCCGGAAGACGAGGCGTATCTGCTGTCGGTCGCGTACGAGCGTTATACCGCGTCGAGTGCGCTGATCGGCGATCCCGCGTCGTGTGCGGAGATCGTGCGCAAACTCGCGGCAATCGGCGTCGACGAGATCGGCTGCTTCGTCGACTTCGGTGTCGACCCGCAGGCGGTGATGGCCGGCCTGCCGTATCTGCAGCAGGTGCGCGAGCTGGTCGCGCAGCCCCCGGCCGCGCCGGACGCGGACGACCCCGCGCGCGCGGAGGCGGCCCCGGCGCCGCAAGCCTGGCCCGCATCGACGGCGCAGCGCTGGCTGTGGCTCGATCATCAGCGCGGCGCGCAGCACTCGGCACACAGCATCTGCGCCGTCGTGGAACTGCCGGGCGGCGTCGCGGCCGCCTCGCTGGACCGGGCGCTCGAGCAGATCGTCGAGCGGCACGAAGTCTTGCGCACGACCTTCGCGCAGCAGGACGAGGACGTCGTGCAGATCGTCGGCGCCGCGCATCCGGTGCGCGTCGCCACGCACACCGCGCAATCCGCTGCCGATGTCGACGCGCTGCTCGCCGCGCTCGCCGCCGACCCGTTCGATCTCGAACGCGGCCCGCTGTTGCGCGCGCTGCGCGTCGAAATGACGGACGGGCGGCGCCTGCTGCTCTGGTGCATGCACGAGATCGTCGCGGACGGCGCATCGGCGGTGCTGTTGCAGGAGGAGATCACCGCGTTGATGGACGCGGACGCCCGGAACATTCCCAACCCGCTGCCGCCGCTCGCGATGCAATACCGGCACTATGCCGCCATGCAGCGCGAGAGCCTGAACTCGGCCAGTCATGCCGCACGCGATTACTGGCATCGGCAGCTCGCGGCACCGCTGCCCGTGCTCGACCTGCCGTTCGATCGTCCGCTCGATGCGGCGACCTCCGCTGCCGGGGCGCGCACCGAGCGCGTGATCGACGGGGCCTTGCACGAGCAGGTGCAGGCACTGGCGAGAACGCGGCACAGCACGCTGTTCATGTTCCTGCAGGCGGTGGTGGCCGCGTGGCTGTCGCGTCTGAGCGGGCAGGACGACGTCGTGATCGCCTCGCCTGTCGGCGCGCGGGTACAGCCCGGCACCGAACGGCTGATCGGGTTTTTCCTGAACACGGTGCTGTTGCGGCATCGTGTGACGGCCACCGAATCCTTCTCCGACCTGCTGCGCCGCGTGCGCATGACGGTGTTCGACGGGCTCGAGCATCAGGACTATCCGTTCGAGCAGCTGCTCGACGAGCTGAAGCCGCCGCGCGTGCGCAACGCCTTCCCGGTCACGCCGGTGATGCTGAACGTGCTCAACTATCGCGGCGCGGCCGAAGCCGAGGCGCAGTTCTGGAGCGGCGCGCTGAACATGAAGGCCGAGCTGGAGCTGTATGCATCGGAGATCGACGGCGAGCTGCGTCTCGTGTGTCACTACCGCACGGGTCTGTTCACCGCATCGACCGTCGATGCGCTGATCGACGAGCTGGTGGCGCTGATGGGCCAGATCGTCGCGAATCCCGATCGGGCCATCGGCGACTTCGATCTGTTCGACGGGCCTGCGTCGCCGGGCAGCGGCTATCTGCGCTTCATCGAACCGCTGGAGGCGGCGCACGCCGGCCGCCCGGCCATCGAGCCGCTGGTGTCGCGCATCGCGGCCCACGTGCGGGCGACGCCCGATGCAGTCGCGCTCGAATCCGTGCACGGTACGCTCGCGTATGCCGCGCTGTGGGCGCAGAGCAGCGCGGCGCTGCACGCATGGGCCGAACTGCCGGGCCTGCAGCGCGGGGATGTCGTCGCGCTGATGTGCGGCGATCGCGTGCAGCACGTCGTGAGCATGCTGGCGGCATGGCGCGCCGGCCTCGTTGCCACGCCGTTTTCCGCTCACGAGCCGCTGCAGCGCCAGCGCGCGATGATCGACGCCGTCGAGCCGGCGCTCTGGGTGGTCGACGATGCGACGCTCGGCCGTCTGCTGGAGCTCCACGCCGAGCGCGCGCTGAACGTCGTCGTGTGGGGCCGGGCGGATGACCGACACGAGCCGCCTCGATGGCCTGCTGCATGGCGTGTCGTGCGGATTGCCGCCGGTTCGACGCGCGACGACGCCGCGCAGGCCGATGCCGTCGACGACCCGCGCGCGCCCGCCTACATCTTCTTCACGTCGGGATCCACCGGCGAGCCCAAGCCGATCGTCGGACGCGGCGACAGTCTCGCGCAGTTCGTCGATTGGGAGATCGGCGAACTCGCACTCGATGCGAGGGTGCGCGTGAGCCAGCTCGCGTCGCTGACCTTCGATGCGAGTCTGCGCGACATCTTCGTGCCGCTGTGCGCCGGCGGCACCTTGTGCATCCCGCCGCTGCCGACGCGCGACATGGAGCCGGAAGCGCTGCTCGACTGGCTGGAGGCCCGGCGGATTTCGCTCGTGCACACGGTGCCGTCGGTGTTTCGCGTGTGGCTGCCGCTGCTGCGCGGCAGCACCCAGCTGCCCGCGCTGAGCCATCTGCTGATGTCGGGCGAGCCGCTGCTGCCCAACGATGTCAGGCGCTGGCACGACGTGCTCGGCGAGCGGGTGCAGCTCGTCAATCTGTATGGCGCGACCGAGACGACGCTGGTTCGTTGCTTCCATCGCGTGACGGCCGCCGATGCGGCCCGCGATTTCATTCCGGTCGGCCGTCCGATGCCGGGCACCCGGGCGATCGTGCTCGACGCGAACCGGCAGATCTGCCCGCCGGGCGCGACCGGCGAGCTCTGGCTGCGGACCGCTTACGGCACGCTCGGTTACTACCGACAGCCCGAGCGCACGGAGAAGGTGTTCGTGCGCGATCTGTTCGGCGGTGCCGGTCTGGATCACGGCGAAATCGTCTACCGCACCGGCGATCTCGCCGCCTGGCTCGACGACGGCACGCTGCGCCTGTTCGGCCGCCAGGACACGCAGGTCAAGGTGCGCGGCGTGCGCGTCGAAACCGAGGAGATCGAGAACATCCTGTACGCGCATGGCGAGATCGAACTGGCTGCCGTCGTCGCGCGCCTGTCGCGCAGCGGCGAAGCGACGCTGAATGCGTATTACACGACCCCCGGCGAACTCGACCCGGCTGCGGTGAAAGCCTATCTGGCGCAGCGTCTGCCGGCCGAACTCGTGCCGTCGATCGTCGAGCGGCGCAAGACGCTGCCGCTGACCGCGTCGGGCAAGGTGGACAGGCTCGCCCTGAGCGAAGGGCGGATGAGTGAAGGACGGATGGTCGAACCGGTCGCCCACGAGGCGCCGCAGGGCGATCTCGAGGCGGCGATGGCGACGCTGTTCGCGCAGATACTCGAAGTGCCGCGCGTCGGCCGCCACGACAATTTCTTCGAGATCGGCGGTCATTCCCTGCGCGCGCTCCGTGCGATTTCGCGCATCCGCAAGGTGTTCGGGGTCGATCTCGCACCGGACCGCTTCTTCGAGGCCGCCACGCCGGCGGCACTCGCGCGCGAAGTCGAAACCCTGCGCGACGGCCGGCGCGATGCGTCCCGCGACGGCCTGATTCCGCCGTTGCGCCGGCGCGCGCCGGACACGCCGCTGCCGCTGTCGTTCGAGCAGGAGCGGGTATGGACGCAGGAAACCCTGGGCCTCGCGGGCACCAGCTACAGCATTCCGGTCGCGCTGAGCCTGAATGGTCGCGTGGATGCCGACGCGCTCGAACGCAGCCTGTCGGCACTCACGCAGCGCCATGAAGTCCTGCGCACGCACTTCGAGTCGGCCGATGGCAACGCGCGGCAGATCGTCGATGCACCGCGGCCGTTCGCGCTCGCGCGTCTCGATCTGGCCGCGCTCGACGATGCCGCCCAGCGTGCGGAAATCGACCGTCTGCTGAGCGGCCAGATCGATCGCCGCTTCGATCTGGCCAGCGGGCCGCTGCTGCGCGCGAGCCTCGTGCGTCTCGCGCCGACGCGCCACGTGATGCTGCTGAACATGCATCACATCGTGTCGGACGGCTGGTCCGCCGACGTGCTGGTGCGGGAAGTGGGCGCGCTGTACGGCGCCTTCGTCACGGGCGCTGCCGCGTCGCTCGAACCCCTGCCGGTTCAATACGGCGACTACGCGCTGTGGCAGCGGGGATGGCTGCAGGGCGCGCTGCTGGAGCAGCAGCTCGGCTACTGGAAGACCGCGCTGGCCGGCGCGCCCGCCGCGCTCGACATGCCGACCGACCGTCCGCGTCCGTCGGAGCAGAGCTTCCGTGGTGCGAGGACGCGCTTCGCGCTCTCCGCGACGCTGGCCGCGCGGCTCGCCGAACTGGGCCAGCGCGACAACGCCACGCTCTACATGGTGCTGCTGGCCGGGTTCTCGATGCTGCTCGGCCGTCACAGCGGCCAGCAGGACATCGTGATCGGTGCGCCGATTGCCGGCCGGCGCGTCCAGGAACTCGAAGGTCTGATCGGCTTCTTCGTCAACACGCTGGCGCTGCGTATCCGCCTCGAGGGGAATCCGAGCTTCGCCGAACTGATCGAGCGGGTGAGGAAGCATGCGTTGTCCGCGTATGCCCATCAGGACCTGCCGTTCGAAAAACTGGTCGCGGAACTGCAACCGGTACGCGATCTGTCGCGTCAGCCGGTGTTCCAGGTCATGTTCGGATTCCAGCAGGCGACGCCGCCGCTTTCGTTGCCGGATTTGCAGATCGAGCCGCTGGAAAGCGAGGCGATGGCGGTGAAGTTCGACCTGTCGCTGCAGATGCTGCAAGGGGCGGAGGGGATCGAATGCGCGATGGAATATGCGACCGACCTGTTCGAGCGCGCGACGATCGACCGGCTGATCCGCCATTACGTGAATCTGCTGGAAGCGGTGGCCGCCGATCCGCGACAGCGGATCGGCCAGCTGGCGCTGCTCGACGCCGAGGAGCGTCGCCAGTTGCTGGAGTCGTGGAACGACACGAAGGCGGCGTACCCGGATGCCCTGTGCATCCACGAACTGTTCGAGGCGCAGGCGTCGCGCACGCCGGAGGCGGTGGCGGTGGTGTTCGAGGGCGAGTC
>JASLEG010000136.1 GCA_030151225.1 Burkholderia sp. | reverse complement strand
CTTCCCAGTTCTTCATGAACAGGCCGACCACGTCGTAACCCTGTTCCTTCAGCAGCCACGCGGTGACCGACGAATCGACACCGCCCGACATGCCGACCACGACACGTTGCTTCTTCATTTGCTGACAGCCTGATGTTCGGGGGTCGCGCGATAGGGCGCGACGGAATGCGTATGGACGAACTCCAGCGGCACGCGGCGGCCGGCGAGGTAATCGTCGACGCAGCGCATCACGGCCGGCGTGCGATGCCGCGCCTCGGCGGCACGCAGCTCGTCGGCCGTCATCCACAGCGTGCGCACGATGCCCTCGTCGAGCGCGCGGCCCGCGATCGCCTCGCCCGCGCTGCCGCAGAACGTGAAGCGCAGGTAGGTGGCGCCGCCCCTGGCCGGGCGCTCGAAATGCGTCTGATAGACGCCGACGAGCGCTTCCGGCGCGAATGGGTGGGCGGTTTCCTCGAGCGTTTCGCGGATCACGGCCTCGACGAGTGTCTCGCCGGCCTCGAGATGGCCGGCGGGCTGATTGAGGCGCAGCCCGGCCGACGTGTGTTCCTCGATCAGCAGGAAACGGCCGTCGCGTTCGACGACGGCGGCCACCGTGACGTGCGGGGTCCAGAGTTCGGGTTTCATGGGCGAGCATTTTACCGGTTGCGCGGCGCCGCTGCCGATCCTCCGTCCGTTCGGCCGCGGCGATCCGCCCCGATTTCAGGGCCCGCCGCCGACGCTGCGCGCGGCGGGCCTGACCGATCCGCCGCCGTTTGTCCACCGGGAAAGGGCCGGAGTCGGTGCGCCGCGGCCTTTCGGGTACATTGGCGCGTGGAGCACGCACCTTGCCCTCGAGCCGGTGGTCGCCTCGCCGCTCGCCTCGCAGTGAAACCAAGAATCAGAACGCAAGCTGGAGGATCACGATGCAGATCGGAGTGCCCGTCGAGACGCGGGCGAACGAGGCGCGCGTCGCGGCGACGCCCGAAACCGTGAAGAAATACGTGGCGGCGGGCCATGCCGTGCGCGTCGAGCGTGGCGCCGGCGCGGCCGCGAGCTTTCCCGACGAGGCCTATGCGGCGGCCGGCGCGACGCTCGGCGATCGCGCCGCGGCGCTTGCCGCCGAGCTGGTGCTGAAGGTGCAGGCGCCCGACGCGGACGAGCTCGCGCTGATGCGGCGCGGCGCCGTGCTGGTGGGCATGCTCGATCCGTTCAACGCCGAGCAGGCCGCGCGGCTGGCCACGGCCGGGGTGACCGGTTTCGCGCTCGAGGCCGCGCCGCGCACCACGCGCGCGCAGAGCCTCGACGTGCTGTCCTCGCAGGCCAACATCGCCGGCTACAAGGCCGTGCTGGTGGCCGCCGCGCTCTACCCGCGCTTCCTGCCGATGCTGATGACGGCGGCCGGCACCGTGAAGGCCGCGCGCGTGCTGGTGCTCGGCGCGGGCGTGGCTGGCCTGCAGGCGATCGCCACCGCCAAGCGCCTCGGCGCCGTGATCGAGGCGTCCGACGTGCGGCCCGCCGTGAAGGAGCAGATCGAATCGCTCGGCGCGAAGTTCGTCGACGTGCCGTTCGAGACCGACGAGGAGCGCGAGGCCGCGCAGGGCACCGGCGGCTACGCGCGGCCGATGCCGCCGTCGTGGCTCGCGCGCCAGGCCGCGCTGGTGCACGAGCGCGCGCTGCAGGCCGACATCGTGATCACCACCGCGCTGATCCCGGGCCGCGACGCGCCCACGCTGATCCGCGCCGAGACGGTGGCCGCCATGAAGCCCGGCGCGGTGCTCGTCGATCTGGCCGCCGGCCGCGGCGCGCCGGGCCCCGACGGGCGGCGCGGCGGCAACTGCCCGCTCACCGTGGCCGACCAGGTGACGAGCGTGCACGGCGTGACGATCGCCGGCCACACCAACCTCGCCGCGCAGGTGCCGGCCGACGCCTCGGCGCTCTACGCGCGCAATCTCGCCGACTTCCTGAAGCTGATCGTCACGAAGGAAGGCGTCCTGAACATCGACATGAACGACGACATCGTCGCCGCGACCCTGCTGTGTCGCGACGGCGAGGTGGTCCGCAAATAAGGGGGCGGCCGCGATGGAAGTGATCAATCACACGGTGATCAACGTGATCATCCTCGTGCTGGCGGTGTACGTCGGCTACCACGTGGTGTGGAACGTCACGCCGGCGCTGCACACGCCGCTGATGGCCGTCACCAATGCCATTTCGGCGATCGTGATCGTGGGCGCGATGCTGGCCGCCGCGCTGACGGTGGGCGCCACCGGCAAGGTGTTCGGCACGATCGCCGTGGCGCTGGCCGCGGTCAACGTGTTCGGCGGCTTTCTGGTGACGCGGCGAATGCTGGAGATGTTCCGCAGGAAGGCGCCGAAGGACGGCGCCAACAACGCCAATAACGCCAGCAACGGCAAGACGGAGGGCGCGCGATGAGCCTGAACGTCGTCACGCTGCTGTACCTGGTCGCGTCGGTCTGCTTCATCCAGGCGCTCAAGGGGCTCTCGCATCCGCGCACCGCGCGGCGCGGCAACCTGTTCGGCATGACGGGGATGGCGATCGCGATCCTCACCACGCTCGCGCTGATCGCGAAGCAGGCGGCCTGGCTCGGCGCGAACCTGTCGCTCGGCCTCGCACTGGTGCTCGGCGCTCTGGTGGTGGGCGGCGCGGTGGGCGCCGTGGTGGCCGCGCGCGTGGAAATGACCAAGATGCCCGAGCTGGTGGCCGCCATGCATTCGCTGATCGGCCTGGCCGCCGTGTGCATCGCCTACGCCGTGGTGGCCGAGCCGGCCGCGTTCGGGCTCGTGCCGCAGGACGCCGAGGCCGCGAACTTCATCCCCTACGGCAATCGCATCGAGCTGTTCATCGGCACCTTCGTGGGCGCGATCACCTTCTCGGGCTCGGTGATCGCCTTCGGCAAGCTGTCGGGCAAGTACAGGTTCCGGCTGTTCCAGGGCGCGCCGGTGGTGTATCCGGGCCAGCATCTGCTGAACCTGATGCTCGCGCTCGGCATGCTCGGCTTCGGCGTGCTGTTCTTCGTCACCCAGGCCTGGCTGCCCTTCATCGTGATGACGGCGATCGCGTTCGCGCTCGGCGTGCTGATCATCATCCCGATCGGCGGCGCGGACATGCCGGTGGTGGTGTCGATGCTGAACTCCTACTCGGGCTGGGCGGCGGCCGGCATCGGCTTCTCGCTGAACAATCCGATGCTGATCATCGCGGGCTCGCTGGTGGGCTCGTCGGGCGCGATCCTGTCGTACATCATGTGCCACGCGATGAACCGCTCGTTCTTCAACGTGATCCTCGGCGGCTTCGGTGGCGAGGCCGGTGGCGCGGCGGCGGCCGGCACGCAGGAGCAGCGGCCCGTGAAGTCCGGTTCGGCCGACGATGCGGCCTTCATGCTCGGCAATGCCGAAACGGTGGTGATCGTGCCCGGCTACGGGCTCGCGGTGGCGCGCGCCCAGCACGCGCTCAAGGAGCTGACCGACAAGCTCGCCGAGAAGGGCATCGACGTGCGCTATGCGATCCACCCGGTGGCCGGGCGCATGCCGGGGCACATGAACGTGCTGCTGGCCGAGGCCGAGGTGCCGTACGAGGTGGTGCACGAGATGGAGGACATCAACGGCGAATTCGGCCAGACCGACGTGGTGCTCGTGCTCGGCGCGAACGACGTGGTGAACCCGGCCGCCAAGAACGACCCGGCCTCGCCGATCGCCGGCATGCCGATCCTCGAGGCCTACAAGGCGCGCACGGTGATCGTGAACAAGCGCTCGATGGCTTCCGGCTACGCGGGCCTCGACAACGAGCTGTTCTACATGGACAAGACGATGATGGTGTTCGGCGATGCCAAGAAGGTGGTGGAGGACATGGTGAAGGCGGTGGAATAGCCACCGCCCGGCGCGACCGCGGGTGCGCCGCTCAGCGCCCGCGCAGCGCGTCCTGCCGGCCGATCTCGCGCAGGAAATCGGCGAGCCGGCGGCCGTCCATGTCGGGATGCACCTCGCAGGCCTTCGCCTCGCGCATGCGCGCCACGTCGAAGCTGCGGAAGTCGCCGCGCAGCTCGCACCAGCCCGACACCGTCCATTGCCCGCCCCAGTACGCCAGGCCGAGCGGCCAGATGCGCCGCTCGGTGGCCGCGTCCTGCTTGTCCCGATAGTGAAAGTGCACGACGCGCCGCTCGTCGAGCGCGAGATGCAGCACGTCCATGGTTTCGGCGTAGACCGGATCGACGCGCTGCGACGGCGCGAACACGGGCAGCCGGTCCAGCACCACGCGCTTGTCGGCCGGCATCGCCGAGGCGATCTTGGCCAGCGCCGAGCGCGCGCCGCCGGCCAGCCGCGTGCCGCTCCACGATTCGAGCATGCGCGCGCCGGCGGCCAGCGCGGCCAGTTCGTCCACGGTGAAGGTCAGCGGCGGCAGGCTCGCGGTGCGGTTCAGCCGATAGCCGATGCCGGCCTCGCCCTCGATCGGCACGCCCGAGAGCTGCAGGTCGCGGATGTCGCGATAGACGGTGCGCTGCGAGATCGCCAGCCAGCCCGCCAGCTGCTGCGCGGTGGTGAGCCGGCGGCCGCGCAGCAGCTCGGCGATCTGGAACAGGCGGTCGGCGCGGCGGGTCATGGGCGGGCGAGCGTGGGCTGGGGAGCGGGCGGTGTGGCGATGATAGCGCCGCGCGGCGGGCCGGCTCAGCGGGCCGGCTCAGCGGGCCGGCGAGTGCAGGCCGACGCGGTTGCCCTCGGTGTCGTGCACGTAGGCGATGTAGCCGATCGATTTCGGCAGCTCGATGACCGGGCCGTCCACGCTGCCGCCCGCGCGCCTGGCGCGCTCCACGGCGGCCGTGACCGATTCGCCGGCGCTCAGGTACACCACGGGGCCGGCCGCGGCCGGCTTGCTGCCGAACGGATCGCGCACGAGCGCGCCGGTGGGCTGGTTCTCGCCGGCCGCGAAGATCGCCATCGGCGAGCCGCCGAAATTCTCGCGGCGCAGCTGCGTGTCGAGCACGGCTTCGTAGAAGCGCGTGGCGCGCTCCAGATCGTGGGTGGGGATTTCGAACCAGGTGATCGGGCTGACGATCGGGGCGGCGGTGGTGGCGGTAGCGGTGGCGATGCTCATGGTGCGTCTCCGGGACGGAAGGGTCGGTGGAAAACACGCATCGTGTCGGATGCGTGAGACGCAGTGTGAGGCGGTGCTGCTGACAGCGTGTTGTCAGCAGCAGGCGGCGCGTCGCACCGGCCATCCGTCGCCCGGAAACGACGACGGGGCCGGAAAACCGGCCCCGTCGCGGGTCGGCGCCCGGGGGGGGATCAGGCCTCGCCGGCGCCGTCGGTCGAACCCGCCGCATCCGCGTCACCGGCCGGCCGCTGGCGCACGCTGCCCGCCATCATGTCGAAGCGGAACAGCCGGCATTCGAGCGCGCCGTTGAACAGCGGCGTCTTGGCCGATTCGCGCAGCCGCAGCATGCCCGGCAGCGAGCGATCGGAGGTCAGCAGGAAGGCCTGCCAGCCCGTGAAGCGCTGCTTGAGCGCGGTGCCGAGCGAGGCGAAGAACTCGCCGTCCGGCGCATCGGTGTGGGTACGGCGGAATGCATCGTCGGCACCGCGGTTGCGGCCGGTCTCGCGGACCTCGCCGCGCGCGCTGCGCCCGCGCACCTCGATGCGCTCGCCGTACGGCGGGTTCGCGACGATCAGGCCCGGCGCGTCGCACGGCGGCGCCATGAAGCGCGCATCCACCTGCTTGAGCGAGAGGTTCGGCGCGCCGGCGCGCTCGAGGTTGGCGCGCGCCTTGTCGAGCATGTCGCCCGAGATGTCGCTGCCGTACACGGGCAGCGCGTCGCGACGGCCGCGCGCGGCGCGCTTGGCGTCCATCGCCGCCACCTTCAGCGCCTGCCACACGTTGATGTCGTACTGCTTGAGCTTCTCGAAGCCGAAGCGGCGCTCCACCCCCGGCGCGACGTCCAGCGCGATCTGCGCGGCCTCGGCCAGGAAGGTGCCGCTGCCGCACATCGGATCGTACAGCGGCAGCTCGGGGGTCCAGCCGGCCACCCGCAGGATGCCGGCGGCGAGGTTCTCGCGCAGCGGCGCGGCGCCCTTGTCGAGGCGCCAGCCGCGCTTGAACAGCGGCTCGCCCGAGGTATCGAGATAGAGCGTGCAGTGGGTGGCGGTGACGAATGCGAACACGCGCACGTCGGGCATCGCCGTGTCGATGCTGGGCCGCGAGCCGGTCTTCTCGCGCAGGCGGTCGCAGATTGCGTCCTTCACGCGCAGCGTGGCGAATTCGAGGCTCTTGAGCGGCGACTTGATCGCGGTGATGTCCACGCGCAGGGTCTGGGTGGGCGCGAACCAGCGCTCCCAGCCCTGCTCGAGCGCGAGCGCGTAGATGTCCTGCTCGTTGCGGTACGGGCGATCGGCGATCTTCAGCAGCACGCGGCTGGCGATGCGCGAATACAGGTTCGCGGCCATCCCGGCCGCCCAGCCGCCACGGAAGTGGACGCCGCCCGGCACCTGGGCGCCGGGCGCGAACGGCGCGCCGCCGATGCGGCGCGCGCCGATCTCGGCCAGCTCGGCCGCGAGCGCGGCTTCGAGCCCGCGCGGGCAGGGAGCGAAGAAATCGAAGTCGGAAGTGGACATAAGGCGGGGGCGGGGCGTGCAAAAGCCGTCATTGTACGCGGCCCGGCGCCGCCCCAGTGGCCGCCCGCTTTCGCCCTCAGTGCCGCCCGGCGTCCTGCGAGCCGCGCGAGGCCGGCGGCCACACCAGGCTGGCCGGGTTGGTGCGCACCGCGCGCCAGATCGCGCCGATCAGCGCGCGCACCTTGGTGGGCCGCAGCGCGCGCGAGCGTACCGCCATCGTGAATGCGAACGCGAAGCTCACGGCAACGTTCAGGAACGCCATCGACAGCACGCCGGCCGCCGCCCACCAGAGCTCGGCCGCGTCGAGCGTGCCCTTGCCGAGCACCCCGACGGCCACGCCGATCGAGCCGGCCGACAGCGTGACGTGGCGCACCTCGAAGCCGAACGCGAAGGCGCTGACGATGGCCGGCACCATCCCGAGCATCATGCCGAGCCCGACGTTGCCGACCACCCCGGCGATGTTGGTCTGGCAGAAGCGCGCGAGTCGCGCCGCGCCCGGCACGCCGAGCGTGAGCCGCAGCCGGCGGTGCCAGGCGATGGCGTCGCCCACCCGGTGCAGCACGAACCAGTTGTCGGCCCAGCCCGCCAGCAGGCTCGAGGCCCACAGCAGCACGCCGGTCAGCGCGGCATACAGCGGGGTGGGCCCGAGCAGCGAGAACGAGCGCAGCGTGGCGTGCGCCTTGGCCGGCGAGATCACGTCGGCGTGCAGCCACGCATGCGCGCCGAGCTGCACGGCCAGACACACCGGGAACACGACCAGCACGTTGCCGCAGATCGCCGCGGCCTGGGTGCGGAACAGCGCCACCACCGAGGCCACGAAGCGGCGCACGCCTTCCTCGTGGCCGATGTCGTCGAGCTCGCGCGCGAGCGTGGGCGCCGTCATGGCCGGCTGCTTGGTGGCCAGCGTGAAATGCAGGAAGTGCATCAGCGTGAAGCCGGCCGCGTAGTTGATGCCGGCCAGGAAGCCCTCGAACATCGACTGCAGGTGCGCGCCGGTCACCCAGAACTTCACGCAGACGGTGGCCACCGTGACCAGCCCGCCGCCGGCGGCCATGCGCATCATCTTCAGGTAGTCGGCGCGGCCGCGCGTGATGTAGTGCTCGCCGGTGTCGGCATTGGTTTCCACCAGCTTGCGCGCGAACAGCGAGAAATTGCTGCGCACCAGGTGCGAGACGCTCTGGCTGTTCTGGTTCGCGTCGATCAGCTCGGCGGTCAGGCGCGCGAGGCCGTGCGCCTCGTCGCGCGCCATCCACGCGTTCAGCAGCGATTCGGCGCGCTGGATGCGCATGCGCATGCGTTCGACCTGGAACACGATGTCGACCGACACGCCGTTGCGGTACAGGTGCGCGGACACGCCGTCGGCCGACTGGCGGCATTCGTCGAGCAGCACGCGCAGGTAGTTGACCTCGTGCAGCAGCTTGCCGGTGCCGGTACCGGAAGCCGACGCCGCGCCGTCGTCGAGCGCGGCCTGCGCCGCCTCCACCGCCAGCATCGCGCGCGTGAGCCGGTAGAACGGCTGCGCCTCGGCGGGCTTGCGCGCGTCGTCGTCCGACAGCCGGCTGCGCACCGTCTGCGACAGGCCGGTCGAGCTGATCTGCAGGGTGAGGTTGTGCAGCGCGGCCAGCAGGTCGCGCGAGAACGAGCCGGGCTGGTGGCGCTCGGTCTCGGTGATGCGGAACGCGAACAGTGTCTGCAGGCGCGCGAGCAGATCGTCGGGCAGCGCCTCGATCCAGGCCGCGTCGCCGGGTGCCGGGAACATCAGCGAGAACAGCGCGGCCAGCTCGCGGCGGTTCGGTGCGGCGGGGATCAGCGAGGCGTCGATGCGCTCGAACAGCGCGCCGAAGAAGCCCGAGTGCACGGGCATGCCGGCGTCGCACAGCAGCGAGATGCCGTCGCTCTCGCGCAGCAGCGCGCGCAGCATGCGCGCCACGTTTTCCTTCCAGGCCGGATTGCGGTCGAGCACGTGCAGCACGTAGCGCAGCCGCGCGTGCGAGGCGAAGCGCGGCACGACCTCGGCATGCGGATCGGCGGCCGTGGCGGCACTGGCGCCGGGGCCGGATTCGGCGGGCGCCTGTACGCCGCCGTCGCGGCGCAGCCAGTGCGCGAGTTCGATCAGCCACTCGCTGCGCTCGGCGAACGGCGCGTCGGCATCGGCCGTCGCGAGCAGCGCGTCGAGCTGGTGGCTGGCGCTGCGCGAGGCGCGCCATTTCTTCAGGAGCGTGGTCAGGGAACGGAACATGGCAGGGCGAACGGTCGGGCGCCGCGGTAGCGGCGCGGGTCGATCAGGGCCGCGCGACACGGGGCGCCGGGTGGGCGGCCGGACCGGCGGCGGGTTGTTGCACTGCAGCGAGCGTGCCGGGCCGCGACAGGATCGTCAATCGGACGAAAAAACGCAAGCCGACCGGATGGCGCGGCGGCGGTTCCGCGCGCAAGGACAAGGATCGTCAAATCGCGACGCCAGGCGCGATGTCGGCCGTGATGCGGGGCGCGACGGCGGTGCGTCGCGCGCCCGGGCGGCGTCCGGTCTCGATCGGGCCTCAGCCCTCGGCCGGGCAGCGCACCGCGGCCGGTTTGGGCGCGCCGTCGCGCGCCGGCGCCGCCGGCGGTTGCGGCTGCGCGGCCATCGCGCGCACGCCGGCCGCGATGCGCGCCGACAGCTCGCCGATCGCCTTGCGGTGGCCGGCCACGAGCGCGTCGTAGCCGGCGCCGACCGGCTCGGTCAGCTCGCTGCGGCAGGTCATGACCGACTGCGTGGCGAGCGAGCGCACGCTCCACACCGCATCGAGCGCGGCCTTGCTGCCGGGCCAGGACTCGAAGCGCTGCACGTCCACGCTGACGCGGTACACGGGCACGCCCGGCGGCACGGCGGTATCGGCCACGTCGATCGTGTCGAGCCGGCGCGTGAGCGCGGTGGACAGCGCGCGGCGGATCTCGTCGGCCGGCGGCGAGGCCCAGCGATGCTCCTCGAGCACGTCCACGCGCGCGCCGTCGCGCTGCACGACGAATTGCGGCTTGGCGACCTGCTCGGGCACGTTCACGGCCGGCACCTGGATCAGGAAGGCCGGATTGGCCGGCATCGAGCGCGCGGCCGTCACGGCACCGGCGTCGCCCGACAGCGTGTAGAAGTGCGAGCTCGGCGAGGCGCAGCCGGTGGCGAGCGCCACGCCGGCCGCGGCGGCCAGGGCCACCAGCGCCTTCACGGCACCGCGCGTGGTGCGGGTCGAACGGGGCAGGCGTGCACTCATTTCTGGTCTCCGGCTTTGCCGCGCAGCAGCGACTCGGGGTGGCGCTCCATGTAGTCGGCGAGATTGTTGAGCGATTGCAGGGTGCGCGTCAGTTCCTTCAGCGCGCCGCGTACGTCGGACTGCAGCGGCGAATCCTGCTGCAGCGCCGACTCGGCGGTGGTGAAGGTCTGCTTGGCCGCCGACAGCGTGTCGCGCGCCTGCGGCGCGACCTGCGTGTCGAGCTGCTGGAACAGCCTGTCGGCGTGCTTGAGTGCGTCGTTGAGGTTGTTGCCGATCTGGTCGAACGGCACCTTGTCGAGCTTCTTGGCGATGTCGGCCACCTGCAGCTGCAGCTCGTCGAGCGTGTTCGGCACGGTCGGCAGTTCCACCGGCTGACGCGTCAGATCGACCTTGGCCGGCGCCGCCTTCGGGAAGAAGTCGAGCGCCACGTACAGCTGGCTGGTCAGCAGGTTGCCGGTGCGCAGCTGGCCGCGCAGGCCGTGCGCCACGAGCTGGGTGAGGATCTCGCGCCGTCCCGCCTCGCCCTGCGCGGCGATCAGCTGCCGGAAGCGCGAGCCGAGCCGCTCCGGATACAGGTTCATCGTGACCGGCATCATGAAGTTCTTGGTCTTCGGGTCGTAGTCGATCGAGATGTTGGTGACGTTGCCGAGCACGATGCCGCGGAAGTCCACCGGCGCGCCCACCGACAGCCCGCGCAGCGACTGGTTGAAGTTCATCACCACCGCCACCGGCTGGCCGTCCGGATCGCGCATCGCGTCGCCCTCGTCCGAGCCGAGGCGGAACGAGGCGCCGTTCGGCACCGCGATGCCCGACGACTGGTTCGGCGGCGACTGGAACGCGAGGCCGCCGAGGATCACCGTGGCGAGCGACTGCGTGTTGAGCTTGAAGCCGCTCGAATCGAGTCGCAGGTCCACGCCGCTCGCCTGCCACCAGCGCGTGTTGGAGCCGACGTACTGGTCGTACGGCGCGTTCACGAACACGTTGAAGGTCACGCTCTTGCCGTCCTTGTCGAGCGAGAAGCCCACCACCTGGCCCACCTGCACGCGGCGGTAGTAGACGGGCGAGCCGATGTCGATCGAGCCCAGCGATTCGCCGTGCAGCACATAGGAGGTGCCCTTCTGGTCGCCGGTCACGGGCGGTGGGGTCTCGAGGCCGGTGAAGTCCTTCTCGGTATCGGGCGAGCGGCCGGCGTCCACGCCGATGTAGGCGCCCGACAGCAGCGTGTTCAGGCCCGACACGCCGCTCGCGCCCACCCGCGGGCGCACCACCCAGAAGCGCGTGCCCTTCACGGCGAAGTCCTCGGCCTCCTTCTTCAACTGCACGTTCACGAGCACGTGCGACAGGTCCTTCGACAGCTTGATGGTCTTGACCGTGCCGATCTCCACGTCCTTGTACTTGACCTGGGTCTTGCCCGGTTCGAGCCCTTCGGCGCTGCGGAAGCTGATCGTGATTTCGGGGCCGCGGTCGAACACCGACTTCACCACCAGCCCGATGCCGATCAGCGCCGCGACCAGCGGCACCAGCCAGACGAGCGAGGGCAGCCAGCCGGTGCGGCGCGTGACCACGGCGTGGGGCAGGTCGGAATCGGGTGCCGCATTCGGGTCGTGTTGCGGGCCTTGCGGACTATTCATGGTGTTTTCCAGAGGTGACGACGTGATCCCAGATCAGACGGGGATCGAACTGCATCGAGGCCAGCATCGTGAGGATCACGACCGAGCCGAACGCGAGCGCGCCGGGGCCGGCCGTGACTTCGGCGAGCGAGCGGAAGTGCACGAGCGCGACTGTCAGCGTGACGACGAAGATGTCGAGCATCGACCAGCGACCGATTCGCTCGACGATGCGGAACAGTTTCGTGCGCTGCACGGGCCGCCACGCGGAGCGGCGCTGCGCGGTGATGACGAGGATGGTCAGCGCGCCGAGCTTGAGCATCGGCACGAGGATGCTCGCCACGAACACGACCATCGCGAGCGGCCATTCGCCGGACACCCAGAAATACACCACGCCGCTCATGATCGTGTCGTTCTGGGCGCCGAGGATCGTGGCGGTGCGCATGATCGGCAGCAGGTTCGCGGGAATATACAGGATCGCGGCGGCGATCAGCAGCGCCCAGGTGCGGGCGATGCTGTCGGGCTTGCGCAGGTGCAGTGCGGTGCCGCAGCGCGCGCACGGCTCGGGCGGATGCGCGTCGGGGCGCGCGAGTTTCTGCACGTGGCCGCAGGCGTGGCAGTTGGCCATCCCGAGGCGGGCGGCGGAGGTGATCTTCATGAGCGCGGCGTTCCGTGCGTGGGGGCGGTCGATGCGGACGCAACCGGTGCCGGCGCGGGCGAAGTGCGCGAGGTGCCCGCCGTGCCCGGGCGTCGCGCGCGGATCTCGTCGGCGAGGTCCCACAGCGCGCGCGGATCGAACATCACCACCGCGGCCAGCATCAGCGTGAGCGCGCCGAACGCGAACAGCGCCGCCTCGGGCACCACGCGCGCGAGGCTCACCATCTTCACGATCGTCACCAGGATGCCGAGCATGAACACCTCGATCATGCCCCACGGCCGCACCAACTGGATCGCGCGCAGCACGGCGTTGAAGGCCGGAGGCACCACGCCCGCGCGCAGCGGGAACAGCAAATACAGCAGCGCCGCCATCTCGATCAGCGGGAACAGCAGGGTGGAGCAGAACACCATCGCGGCCACCAGCTGCATGCCCTGATTCCACAGCGCGCCGAGCGCGCCGACCAGGGTGGTCTGCACGTGCATGCCGTTCACGTCCATTTCGAGGATCGGGAAGGTCTGCGCGATCAGGAACGTGATCATCGCGGCCAGCGTCAGCGCGCAGACGCGTTCGAGGCGCTTCGCGGTGTTGCGGTAGAGCAGCGCGTCGCAGCGCGGGCAGCGGGCGCTTTCCTTGCCGCCAAGCTGCGTTTTGTGCAACAGTGCGTCGCACTCATGACAGGCAATCAGGTCGTTTCTTTCCATATGGGAGGCCGGTTGCGCGGCACCACGAGCATGCGGGGGCGGGCGGGAAGCCGCGCCAATCTTACCAAAACGGGATTTTGGCGGTGTCAAGACCCGCCGCGCGCCGCCTGGTGCGACATCCGGCCGGAAGCCAATATGCCGCGCCGATTCTGGCGATCAGGCCAGATTACAGTTGCCTCCGCCACCAGTTTGTTGCGGTAGCATGGCGGCCTTGAATGTGTCGGATCGATGCCGGTTCATCACCGCTCGCGCCGACGCCACGATACGCTACTCCCCAGGGCACAGACACATGGCATCGACGCTCTCGCTGAACCGGCCGGCCGCCTACACGCGCACCGCCATCGCGCTGCACTGGCTGATCGCGCTGCTGATCGTCTGCGGCTTCGCGCTCGGCTGGGTGATGACCGACATCCCCGGGTTCACGCCCACCAAGCTCAAGTATTTCTCGTGGCACAAGTGGATCGGCGTGACGGTGTTCGCGCTGGCCGTGATCCGCGTGTTGTGGCGCGCCACGCACGCCGCGCCGCCGCTGCCCGCCGGCACCTCGAAGCTCGTGACGGGCGCCGCGCACGCCGTGCACGGCCTGCTGTACCTGCTGATGCTCGCGATCCCCGTGACCGGCTACCTGTACAGCTCCGCCTCGAACATCCCCGTGGTGTACCTCGGCCTGATCCCGCTGCCGCGCCTGATCGATCCCGATCCGGTGCTGAAGGAAACGCTGAAGACGCTGCATGTCACGCTCAACTACACGCTGCTCGCGATCGTCGTGCTGCACGTGCTCGCGGCGCTCAAGCATCAGCTCGTCGATCGCGACGGCGTGCTGGCCCGCATGCTGCCGTTCCTCAAGTAATCCATTCAACAGGTAAGCCATGAAGATCCCGTTCTCCCGCTCCGTATCTGCGGCCGCGAGCGCCGCCGCCATGTTCTTAGCATGTGTCGTGCCATGTGTGGCATCGGCCCAGGTGGACCTCGCGAAAAGTCGCGTGTCGGCCGTCTCGAAGCAGATGAACGTGCCCACCGAGGGCGTGTTCAAGAAGTTCAGCGCCGACGTGAAATTCGATCCGGCCAAGGCGGCACAAGGCAGCGCGCAGGTCGGCATCGACATCGCGAGCTTCGATCTCGGCGACAAGATGTACAACGATCAGGCCGCCGGCAAGGACTGGTTCGACGCGAAGACCTACCCGCAGGCGAGTTTCGTTTCTACCGCGATCACGCCGGCAGGTGGTAACAAATACAACGTGGCGGGCAAATTGACCATCAAGGGCAAGACGGTGCCGGTCACCGTGCCCGTGACGGTGACCGAGGCCGGCGCCACGCGCGTGTTCGACGGCGTGCTGCCGATCAGGCGCTCGACCTTCGAGATCGGCACCGGCGAGTGGAAGGACACCTCGGTGGTGGCCGACGAAGTGCAGATCAAGTTCCATCTCGTCGCCGCCCGGTAAGGCCGGCCGACGCATCGCATCCGGCGCCGCGTCTCGCCGCGGGGCCGTCCAACCGTGTAGCTAGGAGAATGAATTGAAGAAGAACCTGATGATGGCCGCCGGCGCGCTGGCCGCCGCTCTCGCGATCCCGGCCATGGCCGCGCCGGTCACGTACCAGCTCGACCCGAGCCATACCTACCCGAGCTTCGAGACCGATCACTTCGGCGGCCTGTCGGTGTGGCGCGGCAAGTTCGACACCTCGAGCGGCACGGTCACGATGGACCGCGCGGCGAAGACGGGCACGGTGGAAGTCACCACCAAGGTGGCCTCGATCCACACCGGCAGCGCGAAGCTCGACGAGCACGTGCAGACCGCCGAGTTCTTCGACGCGGCCAAGTACCCGGACGCGACCTTCAAGGGCACGCTGAAGTTCGACGGCGACAAGCCGGTGGCCGCGGTCGGCAACCTGACGATGCACGGCGTGACCAAGCCGCTGACGCTGAAGATCGATTCCTTCAAGTGCATGCAGCACCCGATGCTCAAGCGTGAAGTGTGCGGCATCGACGCTGTCGGCGAATTCAATCGCGACGATTTCGGCCTCGACTACGGCAAGGCCTACGGCTTCAAGATGCAGACCAAGCTGCTGATCACGGCGGAAGGCGTGGCGCAGTAAGCGCGCGCCGCCGGGGCGCGCTGCCCCGCCGCATGAAAGAACCGCCGCGACCCGGTAACGGGCGCGGCGGTTTCGTTTTGGGCGCGGCGCGCACAGCGTTTGTCCCCAGGCGCCTGTGCGCAAGCGCTGTGCATCACCCCTTCACGCACACCACCTGTCGCAGCGTGTGCACCACCTCCACCAGGCTGCGCTGCGCGGTCATCACGGCGTCGATGTCCTTGTAGGCCATCGGGATCTCGTCCACCACGCCGGCATCCTTGCGGCATTCGACGTGCGCCGTGGCGTGCGCCTGATCGGCTTCGGTGAAGCGGCGCTTGGCCTCGGTCCGGCTCATCAGGCGGCCCGCGCCGTGGCTGCACGAACAGAAGCTGTCCGGGTTGCCGAGGCCGCGCACGATGAAGCTCTTCGCGCCCATCGAGCCGGGGATGATGCCGAGCTCGTCGCGCTGCGCCGACACCGCGCCCTTGCGGGTCACGTACACGTCCTCGCCGAAGTGACGCTCCTTCTGCACGTAGTTGTGGTGGCAGTTCACGGCGTGCCCGTCGATCGCGAACGGCTTGGCGATGGTGCGCTGCGCGGCCGCGATCACCGCGTCCATCATCGTCTGGCGGTTGGCGCGCGCGAAGTCCTGCGCCCAGCCCACCGCCTCCAGGTAGTCGTCGAAGTGCTGGCTGCCTTCCTCCAAATACGCGAGATGGCGGTCCGGCAGGTTGGCGATGTGCTGGCGCATGTCCTGCTGCGCGAGCTCGATGAAGTGCGTGCCGATCGCGTTGCCCACGCCGCGCGAGCCGCTGTGCAGCATGAACCAGACGCGCTCGGCTTCGTCGAGGCAGACCTCGATGAAGTGGTTGCCGGTGCCGAGCGTGCCCAGGTGCGCGTAGTTGTTGGTCTTCGCGAGCGTCGGGTGCTTCTCGACCAGGCGCGCGAAGCGCGGTGCCAGCTGCCGCCAGCGCTCGGTCACCGATTCCGGCGTGCGGTCACCCCACGCGCCCGGATCGCGCCGGCCCGGCGCGCGGCCGTGCGGCACCGCGCGCTCGATCGCGCCGCGCAGCCCGGCCAGCGAATCGGGCAGATCGGCGGCGCTCAGCGTGGTGCGCGCGGCCATCATGCCGCAGCCCAGGTCCACGCCGACCGCGGCCGGAATGATCGCGCGCTGCGTCGGGATCACGCTGCCGATCGTCGAGCCCTTGCCGAGGTGCACGTCGGGCATCACGGCCAGGTGGCTGAAGATGATCGGCAGCTTCGCCGTGTTGGCCAGCTGCTCGCGCGAGGCCTCGTCCACCGGCACGCCTTCGGTCCACATCCGCACCGGCTTGCCGCCGGCGACTTCCATGATCTGATGTTCGCTGCGTTGTTGCATGTCCTGCTCCTTGTCTTGTATCGGGGCGAGCACGGCTCAACCCTTCAGGCTCACGAGCCCGTTCAGTACCTGGTCCAGCCCGCCGAACACGGAGATGCGGTCGATCCGCTCGGCGATCTTCTCGAGCGTTTCCAGCTCCTTCAGACGCAGCGCGACCGGATTTTCCTCCATCACCTTCGCCGTGTTCAGCAGCGAGCGCGTGGCCGCGGTTTCCTCGCGGCGGCGGATCACGTTCGCCTGGGCGGCCTTGTCGGCCTCCACCACGCGGGCCAGGATCGTCTTCATGTCGCCCGGCAGCACGATGTCCTTCACGCCCACCGCCTGCACCTCCAGGCCGGTGCCGGCCAGCCGCGCGGCCAGCTGTTGCGCGAGCTCGCCGTCGAGCGTGTGCTTGTCCTCCAGCAGTTCGTCGAGCGCGCGGGTGCCCACGGCGGCGCGCAGCGCGAACTGCAGCTCGCGGTACAGGTGATCGGCCGGCTTCTGCAGATGCGCGAACGCATGCTGCGGATCGGCGTAACGCCAGCTGGCCGACAGGTTCATGCGCAGCGCGACCTTGTCGCGTGTCAGGATTTCCTGGCCGCTCACCTCGAGCGCCTGCCAGCGCAGGTCCACGATCTCGACCGCGATCTCGCGGTTGTAGCGCCAGAAGCCCGACAGCCCCGGCTGCAGCAGCCGCTCCACGCGTCCGTCCACCTTCAGCACGCCGACATGGTAGGCCGGCACCTGCACCAGCTGCACGCCGGCCGTGCCGGCCGCCGGGCGCGAGCGCAGCGCCGGCTGGGTCAGCTTCGCGGCCAGGCCGTCCGGCAGCGCGTAGCCGGCGCCGAGATCGATGCGCTCGAGGCGCAGGCCCGGCATCGCGCGCCAGTAGAGCTTGCGCGAGCCCGGCGGCAGGATCTCGATCAGCGAGCCGTCGCGATAGCGCAGCGCGGCCTCGTGGTCGGCCAGATCGACCGCGATGAAGTGACGCTCGAGCACGTCCGGCGCCTGGTCGCGCAGCGTGTCGACGAGCGTCGTGTCCTCGAGCGGCGCGTCGAGCGGCACGGTCTGCACCGTGAGCCGGCCGAACGGATCGAAGGCACGGAACACGCCCGGTTCCAGCACCTTCGCGAAGTCGCCCTCGTCGCGCAGCAGCGCGCGTTCGTTCTTCTTGATCAGATATCGCTTCCACATGATGTTGCTTCCCTCTTTGTTATGGGTGACACGGCCGCCGGCAACGCGGGGCGACGGATCGCGGAACGGCGTGGGGCGGATGGCGCGGCTCGCGCACCGCGGTGCCTGCGTGCCGGCCGTGGCTCGAGCGCTTGCTCGAGACGGCCGCGCGTCGGGCGCTGCGGCTGGCTGCCGTCCGTCCGGCCCACGCGGGACCGAAACCGGTCGCCGCGCGGCGGGCCTCGCGGCCCGCGCCGGCGGGTACTGCGGTACTGCATCGAAAGGCGGGATTCGAACCCGCACGCTAAGGCTTGCGCCCGTCGCTTACCAGGGTGCGAGACGCCTCGGGTGTCCAGCCCGTTGCGTCTCCAACGTTGTCGTACTGCTTTCCCGTCGGCGGCATGCTCGGCCGCGACGACACCGGGTCGGCACCGAGCACCAGCAGGCCTGGTGAAGCCTGGCTCGTGGGCCGACGGGGCGACACCGTGCCTTCTCTATTGCGAGGAGCGTGCCAGCGCGGTGAACATCGTCGATCGGCTGCCGGCAAGGCATTGAATGGAAAGGGGAAATATTTTTTCGATCGGAAAATCAGGCGTCGCATCGCCAGCGCTGAAGTCTCGATGTTCTGATACGATGAGATCGTCATTTATCCAGAAAGATAAACATGAAGCGCTCGGTCGCAATCGGTTTTCTCGGCACCTCGCTCGACGTGAGCGGCGGTGGCCGTCGCACGTGGCGCAAGTGGCGGCCCACCATCGCGCTGTGCGGCCAGCCCGATCTGGCGGTCGACCGGCTCGAACTGCTGCATCCGCCGAGCTTCGAATGGCTCGCGCGATCGGTGCGCGACGACATCGCGAAAATCTCGCCCCGCACCGAGGTGCGGCTCGTGTCGATGGAACTGCGCGACCCGTGGGATTTCGAGGAGGTGTACGCCACGCTGCACGATTTCGCGCGCACCTATCCGTTCGATCTCGAGCACGAGGATTACCTGATCCACATCACCACCGGCACCCACGTCGCGCAGATCTGCTGGTTCCTGCTGGCCGAGGCGCGCTACCTGCCGGCGCGGCTCGTGCAGACCAGCCCGCCGCGCGTCGAGCCGACCGACGACGATGAAACCCCGGCGCCGCTGCACGGCGCGATCTCGGTCATCGATCTCGACCTGTCGCGCTACGACCGCATCGCGCAGCGCTTCTCGCGCGAGCGCGACGAAACCGTGTCGTTCCTGAAGGCCGGCATCGCCACTCGCAATCCCGCCTTCAACGCGCTGATCGCGCAGCTCGAACGGGTGGCCGTGCGCTCGCGCGAGCCGATGCTGCTGGTGGGGCCGACCGGGGCGGGCAAGTCCTTCCTCGCGAAGCGGATCTACGAACTGAAGCGCGGCCGCCACGCGCTGGACGGGACGTTCGTCGAGGTCAACTGCGCGACGCTGCGCGGCGACGCGGCCATGTCCACGCTGTTCGGCCACGTGAAGGGCGCCTTCACGGGCGCGCAGGCCGCGCGCGCGGGCCTGCTGCGCGCGGCCGACCGCGGCCTGCTGTTCCTCGACGAGATCGGCGAGCTCGGTCTCGACGAACAGGCGATGCTGCTCAAGGCGATCGAGGAGAAGCGCTTCCTGCCGGTGGGTGCCGACACCGAGGTGGCGAGCGATTTCCAGCTGATCGCGGGCACCCACCGCGACCTGCGCCGGATGGTCGAGGCGGGCAGCTTTCGCGAGGATCTGTTCGCGCGGATCAACCTGTGGACCTATGCGTTGCCGGGCCTCGCCGAGCGGCGCGAGGACATCGAGCCGAACCTCGATTTCGAGCTCGAGCGCTTCGGCCGCGACCACGGCGAGCAGGTGCGCTTCAACCGGGAGGCGAAGCGCCGCTACCTCGCGTTCGCGGCCTCGCCCGAGGCGGCGTGGCGCGGCAATTTCCGCGAGCTGTCGGCCTCGATCACGCGCATGGCCACGCTGGCCGATGCGGGGCGCATCACCGAGGACGGCGTGGCCGACGAGACGCAGCGGCTGCGGCGCACGTGGCAGCCGATCGCGCCGGGAGCGGCGGGGGAGGAGGGCGGCGCGGCGCGGGTGGACGCGGTGCTCGGCGAGCGCGCGGCCGAGCTCGACCTGTTCGACCGCGCCCAGCTCGAGCAGGTGCTCGGCGTGTGCCGGCGCGCGGCGAGCCTGTCGGAGGCGGGGCGCACGCTGTTCGCGGTGTCGCGGCGGCAGAAGAGGCAGCCGAACGACGCCGACCGCCTGCGCAAGTACCTCGCGCGCTTCGGCCTGGATTGGGAGCGCGTGCGCGGCTGACGAAAAAAAACCGGCTCGAGAGCCGGTTTCTTCATGCTGCGCGCGGTGCGGAAAATCAGACCTGCGCGCCCGCGTTCGGGTCGTTCGGATCGTGCGCGGACTTCTTGTCGCGGATCAGATCGTCGCGGCGGATGCCGAACCACATCGCGAGCGAGCTGGCCACGAACACCGACGAGTAGATGCCGAACATGATGCCGACCGTCAGCGCCAGTGCGAAGTAGTGCAGCGTCGGGCCGCCGAAGAAGAACATCGACAGCACCATCATTTCGGTCGAGGTGTGCGTGATGATCGTGCGCGACATCGTGCTCGTGATCGCGTGGTTGATCACCTCGGGCACCGTCATCCTGCGTTCGCGCCGGAAGGTCTCGCGGATCCGGTCGAAGATCACGACCGATTCGTTGACCGAGTAGCCGAGCACCGCGAGCACGGCGGCCAGCACCGACAGCGAGAACTCCCACTGGAAGAACGCGAAGAAGCCCAGGATGATCACCACGTCGTGCAGGTTGGCGATGATGCCGGCCACCGCGTATTTCCACTCGAAGCGGAACGACAGGTAGATCACGATGCCGATCACCACGCAGGCGAGCGCGAGCAGGCCGTCGGTGGCGAGTTCCTTGCCCACCTGCGGGCCCACGAACTCGACGCGCTGCAGCTGCACGTCGGCGTTCTGCGCCTTCAGGCCGGCCATCACCTGATCGCTCTGCTGCGCCGAGGTCAGGCCCGACTTCAGCGCGAGGCGGATCAGCACGTTGCGCGAGGTGCCGAAGCTCTGCACCTGCGCGTCGGCGTAGCCGAGCTTCGCCAGCGTGGCACGCACCGGCTCGAGCTCGGCCGTCTGCTGATACTGCACCTCGAGCACCGTGCCGCCGGTGAACTCGACCGACAGGTGCAGGCCGCGATGCACGAGGAAGAACACGGCGGCCAGGAAGGTCACGGCGGAGATCACGTTGAACACCAACGCGTGCCGCATGAACGGAATGTCTTTACGGATGCGGAAAAATTCCATGTGCGTTCTCCGGCGCTTAGTTGGACGAACCGTCCGGCTTCTTCGGCGCGACGCCGGGGCCGGAGCGGCGGCGTGCCACCGGTTTCGCGGCGCCAGCCTTGCCGGCGGCCTTGCCTGCCGGGTTCGCCTTCGGGCGGACTGCCTGCTTCGCGGTGCCGGCGTCCTGCTCGAGGAAGGCCTGCTCCGAAGTGGCCGTGGCCGCGGCCGGCGCGGGCTTCCACACCTGGCCGATCGCCACCGACTTGAGCTTCTTGCGGCCGCCGTACCAGAGGTTCACGAGGCCGCGCGAGAAGAACACGGCCGAGAACATCGAGGTGACGATGCCGATACAGTGCACGATCGCGAACGCGCGCACCGGGCCCGAACCGAACGCGAGCAGCGCGAGGCCGGCGATCAGCGTGGTGACGTTCGAGTCGAGAATCGTCGCCCACGCATGCGCGTAGCCCTGCTGGATCGCGAGCTGCGGCGGCGAGCCGTTGCGCAGTTCCTCGCGCACCCGCTCGTTGATCAGCACGTTCGAATCGATCGCCATGCCGAGCGCGAGCGCGATGGCGGCGATGCCGGGCAGCGTCAGCGTGGCCTGCAGCATCGACAGCGCGGCCACCAGCAGCAGCAGGTTCACCGACAGGCCGATCACCGACACCACGCCGAACAGCATGTAGTACAGCACCATGAACACGGTGATCGCCACGAAGCCCCAGATCACCGAGTGCACGCCCATGCGGATGTTGTCGGCGCCGAGGCTCGGGCCGATCGTGCGTTCCTCGATGATGTCCATCGGCGCGGCCAGCGAACCGGCGCGCAGCAGCAGCGCGAGGTCGGTGGCGGCCTGTGGCGTGGGCTGGCCGGTGATCTGGAAGCGGTCGCCGAGTTCGGACTGGATGGTCGCCACCGTCAGCACCTGCCCCTTGCCCTTCTCGAACAGCACCATCGCCATCGGCTTGCCGATGTTCTCGCGCGACACGTCGCGCACGGCGCGGCCGCCGGCCGAGTCGAGGCGGATCGTCACGGACGGCTGCTGGTGATCGTCGAAGCCGGCCGACGCGTCGATGATGCGGTCGCCGGTGAAGATCACCTGCTTGCGCAGCAAGGCGGGCGCCGCCGGACCCTGGGCGAAGAACTCGTCGCCTGCCGGCACCGGATCGGGCTGGCTGAGCGGATGCGGATTCAGCGGATCGGCCAGGCGCGCCTCGAGCGTGGCGGTGCGGCCGATGATGTCCTTGGCCTTTGCCGTGTCCTGCACGCCGGGCAGCTCGACCACGATGCGGTCCTTGCCCTGCTGCTGGAGGATCGGCTCGGACACGCCGAGTTCGTTCACGCGGTTGTGCAGCGTGGTCAGGTTCTGCTTGAGCGCGGCGTCTTCCACCGCGGCCTGCACGGCCGGCGTGAAGGTGCCGACCACCTGGTAGCCGCCGCCGCCGGGCTGGGTCGCCCATTGCAGCTCGCTGATCGAGCCGGTCAGCAGGCGACGCGCCTGGTCGGCCGTGTCCTGATCGGCGAAGTTCGCGACCACCGACTGGTCGACGCGGTTCACGCCGCCGTCGCGGATGCCCTTGTCGCGCAGCTGGGTGCGCGCGTCGGTGGCGTCCGAGTCGAGCTTCTTGTTGAGCGCGCCGTTCATGTCGACCTGCAGCAGGAAGTGCACGCCGCCGCGCAGATCCAGGCCGAGGTACATCGGCAGGGCGTGCAGCGCGGTCAGCCAGCGCGGCGAGGCGCTCTGCAGGTTCAGGGCGACGACGTACTGCGGATCGCTCGGGTCGCTGTCGAGCGCCTTCTGCAAGAGATCCTTGACGCGCAGCTGGGTGTCGGTGTCCTTCAGGCGCACGCGGATGTTCGCGTTGTTCGCCGAATTGTCGAAGGTGATGTCGTCGGGGGTGACGTTGGCGGCGGTCAGTGCGGCCTGCACCTGGGCGAGCGTGCCCGAGTCGATCTTGACCGTGGCCTTGCCGCTCGACACCTGCACCGCCGGCGCTTCGCCGAAGAAGTTGGGCAATGTGTACAGAAAGCCGATCGCGAGCGCGACGACCATCACGACATATTTCCAGATTGGGTAACGATTCATGAGGGGGCCGAACGGAAATGTTGGCTTGAAAAGCGTCGCGTCCGGCAACCGGGCGGGCCGCGCTTCATCGCGCGAGCCTGCCCGGGAGCCGGACGCTCGTGGTGCGCCTTACAGCGACTTGATCGTGCCCTTCGGCAGGATCGTCGTCACGGCCGACTTCTGCACCGTGATTTCGGTGCCGGCCGACACTTCGATACCGATGTAGGCCTCGCCCACCTTCGTGACCTTGCCGACCAGGCCGCCGTTCGTCACGACCTCGTCGCCCTTGTCCATGGCGGCGAGCATGTTGCGATGCTCTTTCTGCCGCTTCATCTGCGGACGGATCATGATGAAGTAGAGCACCGCGAACATCAGCACGAGCGGCAGGAAGCTCATCAGGCTCGATTGGGCGCCACCGCCGGCACCTTGCGCGAATGCATTGGAAATGAACGACACCTTGGTCTCTCCGTTGGGGAAATTCAGAAAAATAGCCGGTCATTCTACCACCGGCGAAAACCGCGACAGCACCGCAAAATGCGCTTTGGGATCAAGCAATTAAGCCGGACGGGCGCAGCATGCGGCGTTTCGCGAAAGGCAATTGTAATGGTTGCGGGCCCGGCAGCGCGTGCGGATCCGCTGTTCGTGCTACTCGCGCTGCTCGACGCCGCGTGCCCGATCGGCCGCGAAACGCACGCGGAACGCGTCGAAGGTCCGGGTCCCGATCGCCTCGCGGATCTCGCTCATCAGCGTCAGGTAGTAGTGCAGGTTGTGGATCGTGTTGAGCTGCGCGCCGAGGATCTCGCCCACGCGATGCAGGTGGTGCAGATAGCCGCGCGTGAAGTTGCGGCAGGTGTAGCAGCTGCAGTTCTCGTCGAGCGGGCGCAGCGAGTTCTTGTGGGTGGCGTTGCGGATCTTCACGTCGCCGAAGCGCGTGAACAGCCAGCCGTTGCGCGCGTTGCGGGTGGGCATCACGCAGTCGAACATGTCGATGCCGTTGGCCACGCCTTCGACGAGATCCTCCGGCGTGCCCACCCCCATCAGGTAATGCGGCTTGTGGGCCGGCAGCTTCGGGCCGACGTGGCGCAGCACGCGCTGCATGTCTTCCTTCGGCTCGCCCACCGACAGGCCGCCGATCGCGTAGCCGTGGAAGTCGAGCTCGCCGAGACCCGCCAGCGATTCGTCGCGCAGGTCCTCGAACATGCCGCCCTGCACGATGCCGAACAGCGCGTTCGGATTGCCGAGGCCGTTGAATTCGTTCAGCGAGCGCTTCGCCCAGCGCAGCGACATGCGCATCGAATCCGCCGCTTCCTTGTGGGTGGTCGGCACGCCGTCGGTCGCATACGGCGTGCATTCGTCGAACTGCATGACGACGTCCGAATTCAGCACCTTCTGGATCTGCATCGACACTTCCGGCGACAGGAACAGCTTGTCGCCGTTGATCGGCGAGGCGAAGGTCACGCCGTCCTCGGTGATCTTGCGCAGGTCGCCGAGCGAGAACACCTGGAAGCCTCCCGAATCGGTCAGGATCGGCTTGTTCCAGCCCATGAAGCGGTGCAGGCCGCCGTGCGCGCCGATCGTCTCGAGGCCGGGGCGCAGCCACAGGTGGAAGGTGTTGCCGAGGATGATCTGCGCGTGCATCTCGTGCAGCTCGCGCGGCTGCACCGCCTTCACGGTGCCGTAGGTGCCCACCGGCATGAAGATCGGCGTCTCGACCACGCCGTGGTTGAGCGTGACGCGGCCGCGGCGCGCGTGGCCGTCGGTGGCCAGCAGCTCGAACTTGAGCCCGTTTTCGGGCGGGACGTGCGTGGGCACGGGTTCCGATTGGCGATCGGTCATCGCATTCGACTCCTTGCTACCGGAGAACAGTCCGGCGCTCATGACGGGCGCCGTCGCGCGATACGCGGCGGCGGGAAAGGGGACAACGGTGTTGATGCGCTCAGGTGCCCTCGCGGCGCGTGAGCAGCATCGCGTCGCCGTAGCTGAAGAAGCGGTAGCGCTCGGCAATCGCGTGACGATACGCGTCGCGGATCGCCTCGACGCCGGCGAACGCCGACACCAGCATCAGCAGCGTGGATTTCGGCAGATGGAAATTCGTGACGAGGCGGTCCACCACGCGGAACCGGTAGCCCGGCGTGATGAAGATGTCGGTCTCGGCGCGGGTGGCCGCGAGCGGCCGGCCGGCGGCCTCGGCATCGCGCGCGGCCGCCTCGAGCGCACGCATCGAGGTGGTGCCGACCGCCACCACGCGGCCGCCGCGCGCGCGCGTGGCGGCGATCTGCGCGACCAGCACGTCGGTCAGCTCGTACCACTCGCTGTGCATGCGGTGCTCGGCGATGTTGTCCACCCGCACCGGCTGGAAGGTGCCCGCGCCCACGTGCAGCGTGAGCGTGGCGGTCTGCACGCCGCGCGCGCGCAGCGTGGCGAGCAGCGCGTCGTCGAAGTGCAGGCCGGCCGTGGGCGCGGCCACCGCGCCGGGGTTGGCCGCGAACACCGTCTGGTAGCGGGTCTCGTCGGTCGCGTCGGGATCGTGCTCGATGTACGGCGGCAACGGCAGGCGGCCGTGCCGCTCGATCAGGTCGAGGCAATCCTCGGGGAAGTGCAGCGTGAAGAACGGCTCGGCGCGCTCGCCCACCGTCACCTCGAAGGCGTCGGCCAGCGTCAGCGTGGTGCCTTCCACCGGGCTCTTGCTCGAACGGATCTGCGCGAGCACCGTGCGCGGGCCCACCACGCGCTCGACCAGCACCTCGATCTTGCCGCCGCTCGCCTTCTGGCCGAAGAAGCGGGCCTTGAGCACCTTGGTATCGTTGAACACGAGCAGGTCGCCCGCGCCGAGGCAGTCGGGCAGCTCGGTGAAGCGGCGGTCGGCGAGGCGCGTGGGCGCCGCGCTGCCGTCCACCTCGAGCAGGCGGCTCGAGCTGCGCTCGGCCAGCGCCGTCTGCGCGATCAGCTCGGGCGGCAGATCGAAGTCGAAATCGGAAAGCTTGAACATGAGAAATGGGGGGCGAAGCAGTGCGCGCCTCGCGTGGGGCCGGGGCGAGCCGCTATGATGGCGGGGTCGCGCGGCTCGCGGGCGTTGCCCGGTCGGGCGGCGTCAAAGCCGCTATTGTACTTGCTTCATCCTTGCGAAATCCCGATCCGATGCCCGTACCCGCCCGCCGTTCCGTTCCCGACGATGCCGCCGCCGAGGTGATCACCGATGCCGGTGACGCCAGCGCGCACGACGGGGGCGCGCACGCGCAGGGCGCCTCGAATGCCGAACCCGAGCCGCGCGCGCGCCGCGCCGGTCCGCGTCGCGGTGCCGACGGGCGGCTCGCGGAGCCGGCGGTCGAGGCGGCCGATGCCGCGGCACCGAAGCCGGCACGGCGCGGGCGTCGCGAGGCGGAGCCCGCCGCAGCGGACGACGCCGGCGAGACCGACACCGCCGCCTCC
Source organism: Burkholderia sp. (assembly GCA_030151225.1). GTDB lineage: Bacteria > Pseudomonadota > Gammaproteobacteria > Burkholderiales > Burkholderiaceae > Burkholderia. The sequence continues at coordinate 6,649 of JASLEG010000136.1, read as the reverse complement.
GCGGATGCCGATGCCGGCACGACCGGACGCGGCAAGGCCGACAAGACCGCCAAGGCCCCCAAGCTCGTCAAGACCGCCGACAAGCTCGCCAAGCTCGGCCTCACGCGCTCGATCGACCTGGTGCTGCACCTGCCGATGCGCTACGAGGACGAAACCACGCTCACGCCGATCCGCGAGCTGCTGCCCGGCGAGATCGCGCAGACCGAGGGCGTGGTGTACGACAACGAGATCGCCTACCGGCCGCGCCGCCAGTTGCTGGTGCGGCTGCGCGACGACGACGGCGCCGAGCTGGTGCTGCGCTTCCTGAATTTCTACGGCTCGCAGGTCAAGCAGATGGCGGTGGGCCAGCGCCTGCGCGTGCGCGGCGACATCCGCGGCGGCTTCTTCGGGCTCGAGATCGTGCACCCGGCGGTGCGCGTGGTGGACGAGGACACGCCGCTCTCGCAGGTGCTCACGCCCGTCTATCCGAGCACGGCCGGGGTGTCGCAGGCCTATCTGCGCAAGGCGATCGACAACGCGCTCGCGCGCACCCCGCTGCCCGAGCTGCTGCCGCCCGAGGTCGAGGCCGAGCACCTGCGCCCGCTCGGCGTGCCGGCGCTGGCCGACGCGGTGCGCCAGCTCCATCACCCCGGTGTCGACTCGGACGAGACCGCCCTGATCGACGGCACGCACCCGGCCTGGATCCGCATCAAGTTCGACGAGCTGCTCGCACAGCAGCTCTCGCTCAAGCGCGCGCACGAGGAGCGCCGCACGCGGCTCGCGCCGGCCATGGCGCGCCGCGCCGCCGAGCCCGGCTCGCTGTCGGCGCGGCTGCTGGCCGCGCTGCCGTTCGCGCTGACCGGCGCGCAGACGCGCGTGGTGGACGAGATCTCGCAGGACCTGACCCAGCCGCACCCGATGCAGCGGCTGCTGCAGGGCGACGTGGGCAGCGGCAAGACCGTGGTGGCCGCGCTCGCGGCCGCGCAGGCGATCGACGCCGGCTATCAGGCCGCGCTGATGGCGCCCACCGAAATCCTGGCCGAGCAGCACGCGCGCAAGCTGCGCGGCTGGCTCGAGCCGCTCGGCGTGTCGGTGGCCTGGCTGGCCGGCAGCCTGAAGGCGAAGGAGAAGCGCTCGGCCATCGAGGCCGCCGCGCTCGGCACCGCGCAGCTCGTGATCGGCACCCACGCGATCATCCAGGACACGGTGGAATTCGCGCGGCTCGGGCTGGTGATCGTCGACGAGCAGCACCGCTTCGGGGTGGCCCAGCGGCTCGCGCTGCGCGCCAAGGCGGGCGGCCCGGCCGGCTTCCAGCCGCATCAGCTGATGATGTCGGCCACGCCGATCCCGCGCACGCTGGCGATGACGTACTACGCCGATCTCGAGGTGTCGACGATCGACGAGCTGCCCCCGGGGCGCTCGCCGGTCGTCACGAAGCTGGTGGCCGACGCGCGTCGCGACGAGGTGATCGGCCGCGTGAGCGATGCCGCGCTCGGCGGCCGCCAGGTGTACTGGGTGTGCCCGCTGATCGAGGAGAGCGAGACGCTGCAGCTGCAGACGGCGGTGGAAACCTACGAGACGCTCGCCGCCGCGCTGCCGGGCGTGAACGTCGGCCTGGTGCACGGGCGCCTGTCGCCGCTCGAGAAGGCCACCGTGATGGAGGCCTTCGCGCGCAACGAGGTGCAGCTGCTGGTGGCGACCACCGTGATCGAGGTGGGGGTGGACGTGCCGAACGCCTCGCTGATGGTGATCGAGCACGCCGAGCGCTTCGGCCTCGCGCAGCTGCATCAGCTGCGCGGGCGGGTGGGGCGCGGCACCGCGGCGTCCGCGTGCGTGCTGATGTACAGTGGCCCGCTGTCGATCGCCGGTCGCGAGCGCCTCAAGACCATGCGCGAGACCAACGACGGCTTCGAGATCGCCCGCCGCGACCTCGAGATCCGCGGCCCCGGCGAGTTTCTCGGGGCGCGACAATCTGGCGCAGCCATGCTGCGCTTCGCCGATCTCGAGCAGGACGGCTGGCTGATCGAGCCGGCTCGCGAGGCGGCCGGCGCGCTGATCGCGCATCATCCGGACGTGGTCACGCAGCATCTGGCGCGCTGGCTCGGCGCGCGCGAGCAGTTCCTGAAGGCCTGATCGCGGCCCTTCGTGCGTCCGGGCGCGAAGAAGGCTGGCGGAAGCAGCCTATCCGGTGTATAAATTAAAGCTATCGTCTGTATCCCCGTGATTGACCAAAATGACGCTTACTGAATTGAAGTACATCGTCGCCGTCGCTCGCGAGCGGCACTTCGGCCGGGCGGCCGAGGCCTGCTTCGTGAGCCAGCCGACGCTGTCGGTCGCGATCAAGAAGCTCGAGGACGAGCTGAACGTGCAGATCTTCGAGCGCGGCGCGAGCGAAGTCAGCGTGACGCCGATCGGCGACCAGATCGTCACCCAGGCGCAGCGCGTGCTCGAGCAGACCTTCGCCATCAAGGAAATCGCCAAGCAGGGCAAGGATCCGCTGGTCGGGCCGTTCCGGCTCGGCGTGATCTACACGATCGGGCCGTACCTGCTGCCGACGCTCGTCAAGCAGATGATCCGTCGTGTGCCGCAGATGCCGCTGATGCTGCAGGAGAACTACACGCTGAAGCTGCTCGAGCTGCTCAAGCAGGGCGAGATCGACGCGGCCATCATGGCGCTGCCGTTCCCCGAGACGGGCCTGATGGTGCGCCCGCTCTACGACGAGCCGTTCGTGGTGGCGCTGCCGTCGAGCCATCCGTGGTCGAAGCGCCGCAAGATCGACGCGGCCGACCTGAAGCAGGAAACCATGCTGCTGCTCGGCAGCGGTCACTGCTTCCGCGATCACGTGCTGGGCGTGTGCCCCGAGCTGATGCATTTCTCGCAGACGGCCGACGGCATCCAGAAGACCTTCGAGGGCTCCTCGCTCGAGACCATCCGCCACATGGTGGCGAGCGGGGTGGGCATCACCGTGCTGCCGCGCATGTCGGTGGCCGAGATCGGGCCGCAGGCCAGCAACACCGATTCGGACCTGCTGTCCTACGTGCCGTTCGACGAGCCGGTGCCCGATCGCCGCGTGGTGCTGGTGTGGCGCAAGAGCTTCACGCGCATGCCGGCGATCGACGCGATCAGCGAGGCGATCGCCGCGTGCGACCTGCCGGGCGTGGGCAAGCTCGACATGCCCGCCACGCTGAACTGAGCGACGAGCCGGGCGCCGTGTGTGATTCGACCGGGGTGCGGTTCGCCCCGGTTTTGTTTTGCCTATTGAATTTATAAAATCAATTAAATTCACGAAATCAATAGGGTTTTATAAGATGTGCTTCATGGGCCGAATGCCCCGGCAACTGGTCTCCCGGAGAAGCCACCATGAACACGTCGACACAGAGCCTCGAAGCCAGGGCTACCGCGCAACCCGGCCGCGCCGTCCCGCGCACGCGTGCGCTGCTGCGGCAGCTGCGCCCGCTGGCGTTCGCGTATTTCGCGGACCGTCTGATCGGCGCCTGAGCGTGCCGGCGCAACCCGACCCGAAGGAGAACGCATCGTGAACACCCCGCATTCCGCCACCGTCATTGTCCATCCCGCCGCCGCGCGCGCGGCGGCCGCCAACGTGAACCGCGCCGCCACCTCGGCGTTTCGCCAGACCTTCGGCTTCGCCGTGACCTTCGCCGGCGTGGCGACCCTGGCGGCCGAGGCAATCGCCCGTCTGAACGGCGCCTGAGCCTTGCCGGAGGGCGGGCGGCCATCCGTCCCCTTCCGGCGTTCTGGGCTACACTGGGCGCGCTCGAATCATGCGCTCCCGGCTGTCCATCAGGCGGGTCGTCTCGAGGCGTTTTCGCCGGTTCAACTCATCGACAAGGAGTCAGCAACATGGCCAAGAAGGGCAACGCAACGCAGATCAACATCGGCATCAGCGACAAGGACCGCAAGAAGATCGCGGACGGCCTGTCGAGGCTGCTCGCCGACACGTTCTCGCTTTACCTGAAGACGCATTATTTCCACTGGAACGTCACCGGTCCGATGTTCAACACGCTGCACCTGATGTTCGAGGAGCAGTACAACGAGCTGTGGCTCGCCGTGGACGCCGTGGCCGAACGGATCCGCACGCTCGGCGTGGTCGCGCCGGGCACCTACGGCGACTTCGCCAAGCTGACGGTGGTGCCGGAAGCCTCGGGCGTGCCGGTGGCCGAAGACATGATCCGCCAGCTCGTGGAAGGCCACGAGGCGGTGGTGCGCACCGCGCGCGAGATCTTCCCGGATGCGGATTCGGCCGGCGACGAGCCGACCGCCGACCTGCTCACGCAGCGCATGCAGACGCACGAGAAGACCGCCTGGATGCTGCGCTCGATGCTGCAGTGATTGCCGTGAGCGCATCGCGCGCGGCGCCCGCCGGCTGCCGCGCCGCCCGAAACCTCCCGTTCGCGCGGGAGGTTTTTTTTTTCGTGCGGCGGATCGGTGAGGCGGGCCGGTGCGCTCGACGAGCTTCGTCATCGTCGCGCGTTACAATGCCGCCATCGTTTTTGTGGCCCGATCCGACATGTTCGCCCGTTTCCCGCTCTATCTGAGGCTGGTCCGCATGGACAAGCCGATCGGCAGCCTGCTGCTGCTGTGGCCCACGCTGAACGCGCTGTGGATCGCCTCGAGCGGTCATCCCTCGCTGTCGCTGCTCGCGATCTTCGTGCTCGGCACGCTGCTGATGCGCTCGGCCGGCTGCGCGATCAACGATTACGCCGACCGCGATTTCGACCGCCACGTGAAGCGCACCGTGGACCGGCCGCTCACCTCGGGCAAGATCCGCGCGTGGGAGGCGATCGCGATCGCGGTGGGGCTCGCGATCCTGGCCTTCCTGCTGATCCTGCCGCTGAACGGGCTGACCAAGGGGCTGTCGGTGGTGGCGGTGGTGGTGGCCGGCACCTATCCGTTCATGAAGCGCTTCTTCGCGATCCCGCAGGCCTATCTCGGCATCGCGTTCGGCTTCGGCATTCCGATGGCGTTCGCGGCGGTGCAGGACGCCGTGCCGCCGATCGCCTGGGTCATGCTGATCGCCAACGTGTTCTGGTCGGTGGCCTACGACACCGCTTACGCGATGGTCGATCGCGACGACGACCTGCGCATCGGCATGCGCACCTCCGCGATCACGCTCGGGCGCTTCGACGTCGCCGGCGTGATGGCGTTCTACGCGGTCTACCTGCTGTCGTGGCTGTACCTGGGGCTGAAGCTGGGGCTGGGGCCGCTGTACGCGGTGGGCATCGTCGTGGCGGCGCTGCAGGCGGCGTGGCACTTCACGCTGATCTGGGGTCGCACGCGCGAGGGGTGCTTCCGCGCGTTCCGCGCCAACCACTGGGTCGGCGCGGCGGTGTTCGCCGGCGTGGTGTTGTCGACGCAGAAGCTCTGGCCGCTGGCCGCCTGAGCCCCCGTTTCAGGCACCGAACTCGTCGCCGAGTTCCTTCGCGCGCGCCTGCGCCGCGCGCAGCGCCGCGACGATCGCCGGCTTCACGCCCGACGCTTCCATCGACGTGATCGCCGCGTGCGTGGTGCCGCCCCTGGACGTGACGCGCGCGCGCAGCGTCTCGGGCGATTCGTCCGACGCGCGCGCCAGCGCGGTCGCGCCCTTGAACGTCGCCTGCGCGAGCCTGCGACCCTGCGCGGCGCTCAAGCCCATGTCGGCCGCGGCCTGCATCATGGCCTCGAGGAAGAAGAACACGTAGGCCGGGCCGGAGCCCGAGAGCGCGGTGACGGCGTCGAGGTCGCGTTCCTGCGCCACCCACAGCGTCTCGCCGGTGGGCGCGAGCACGCGCTCGATGGCGGCGCGGTCGGCGGCGGTCACCGCGTCGCGCGCGAACAGGCCGGCGATGCCCTCGCCGATCAGCGCCGGCGTGTTGGGCATCGCGCGGACGACGCGTTCGCTGCCCGTGGCGTGGGCGATGGCGTCGCTGCGGATGCCCGCCATCACGGACAGATGCAGCGCGCCGCCGACATGCGGCGCGCACGGCGCGGCGGCGGCCAGGAACACCTGCGGCTTGACGGCCCAGACGACGATGTCCGTGCCCGCCAGTGCCGCGCCACCGGCGGTCTCCACGCGCACGCCAAATTTCTCACGAACGATGTCGGCTTGCGGCGCATGCGGTTCGACCACGACGACGCGGCTCGCGGGGTGCCCGGCCGCGACGAGTCCGCCCAGGATCGCGCAGGCCATGTTGCCGCCGCCGACGAAGGCCAGCAGCGGGGCGGTGGCCGTGTCCGAAGTCCCCGCCGATGGCGCGGATTGGGTGTTCGAGTTCATCATGCGACGAGTTTAGGACCGCCCTGGCCGTAACCCGCATGAAACCGAGGCGCAGGCCTCATGCAAAACTTGCATGAGGCTCGGTGACTAATTCGGCGTGGTCCGGCCTACAGTGCGGCCACTCCCGGCGCGGGCCCGTCTCCGATCGAGATCGCCGCGCCCACGGACTTGCGTCGCTCCGCTCACGAGGCCGGGGCGAAAGCGCGAACTCAAACAGTCACAAGGAAATCCGTCATGAGCAATCTGTCGTACGTCGCTCCGACCAATGACAGCCCCTGGGGTACGTACCTGTCCCAGGTCGATCGCGTGGTGCCCTACCTGGGCAACCTGGGCCGCTGGGCCGAGACCCTCAAGCGCCCGAAGCGCGCGCTGATCGTCGACGTGCCCATCGAGCTG
>JASLEG010000123.1 GCA_030151225.1 Burkholderia sp. | reverse complement strand
GCTCGACACGCTCGCGCCCGGCCTGCGCGGCGCCGTGCGCGCCCGCGTGGAGGGCGAGCGCGCCGCGCTGCCCGCGCCCGCGCTGACGCCCTATCTGGTCGGCCTGCTGGTGCTGCTCGGCATGCTCGGCACCCTGCTCGGCATGGTGGCCACGCTGCGCGGCACCAGCGCCGCGCTCGACGGCGCCACCGGCCTCGACGCGATCCGCAACGCGCTGTACGCGCCGATCCGCGGCCTCGGCTTCGCGTTCGGCACCTCGATCGCGGGCGTCGCCACCTCCGCCATGCTCGGCCTGCTCTCCGCGCTGTGCCGCCGCGAGCGGCTCGACGCCGTGCAGCGCCTCGACGCGCTGATCGCCACCACGCTGCGCCCGTTCTCGCACGCGCACCGCCGCGAGGCCGGCTTCGCGCTGATGCAGCGCCAGGCCGAGGCGATGCCGGCGCTGGTCGCCCGACTCGAGACCATGATCGCCGCGATCGAGCGCCAGGGCGACGCCGCCGGCGAACGCCAGCGGGCGGGCCAGCAGGCCTTGCTCGACAGCGCAGAGGCGAGCCACGCCCGGCTCGCCGCCACGCTCGGCGACGCGCTGAAATCGAGCGCGGCCGAGAGCGCGCGCGCCGCCGGGGCCGCCATCGGCCCCGTGGTGGAAGGCGCGATGGCCGGCCTCGCGAGCGAGAGCGCCAAGCTGCACGGCACGCTGACGCAGGCCGTGGAGCGCCAGCTCGACGGGCTCACGCACGGCTTCGAGGCCAGCACCGCGCGGGTGGCCGGGATCTGGACCGAGGCGCTGGCCGAGCAGCGCCGCGCCGGCGAGACGCTCGCGGGCGACCTGCGCGGCGCGCTCGACGGCTTCAATGCCAGTTTCGAGGCCCGCTCCGCCGCGCTGCTGCGCGAGGTGGACGCGCGCCAGGCGGCCGCCGCCGAAGGCACCTCGCAGGCATGGCAGCACGCGCTCGCGCGCCAGGAACAGGCCGGCGCGCAACTGGCCGGCCACCATCGCGACGCCCTCGCCGCCGCCGCCGCCACCTTCGAGACGCACGCCGCCGCGCTGCTGCGCGACCTGCGCGCGGCGCAGGACGAGTTGCAGGGCCGGCTGGCCGCGCGCGACGAGGCGCGCCTCGCCGCATGGGCCGGCTCGCTGGCCGAGGTCGGCGCGACGCTGCGCGAGCAATGGCAGACGGCCAACGCGTCCGCCGTGCAGCAGCAGCAGGCGATCTGCTCGACGCTCGAGCGCACCGCCGCCGACATCGCCGCGCAGAACGAGGCGCAGGCCGACCGCACGCTCGGCGAGATCGCGCGCGCGGCCGAAACCGCGTCCGCGACGTGGAGCACCGCGAGCACGCAGGCGGCCGAGCGCCAGCAGCGCGTGGTCGACGCGCTGGCCAGCACCGTGCGCGAGGTCGCCGCGCGCACCGAGGCGCAGGCGAACACCACCGTGGCGGAGATCGCGCGGCTGGCCGCGAGTTCGTCCGCCGCGTGGGAGCGTGCCAGCACCCAGGCCGCCGAGCGGCAGCAGGCGATCTGCGATGCGCTGGCCAGGGCCGCGAACGAGATCGCCACGAATACCGGGGCGCAGGCCAGCGGCACCATCGCGGAGATCGCGCGGGCGGCCGAGGCCCATGCTGCGGCATGGCGCGCGGCGGCGGCCGAGGCGGCCGAACAGCAACGCGCGACCCGTGACGCGCTGACGAAGACGGCCAGCGAGATCGCCACGCACACCGCGGCGCAGGCCAGCGGCACGATCGCCGAGATCGCGCGGGCGGCCGAGACGAATTCGGCGGCGTGGCGGGCCGCATCGGAGCAAGCGGCCGAGCGTCATCAGGCCACCAGCGACGCGCTCGCGAAGGCCGCTGGCGACATCGCCGCGAATACCGAGGCGCACGCGAACGGCACGCTGGCCGAGATCTCGCGCCTCGTGGAAGCCGCGTCCGAGGCGCCGCGCGCGGCTGCCGACGTGGTGGCCGAGCTGCGCCAGAAGCTCTCCGAGAGCATGGTGCAGGACACCGCGATGCTCGAGGAGCGCGGCCGCCTGCTGTCCACCGTGGCCACCCTGCTCGATGCCGTGAGCCACGCGAGCAACGAGCAGCGCACCGCGATCGACGCGCTCGTCACCACCTCGTCCGGGCTGCTCGAACGCGCCGGCTCGCGCTTCGACCAGCAGGTGGACGCGGGCGCGCAGGCGCTCGAGGGCGTGTCCGCGCAGGTCACCGGCAGCGCCGTGGAAATGGCGAGCCTGGCCGACGCGTTCGGTCACGCCGTGCTGCAGTTCGGCGAGGCCAACGAGAAGCTGATGGGCCAGCTGCAGCGCATCGAGACCGCGCTCGACAAGTCGCTCACGCGCAGCGACGAGCAGCTCGCCTACTACGTGGCGCAGGCCAAGGACGTGATCGACCTGAGCCTGCTCTCGCAGCAGCAGATCGTGGAGAACCTGCAGCGCCTCGACGGAGCGAAGCCGGCATGAACGACGAGATCGACGGCGGCGTCGAGCCCACCGCGCCCGTCTGGGCCGCGTTCGGCGACCTGATGGCCGCGCTGCTCGGCGCGTTCGTGCTGATCCTGGTGGGCGTGATCGGCATGCAGCTCGAGGCGTCGTCGCGGCTCGCCGACGAGGTGAAGCAGCGGCAGATCGAGACGCAGCGACGCAAGACGCTCGAACAGGCGCTGGCCGGCCCGCTCGCGGCCGGGCGCGTGACGCTGGTGGACGGCCGCATCGGCATCGCCGGCAACGTGCTGTTCGCCGTGAATTCGGACCAGTTGCAGCCCGAGGGCCGCGAGCTGCTGCGCAGCCTGGCCGGGCCGCTGACGGCCTACCTGCGTGATCGCGACCAGATCCTGATGGTGAGCGGCTTCGCCGACGACCAGCAGGTGCGCGCGGGCAACCACCGCTTCGCCGACAACTGGGAGTTGTCGGCCGAGCGCGCGCTGACGGTGACGCGCGCGTTCATCGACGCCGGCGTGCCCGCCCCGTCCGTGTTCGCGGCCGCGTTCGGCTCGGAGCAGCCGGTCGGCTCGAACGCCGACGAGGCCGGGCGCGCGAAGAACCGACGTGTGGAGATCGCGGCGGTGCCGCGCCCGACCGGGCCGAAGGCGGGTGCGGTTGCTTCTGCGGCTTCGGCTTCGGCGGCGCACTGAGATGACGGATCGGGACGACGTGACGGCGGATGCGGGCTCGGTGCGCTCGCGCCTCGATGCGTGGCGCGAGCAGGGTCTCGATCGACTCGACCCGCTGCGCTTCGGCCGGGTCGAGGCGCTGGTGCGGCGGGCTAGCGGGCGAGACGGCACGACGCGACGCGTGATCGATGCGCGGGTCGACGTGCTGATGGCGGAGTACGCGCGGATCGTCGAGCTGGGTGCGGTGGTTTCGGGTGATGCCGATGCGAGCGTGGAAGCCACGCCGAGCGCGTTCGCGGCGCTCGCGTCCGTGCTGGACCCGAAACGTGTGGCGCGCACGGGGCCGCCCGCCTCGGTGGCCGATTACTTCCGCGAGATCTGGTCGAAACTCAGCGCCGACCGCCAGGTGCAGCAGTCGCTCGACAGCGTGCCGAAAAATGCCGGCCCGCTCAATTCGAGCAGCCTCGTGCATCGGGCGCTGTGGCAGATGCGCGATATCTCGCCGGAATATCTGCGGCAGTTTCTTGCTTATGCGGATACCCTCGCCTGGCTCGAGGATCTGCAAGGCGGGCCGGCCGCGATGCTGCCGGTGAAGGATGCGCCGCGGGCGGCGGCGAAGAAGACGGTGAAGCGGGGGCGGGGGAAGTAGCAGGCCGTTGAAATACCTCGGCCCATGCTGCACGATGCAGGCTCGCGAGATCAAGGAAGAAAGAGCAGATACGAGGCGCCGACGGCTACAACGAATCGCTGTTCAGCACGGTCAGGGTGGAGAAGTTTGTTCCGCAAACCCATCCGTTGCGGCCGATCCGGCAAGAACCGGGATCGGCTGATCGAGTTCGACGCGGTAATGGATCTGTTCAACGCGACGGTGGAAACGGCACACAAGCGCGGGCTGTTGTCGGGCGAGCATTTCAGCGTGGACGGCACGCTGATACAAGCGTGGGCCAGTCACAAAAGCCTGCGTCGAAAAGACGGCAGCGATGACGATCGTCCGCCGGATAACCGGCATGGCGAAACCCGCGGCAAGGGACTGTCAGAATTTCCGTGTTCGAGGCGGGTTGAACATCACACGGCAGGCCGGAAAAAGCGTTCTTCGTAGAGAATGGCGAACTGATTCATGGCCGCCTTCCAATCGTGCGCGGCGTGCCCCCAGCCAGCCGTGATGTTACGCAGGGCCAGCCAGATGAGCTTGGT
>JASLEG010000043.1 GCA_030151225.1 Burkholderia sp. | reverse complement strand
CGCGCTCGGGCCAGCCGAGGCCTTCGAGATCGTTCAGCAGTTCATCCGCGTACTGCGTGATGCGCATGTAATACATCGGGATTTCGCGCTTTTCGACGAGCGCTCCCGAGCGCCAGCCGCGCCCGTCGATCACCTGCTCGTTCGCGAGCACGGTCTGGTCGACCGGGTCCCAGTTGACGGTGCCGGTTTTCTTGTACGCGATGCCCTTTTCGAGCATCTTCAGGAACAGCCACTGGTTCCACTTGTAGTAATCGGGGCTGCAGGTCGCGACTTCGCGCGACCAGTCGATCGCGAGGCCCATGGACTGCATCTGCTTCTTCATGTACGCGATGTTGTCGTACGTCCACTTGGCCGGCGGCACGTTGTTGGCCATCGCGGCGTTTTCGGCCGGCATGCCGAATGCGTCCCAGCCCATCGGCATCAGCACGTTGTAGCCGTTCATCCGCAGATAGCGGTACATCACGTCGTTGATCGTGTAGTTGCGCACGTGGCCCATGTGCAGCTTGCCCGACGGATACGGCAGCATCGAGACGCAGTAGAACTTGGGCTTGTCGGAGGTTTCCGTCGTCTTGTAGGCGTCGATGGCGCGCCATTGCCCTTGCGCGGCGGATTCGACGTCGGAGGGAACGTATTTTTCGTGCATGGTGTGATGGGATCGCTGGGTTCGGTGCTTTCGCACCGGCCGCCTGGTGCTCTGCTGGATGAAATGACGGGTCTCCCCGCACGGCGGGGAAAGGGCTGATTATACCGTCCGCGGACGGCTGCGCTGCGCGGCGTGGTGCGCCAACAGGGCGATCGGCGCCGTTCGGGCGTTCAGGGTTGTCCGGCTTGCGGCGTACCCGGCGGCGGCGGATCGGTCACGAAGCCAATCCGTTCGAGGCCGGCCTGCTGCGCCGCGCCCATCACCTGGGCAATCACCTCGTAACGCGTGGAGCGCTCGGCGCGCAGGTGGATCTCCGGCTGTTCGGCCTCGGCCGACTTGCCCGCCTGGGCGAAACGCGCCCGCATCTGGTCGAGCGTGATGGCGGTGTTGTTCCAGTAGAGTTTGCCGGCGGCGTCGATCGAAAGCGCGATGGTCTGCGGCGTCTGCCGGACCGGCGCGGACGCGACTTTCGGCAGCTCGAGCCGGATCGCGTGCGTGAACAGCGGCGCAGTGATGATGAAGATCACCAGCAGCACCAGCATCACGTCGATCAGCGGCGTCATGTTGATCTCGGCCATCGGCGCGGCCGGTTCGCGATCGTCGAGTCCACCGAAGGCCATCGCGCGCCTCGCCTCAGTTGCCGGCCGGGACGTCGCCGGCGAACGCGTGCAGGTCGCGCGCGAAGCCGTCGAGATCCTCGACGAGCTGCCGCACCAGGCGGCCGAGCATGTTGTAGGCCAGCACCGCCGGAATCGCCACCACCAGCCCGAACGCGGTCATGATCAGCGCCTCGCCCACCGGACCGGCCACGCTGCCGATCTGCGCCTGGCCGCTCTCGGCGATGCTGCCGAGCGCGTGATAGATGCCCCACACGGTGCCGAGCAGGCCGACGAAGGGCGCAGTGCTGGCGATCGAGGCGAGCAGCACGAGACCGAATTCGAGCCGCCGCTGCGAGCGGCGCATCGCGAGCCGCACCGCGCGCAGCACGCGCTCGGCGCGCTCCACGCGGGCGCCGAGCATCTCCGGCGCGGCGGCCGCCGCCTCGTGGGCGGCTTCGGCCAGCGGCACGAACACGCGCTCGCGGTCGGCCGCCCGCAGGGTGCCCAGGCCGTCGTCGAACGAGCCGGCACGCCAGAACGCGACGATCGCGGCCGGGCCCTGGCGCTTCGCGCGCACGAGCGTCCAGGCCTTGAGCAGCAGGAAGCACCAGCTCGCCACCGACATCGCCGCCAGCAGCCAGGCGACGCCGTGCGTGACGGCATCGCCGCTCGCGAGGTAATGGATCACACCGGTTTCCGTCGCCATGCCTGCCTCCCGGGACGTATGTTCAGGATCGCCGCGGCCGTGGCTCAGCGCAGGCCGAGCACGTCCTGCATGTCGAACAGGCCGGTGGGCTTGTCCGCGAGGAAGCGCACCGCGCGCATCGAGCCCTGCGCGTAGGACACGCGGCTCGACGACTTGTGGGTGATCTCGATGCGCTCGCCGATGCCGGCGTACAGCACGGTGTGGTCGCCCACGATGTCGCCGCCGCGGATCGCCGTGAAGCCGATCGTCGACGGATCGCGCGGGCCCGTCTCGCCGTGGCGGTCGTACACGGCGCACTCCTCGAGCTTGCGGCCGAGCGAGGCGGCCACGGTCTCGCCCATCATCAACGCAGTGCCCGACGGCGCGTCCACCTTGTGGCGGTGATGCGCCTCGATGATCTCGATGTCGTAGCCCTGCGCGAACTGCCTGGAGGCGAATTCGAGCAGCTTCAGCGTGACGTTCACGCCCACGCTCATGTTGGCCGAGAACACGATGCCGACCTGCTGCGCGGCCTCGCGCAGCTGCACCTTCTGCGCCTCGCTGAAGCCGGTCGTGCCGATCACGAGCTTCACGCCGTGGCGGCGCGCCGCGTCGAGATAGCCGAGCGTGGTGTCGGGGCGCGTGAAGTCGATCAGATAGTCGGCATCGGCGAACACGCGCTCGACGTCGTCGGTGATCGTGACGCCGGTGGGCTTGCCGAGGAACGCGCCGGCGTCCTGGCCCAGATGCGCCGAGCCGGTGCGGCCGAGCGCGCCCACCAGTTTCGCGTCGGCATCGTTGAGGACCGCTTCGATCAGCATCCGGCCCATGCGGCCCGATGCCCCGGCAATGGCAATGTTCATGGTCATGTCGCGTCAGTACGTGATGGCGGCGGACGAGAAGCGAATCCGCCGCGGAAAACGAACCGGGCGGCCGAAGCCGCCCGTCGGGGGTGTTGCCGGATCAGTTCGAGTTCGGCGGGGCCGAGATGTCGGCCGGCGGCGAAGTGAGGGGCTGATTCGGCAGCGAATCGGTGCTCTGCGGACCAACCGGCTGCGTGCCGTCGCTCGGCGCGGCCGGTTGCGGCGGACGATGGAACTGGAGCTGCGGCTGGATCGCCGGGCTCGCGCCGGGCGGCATGCCGCCGGCGGTCGGCACCGCCGGTGCGGTTTGCGCCGACGGCGAGAAGCGGCGCTGCGTGCCCTGGCCCGACACCTGCGCGGTGGCGCGGTTGGCGGCGCGTGCGGCTTCCGAGTTGGCGTCCGACTGGCCGATGGTGGCGGCCGCGGCGGCCGGGTTGCCCTGCACGGCGGAGGCGGCCGGCGCGGCAGCGGACGGCGCCATGTCCGGCGTGACGGCCGGCGACGATGCCGGCGCGGCGGCAGCCGCGGCCTGGGCACCCGACGCGGGCGCGGCAGCAGCAGCCTTCGCCTTCTTCTTGCCGTGGCGATCGCCGTCGATGTCGGCCAGCAGATCGAGTTCGGACGGCAGGTTTTCCGCGCCCGACCAGCTCGACACCACGTCGTTCTGGAAATTCACGACGAGATCGCGCTGCTGCACGACCGAGGTCGAGCCGCGCTTGAAGTAGAACAGATAATCCCAGCGATCCGCGTGGAACATGTCGGCGAGCAGCGGCGTGCCTAGCAGCGTGCGCACCTGGTCGCGCGTCATGCCTGCCTGCAGTTGCGAAGCCTTTTCCTCGGAAACGAAATTGCCCTGGACGACCGTGATGCGGTAAGGCGTGATGCTCTGCGCGATTCGTTGCGTGACGCTGTCATAAGACGAACAGCCTGCCAGCGTGACGACGGCGACAGCGACGGCAGCAGTGATGGCACTCCGCATGCGGGTCCTCTGAAGTTGCGAACGGGATACGGGAAAACTTCTGCGCCCTCGGCGTGGATCGGTCGGGCGGGCCCGCGCGACTCGGTTCACAGGTGACTGACAGGGCGAAAAGCCGGTACTATTGGAACCCTGCATTGTACTCTAGGGACGCCTAGCCATGACCAATCCCACCGAGCTGAAAAATATCGGGCTCAAGGCCACCCTACCGCGCCTCAAGATTCTCGAGATCTTCCAGCAAAGCGAAGTCCGCCACCTGACGGCCGAAGACGTCTACCGCAACCTGCTGCACGAGCAGCTCGACATCGGTCTGGCCACGGTCTATCGGGTCCTGACGCAGTTCGAGCAGGCCGGCCTGCTCTCGCGCAGCAATTTCGAATCGGGCAAGGCCGTGTTCGAGCTCAACGAAGGCTCGCACCACGATCACCTCGTCTGCCTCGACTGCGGCCGCGTGGAAGAATTCTTCGACGCCGAGATCGAGAACCGCCAGCATTCGATCGCGAAGGCACGCGGCTTCAAGCTGCAGGAGCATTCGCTCGCGATGTACGGCTCCTGCACGACCGAGGACTGCCCGCACCGCAAGCACTGATTTCGTCGGACGAAAGCTTCCTTCGGGAAGCGAAATCGGCCCGGCGGGCGCAAGCCCGGCCGGGCCGATGCTTTTGTGTCGCCGGATTCGCCTTGCGCGTTGCGGATCCGCGACACGCGGCGTGTTACCGAATATTCGCGCCGCGCGCCTTCAGGCCCCCTGCCCGCCCGGCAGCACCAGCCGCCGCGGCTGCGCGAGCGCGAGCTCGTCGCAGTTCGACTCGCCGTTGCCGCCGCGATCGACCACCACGAAATCGCTGATCGCGTCGAGCGCGAGCAGCGGGTGATGCCAGACCCCCTTCGCGTAATTGACGCCCTGCCAGCCCTCGGCCAGAAACGCGCGCAGGCGCGCCGGGTCGAGCTCGCCGGCCGGCGCCACCACCACCGCGTAGCGCCCGGTCGTGGCGAGCGGCACGAAGGCCTGACTGCCGAGCGGGTGCCGCTCCATCATCGCCACCGTGATCGGCCAGTCGCGCGGCTGGCCGCGGAACAGGTTCACCAGCGGGCGGCCGCCCGCGTCGCCCACGTCGATCGTCGCCAGGTCGTGGAAGCGCTCGGTGCTGCCGCCGTTGATCGGAAAACGGCGCGCGCCCGCGAGCTCGATCACGTCGCCGAACGGCGCGAAGGCCGCCCGCGTGAGCGACTCGAGGACCAGCGGCAGCGGCTCGTTCATGATGCGCCCTCCTTCAGGCCGGCTCGCCCCACAGACGCAGGCGCGACACGCCGCCGTCCGGGAAGATGTTGAAGCGCACGTGCGTGACCGGGCCCAGCGCGGCGAGGCCCTCGTCGAAGCCGTGCACGGCGTCCATCGACAGCGCCTGCTCGCCGAGCAACTCGGGCCAGAACATCGCCTGCGTGATCAGCGAGGCGTCGGTGCCCCCGACCACGCGCGCGGCCTGCAGCGAGAAGCGGTCCGGATAGTTGCCCTTGAAGTGGGCCGTGTCCACCTCGACGCGGCGGATCACGCCGGGCCGCGCCAGCGCCACGATCGCCCAGTCGTTGCCGGGCTCGCGGCGCCGCCGCGTTTCCCAGCCGTCGCCCATGTTCACGCCGCGCCCCGGCATCAGGATCGCCGCGGCCGAGCCGAAATGCTCGTTGTTGGCGGCCACCAGATACGCGCCGTTCTCGATCGCGGCCAGATCCACGAGTTCGCCGGCGCCCACGCGGCTCCAGTCGCGCTGCGGCTGGCCGTACACGCGCAGCCGCGCGAGGCCGCCGTCCGGATACAGGTTCACGCGCAGGTGGGTGATCACGCGCGGCGCGTCCACCGCCACGTAATGATGGCGATTGCCCTGCAGCGTGGTGGCCGGCACGAGCGGCTGCCAGTCGAGACGCGCGAGTTCCTCGGCCGACGCATCCGCCTCGGCGTGGCAGGCCTCGATCGAGGCCGCCGGCGGGAAGTTGCCGGTGAAGTGGCTGGTGTCGAGATCGACGCCGAACACCACGCCGGGCCGCGCGAGCCGCACGATGCACCAGTCGTGGCCGGCGACGCGCTTGCGGCGGGTTTCCCAGCCGTCCATCCACTTGCCGTTGTCGTCGTACTTGCCGGGGATGAACACCGCCGGCTCCGGGTTCAGCATGCGCGCCATCGGCGCGAAGAAATCGTCGCTGGACACGAGCGCCTGCGCGCCCAGGCGCGCGTCGGCGAGGTTCATGTAGCGGCGCACGAAGGCCGGTGCGTCGGGATCGATGATCGGTGCAGCCATGGAACAGCTCCTGTCGAGAAACCGGCCGGACGCCACGCGCCCGGCCTCGGGAAAGGGAAAGCGGGCCGCGCCTCAGTGCGCGCTCGCGTGCTCGCCGCCGCCGAGCGGTGCGGCCGCGGCCGGTGCGGCGCCGGCGTCCGGCTCGTAGCGCAGCTCGCCGTTCAGCACGCGGCGCGCGCGGGCGCGATCGAGATCGTGTTCCCACGCACCCACCACGACCGTCGCCACGCAGTTGCCGATCAGGTTCGTCGCGGCGCGCGCGATGCCGACGAACCAGTCCACCGGCAGGATCAGCACGAGGCCGAGCACCGGCAGCGCGGGAATCGCGGACAGCGTCGCGGCCAGGATCACGATCGCCGAGCCGGGGATGCCGTGCGCGCCCTTCGAGGTGATCAGCGACACCAGCAGCACCACGATCAGGTCGTGCGCCGACAGCGGCGTGTTGGTGGCCTGCGCGATGAACAGCACGGCGAGCGTCAGGTAGATCGAGAAGCCGTCGAGGTTGAACGAATAGCCGGTCGGGATCACG
>JASLEG010000359.1 GCA_030151225.1 Burkholderia sp. | reverse complement strand
AACCCCGCCCCTTCGATGTAGCTGGTGAAGGTGCCGACTTGCACGAGGTCCAACGGTCGACCCGCGCTATCCTTCGACTTGAATACCCGTTGCCCCATATCGCTCTCTCCTGTTGATGAACTGCCAAAAGTCTCCAACAGGTTCGATCTGATGCAACCCGAGGCGGGGGGTGGCGCCCGAAGTCAACCTAGATCCATGGCGGACATAAATTCACGCAAAACCGACAGTGCGACTCGGGCACGATGGAGCGACAGTCACCATCGGTAGCTTGCTCCACGGAGATATCCCTACCGGCCGGCGGGAAGACGCCATTCTTGTGCCGGGCATCCCCGCATTACAGCGGGATGCAAACACGCCCAAGGGGAGCTTGTCCATGACTGATCCGGTTGAAGGGGGCTGTGTAGCCTTCCCTCACATCCCCCGATCTTCGTCAAGTTGATTGGGTCTGTAAGCAAAAGCTAAGTAAGACTTTCATGATGAAAGTTCTTTCAAGCAGCTATGCATGGCAGCGAAACAGAACTGGCCATTTAACGCTTTCTTAACTGATTTTGCGCGCTGCTGCAAAAAGCATCCGCCGCAGACGTAACAGCCACTGCTGATGGTGCCACTCAGATGCCTGTGGATCAAGAGGCTCGCTTGAATGCCTTCGATCCTGCCAGCACATGGCAAGCCATTCATTTACATTTTATCCTTCACGATCATATACATGGTACACGGTTGAGCATACATGTGGGGACGTTTAGACCACCAAAGAACATGGCGCTATGAGGATGGGTTATGGAATCCTGAGTGCCACTAGATTTTGGAGGCCAGCGCCATGGGTAGCGTTGCTGAGATTGAAGACATGATTGTTCACCGGGCTATCGATGCCCTTCTCGCCCCTAACCGAGCTATCAGTCTGTGGAGCGGATCGGCATGGAGTGTTCGCCACTGTCACGATAGTCGGGCCATCGCTGCAGCGATCCGCCATGGAACAGAGGAAAGGATTTTCGTTGAGGGAGGCGGTCGCCAGCTTGGCTGGGTCCGGCTCATCTATGGCCGTGACGGATGGAACGTCATCGACGGTTGGAGCACCGAACTGTCGGACATGATCCGCCCCGTCATACGATACGCCAACATCATCCGCGATCACCACCAAGCCCTGACCGCGACCGCCCCGCCGGCCTGAGTGCCAGATTTCGTGCCTGAATCGCATGGTCAGCAAAAAAAAACCCGATTTTGAGGCTTTTTTCTTAAGAGGATGGTCTCTCGGTGGCTGTATGTTCTCAGGGCCACTGTCCAATCAGACCATCCCAGCCCATGCCAAACCCCATCATTCTGGACGCAAACAGACAACATGAGAGCGTACCGACGCCTAGCCGAGCGTTGGTCCCAGCGCTGTCGAGACGCTACGGCAGCAGCTGGATGGCGTTAGGGTACAGGCATGAAGCCGAAGACCACGATCTACGGATTTTTTGGGCGGCGAGAGAATATCCTGAGACACATTTCTTTCCGGTGCGGACGGTGTTATGCTGCGGCTAACGTCTTTATCTGTACTGTCCGGGGAACCCATGACATCCCAGCCATCATCCGCAGTGTCGCACCCCTTGGGGACGATCTACCCCAGCGTGAATGCCAGCGGCATGGACCGGATCGCAACACAAATCTCCGAACGCAATGAGGCGTTGCGGGAAGTGACTGGAACTGGTGTGGACCGGGTCTTCCGGTCATTCCGGACAGCGGAAGTCAAAGAAGTGACCGGCCTCAGTGACCATCAAATCCGCGAGTGGCGCAAAGCCAACCGGGAGGAACTGGCCGCTTACCGTGCAGCCAGTGAGTCGGGCAAGCCGGACAGCCTGATGCACATGCCGCTGACGCTGGAAGAAATTCACCACCTCATGGAACACTACGGTGTGAGACCTAGACGGCCAGATGGCCATCGCGCACTGCGCATCGGGTGCATGAATTTCAAAGGTGGTTCCTCAAAGACAAGTACCACCCTGCACCTAGGAGAGTATTTTGCCATCCAAGGGTGGCGAACGCTCATTATCGATGCGGATCCGCAGGGATCACTGAGCGGCATGTATGGGTTCAACCCAGAAGATACCGATGATGAGCTAACGTTGCTTCCGGCGCTACAGTCGGTCAGCAACGTTGATGCCGCCGCGCCGGTGCAACTGCGGCCCATCAAAACCCATATCCATGGGCTGGATATCATCCCGTCCAATCTGGAAATGATCGGCGCCGATTTCGAGATATCGGCAGCCTTCATGAATCGCGTGCCGGCGGCCACCGAATTCTACGAGTGCGTCAACCGAGCCATCACGACGATTCAAGATGACTATGACCTGATCTTTGTCGATGGCGCTCCCGCGTTCAGCTTCGCTGCATTGGCGACCATGTGGGCAATGGATGGTTTGATCGTCCCGGTGCCGCCGGCCAGTCCAGATTTCAAAGCGACTGGTGCGTTCTGCTCCATGGCAGCTAGTGGACTTGGCAAGCTGGCTGTGCGCGCAGGCCTGCCGGATCGTGAGTGGGCACCATTCCTCTTTCTGCAAAGTCGCGTCAACGCCCAGCGGACACACACCAATGTCATTACGGCGCTGTCTCGTGAAGTATTTGGTCGAAATCGCATCGACGTGTCCATCCCGGACAACGCCGCGATCACCAATGCCATCGCCTTGAATCAGTCCATCTGGTCGGTATCGGCCAGCGATGTTGAAGCGCGATCACTCAAGATCGCGCGGACTGCCTATACGAGCGCCTGCAAAGAAATTTTGATGGCCATCAACGAGAGCTGGCGCAAAGACAGCGCTGCCGCGCAGGAGGCATCATGAGCAATTCAAAAGCCAACCGTCTCTTGAGTAGCATGGATCAGGTTCGGACCGTGTCGGACCGTCCACCTGCGGAAATCCCCCCTGCCCTGACTTCTGAGAATGCTGGATCCCGCGGTGGTGGTTTCGTAGGCAACGCACTGGGCAACTCCAATGCCAGCCTCGATCTAAAGCTGAAAGAGCAGAGCGAACTCATCGACCAACTGAACAAGAAAAATGCTCAGTTGGAAGATGCCATGTCCAACAAGTCCTATGTGGTCTACCTCGACCCCAAGGTGGTTCGTCCCAGCAAATATGCTGATCGCCATGCCTGTGCCTTCCAAGACCAAGCGTTCGACGAGCTGTGTGAGCTAATCGCAGACTCGGGCGGAAACACAGAAGCCGTGAAGGTCCGCCCCATTGTCGACCCGGAAGGAAAGTTTGAATACGAACTTGCCTCCGGGCATCGCCGGCATCAAGCGACACTGAGGAAGTCCGTTCCGCTCAAGGCGGAAATCATTGCGGGCATGACTGAGATTGATCTAGTCAAGCAAATGCACCGCGAAAACTCAGGTCGAGAGGAACTTTCACCGTATGAGCGCGGGGTCCAATGGGCGCGGCTGATTGACGAAGGCATTTTCAGTAGCGGACGTCAGCTGGCCATCGAGTTTGGGATATCCAAGACTGCCGTGGTACGGCTACTTCGATATTCATCTTTACCTCAAGTGGTAGTCCGCGCCTTTGGCGATCCTCGCACCATACGCAGGGAATGGTGCGACTTGCTCATCAAGAGTTACGAGGAAGATCCCAAAGGAATGATAGCCCGGTGCGAATCTATTTCACCGGATGATCCGCCGATGAAAAAGTACCACCACCTAGCGAACATCAACAATGAAAGAAGTGTCATTGTCGATGACAAGGGCGTTTTTGCGAGAATACGAAAGGTCAATGGCTACCCTGCCATCATGCTTCCGCGCGACACCCCAAAGGAAATGACAGATGAAATCGCGGACGTCATAAAAAAATTCATCGAGGGGAAAAGGTCGGATATATGAGACCAGTCGAAAAAATAGCGATGGCGCATATCGCGCCATCAAAGAAAAGGGCCTTGGGAAACCAAGGCCCTTTTCTTTTGGGCCAAATAAATCCGATCCAAAAAGCCACGCTGGTGTTTATGCGCTCAAAAGCTCGATTTGCGCTAAAAAAACTAAATCGGAATTTTCCGGAGCGAATTTACAGCGCACTCCCCC
>JASLEG010000362.1 GCA_030151225.1 Burkholderia sp. | reverse complement strand
GATCTGTTTACTCTTTACATTCAAAACGCAAGTGGAGCTTCTCACCTTAAAGTTTTGATAGATAATCAAAGTACACAAGAAGTGACTGTTACAGACCAAAATAATAACGTAACAATTCTTGAAAACGGGCAACAATTTTTGGCACAGGGGTATTATATTCCAGGCGATACTAACCCAGGTTCTCATTTGGCGGATTTTGTAAATAGTAATTGGGCAATACATGTTGCTTCAACAGGTTCAAATTTCGATATTTATGACGCAAACGAAAGCCTTATAGTTCAGGGAGGTGCAATACCAACCGGTTTGACAATAACACAACCAGAAGTTATTTCAGAAAGTACAATAATTTTAACAATAAAAGACCATCAATAAATAGTAATATGTTACACATAAGTACGGAAAAGGTAGCGCTCGAAGATGGGCTTTACCAGGCGGTTATCAATCTGCAAATGATTAAAATAACCAAAACAATATCAAAACCGGGCGATGACCTGGAAATTAAGATGGTTAACTCAATGCCTTTCATTAACAGGCCGTGCACCGTCCTTGTTAAGGGAGGTGACGTTTACTATCTTGATATGCCCGAAGTTCCCGGCCAGCTCGCCGTTTACAAGAAATTGACATAGAATGGCAAATACACAGCAGTGGAACCTCCCTGCCGCTACTGACATTGCGGACACGGACAAGTTTTCTGGCTCCAAGGGGCCAAACATAGGCGATGATAAGTCTTTTACCTGGGCTCTTATAAAGTCCAAAATTAACGACTTTTTCGCTTCTACCTTTTCTGGCATTACAACGAGGTTGACAAATCTGGAGAACGCAACAAAGGTTAATCCAACCTATGTTGCTCCTGTTTTTTCCGTATCATCAACCGTTCCAGCCGGAGACTATGAGGTGGGCACGGTGCTTGACCCAATACTTACGGGAACTTTGCAGGTGAATGACTCTGGGGGTCAGCAGGGAACAGGAAATGTTATGGGTGTTTCCGTAAATGGAGCAACCATGTTTTTCGTAAATACAAACCCGTATGAACTTGGGCCTGTGCCGATTTCAACAACAGGCAGGAATGCAAAAATAGGTTTGAAGTATCTTGCGGGGCCCGTAAAAAATGACTCACTCGGCAATCCATATCCTACGGGCCAAATTCAGGCTGGAACGGCATTAAGTCCTCTTTTGTCTTGGAATGGCAGGTATGCCGGATGGTATGGCCCAATAGATGAGGATGATTTTTCTTTGGTTGCAAATTTGCGTACAGAGTCGGCAATGTCAAAGTTTTTGGATGCTGTTGCACGGGGTCAAAATAGTCAGGCATTTGTACTAAACACTGGCGCTTCGGCGTCTAACTTTTTGATAGCTTTGCCCAATAATGCAATTCTTGTTTCCGTTATTGATTTGGATGCTTTAAACGCAAACATTACGGCACAGTATGTGCCGGTTAGTTTGCAATCCGCGGCTTCCTATAAAGACGCCGCAGGCAATAACGTTCCAAACCAGCAAATATATGGCATGTCGCAAAGCGTGCCCTACACATCAAATCACAGGCATCAGTTTATTTACAGCGTGCCTTTGGCTCCTTAATTCCATAACAAACAAATAACAAAATATCATGACACAAACAACACAACAACCATTGGCAAAAACCCTTTGGAAAAAATTCTGGAGTGCGGTGCCTCGTTGGGCGCTTCTTTTGCAAGGTATAGCGGCGGCAGTTGTTGCTGCTGGCACGAAGCTTGCTACGATTACGTTTGTCGGCAAGCTTGCTTGGATTAACGATTTGGGGCCCGCGCTTATGACAATAGGTGGTGGCGCGATTGTCGGCCTTCAGTTTCTTGAGCGCGTCGAAAAGGTTATCATCGACAGTGGCGAGGGTCTGGTTAATGACTCTGCCAAGCCGGTGGAGGTTGCCGTTGCGACAGATGACATCGACAAAACAAGCGTTGCCCCAATTGCGCCGGCCGATGAAACTGCAGATACCCAAGGCTAATTCCCTTATAAGCCGGGTGGGGGTATTCGTCTGGGTTGCCTCATTGTTGGCGCTTGTCATTATTGAACTGTACCTGAGGATAAATTCAAAATGATACGCATATCAGACAAAAACAACCAGCCCCTCCAGCAGAGTGACGTTCAGCTATCCGCATCTGACCGAGAGTTCATTGCGCGCGTTGCTAACAGGGTTACCGTTTACGGGCAGATACCATACAGCCTTCCGGAGAGACTCGTCGTGGACTTGATTATGTCCTCGGCGAGATTTTTCTATAAGTTCGACTCCAAAACTTGGGAACGTCGAATGTTTTACATTTTGAACTCTGCCATAAAGACCTACATGAACGACGTTGCGCAGGTTACGTCTCCCATGATAAATAACCTCAGCGGCAAGACGCAAAATTTTGGCCTTCAGCTGCCAAAGAACATTCTCGTTGTGCGCGGTGTCGGCACGACCACGTCGGGGGGCCACAACCGCTTCAATGACGAGGAGGCATGGGACATGGCAGATTACCCGTCTTCGGTGGGAACCTCAGCAATCGGCATAAACGACAACCTTTTCATTATTGAAAAGGCCTGCATGATGCAGCAGGCGAAGGTGTTCGAGTCTGTCTTCAAGTCAACGGTCCGTTTCGATTACACCCCATCCACAGCGTTCCTAACGATTTTCAACCTGAGCTACGAGCAGAAGAGTCTCGTCCTCGACTGCGAAAAGGCGGTCAACATCGACACCCTCTACAATGACTCATACTTTGAGAGGCACGTTATCGGTTGCTACAAGCGCGAATTGAAGCGCGTCATAGCGGGCCACACCTTTGAGCTTCCGGGCGGCGTAACTATGTCGGCTGACGAGATTTGCGCCGGCATCGACGACATCGAAAAGGTCGAGGAACTCGTTAAGAACTCGGGCGGCGTCGGAGACATCATAATAAAAAGGTAGTGAAGTTCATTATTTCTGACGAGCTCGCAAGTGTAGAGCGTCGGAGGCTTGATTTGTTTGACGACCTTGGCAATTCGGTCGGTTTCCTGAAGATAGAGCGCCCTGAAAAGAACGTTATATACTTTTTCCACCTGAAGGTTTTTAAGCCTTTTCGTGGCTTGGGCTATTCCAAGTTGCTGCTTGAGGAGGCCGTGAAAATTTCAAGGGCCGACCAGACGGTAGATATGCTTACGATAAATGCGTGCCCCTTCGAGGATGGCGCTTTGACCGCCGAGCAACTCGCCAAAATTTATTGGGAGTTTGGCTTTCGAACATTCGCAAAAACCAACACGACCTACAACATGAGGATGAAAATAAGGTAAAAATGACTGCTGAGTCTATAATAAATGGCAAACTTACAGAGTTTATAGGCAGGTTCAACGTGGTCGTTAAGATACACGACGTGTG
>JASLEG010000396.1 GCA_030151225.1 Burkholderia sp. | reverse complement strand
GCAACCCTCTGGGCGCGACTTTGTGGGTTGCGCATTTTTGCACAGGCTGGACAAAAGCCTCACTCAAAGGGCCTGCATATTGCATATTGCTCGTCGATAGTGACTCCGTTCTAATCGTACAGGGTTCGCTGTTAGTTTGAGAGCTTGGTGGGACATGCTGCACGGTTTCTTTCTTGGCTTGTGCTCTTCAAATCGCTCCCCTCCCCCAAAATAACCCCGCGAGTACGAGTAATGCCTGGGCGATTTTTTTTTTCTGCGCCGGCTGGAGTCAATTGCAGATTGCTATCCAGAATTCAGCTGAGGAGCCGAAAAGGGCTCTAGGCAAGGCCAGTTTCGCCCTTGCCGGTTTTTAAGTTTGCTGCTGGCGTGGCAAATCAATCGGCAACCATGGAGTTTCCCGTGTTCGACAGCCTCCAACGCACTCCACCAGTTTACGTTTCTTGAGGTGTGGGCTGTGCAACCTTGCAGAGGGTTTTTCACAGTTTCGGCCATGATGGTTCGTGAAATTCGTCATGACACGAAGTCACGTGGATGACGCGACACGTCTTTGGGTCTTAGTCAGCAGCCAAAAGTCTGATTTCCGCCAGCTGCAGCCTCAAGATATTATTAGCACGGCTGGTGGGGTAAGGGTTTTTCACGCCACATTGCCTGCACGTGATTCGTAAACCAATAACCACCAGTCATGGTATTTCCATGAGTGTCTACTAGGTTGTACCTCGGTACCTAAATGCTATGGTGTAAACGGGCTATTTCATGGCTTCTATAAATCAATGTTTAGGTATGCGCTCGCTCTTCTACGAGCATCATTTAGTACAACTTCATGAGACATTGCAGAAAATGCGCTACCCGCGCTACCCACGCCCTGGCTCGTCTCCGCCAGCGGCTTGTAGTCCATATGCTCCTCCGTCCAGAATGACTCCCTCGTTGTTGTCCAAATCGTCTTGAACCCTTCTCCATCCCTTGCTGCGGCTGCTTCGGCCCTCTGCTTCGGCCCCTTTCCCCTTGGCGTCGTAGACAGGCCGCATTACGGCTCCCAGGAGCGGATTTGTGCTAAATGCCCCGCCGGCATTCCTGTTTCCGGAAGTCTCTTGTAGGACACTAGAATCAACATCCTCAGCTTCATCCTCCTCTGGTGTTACTGGCCGTTCAACAGGTGCAACGGTCCTCACAACTCGACGGCCAGAAAGATCAATGCTAATAACCTGCTGCCGCTTCTCGTACTCTGGCCGTGCGTTCCATTCCATCTCTCGCATGATTTTCTGCTGCCTTTTCAGCTCCTTTGCTCGTTCTTCGGGCGTCGCCCACATGCTGCCCATTCCGCTCATGGCACCCGAAACGTCAAAATCTGATGCCTCATCTCTGACCGTTGTTCGCCTGGCGTTTTGTGCCTGGAAGTTGAGCAGCTTATCTCGGTGATCTCGTGCTTTGGCAGCCGCCTCAGACAGTGACGGAGCATCGGTATCCATCCCCCGCGGCGGAGTAAACGGCGCAGGTGTCTTGGCTACGTCTGCCCTGCGATGAGCTGCTGCATTCGCTGCCATCTTTTCCCTGCCGCGCTCGTCTTTAAGCTCTCTGACCATGGCTTGGATTTCGTCGGAACTTAGTAGTGGTGTTCCGCAAAACGTACATGGGCCCAAGCCTTCCTTTAAGCAGATGACTTTTCCGCAAGAGAGACAGTTGGGCGCAGCAGCTTGAAGAGGGTGTCTGGCTGCGACGCAGTTGCATTTTCTTGACTTGGCATCCTTCTCTAGCGTTGGGTTCGTTGTAATCTCCAGAGACCGGATGGCCGCATCTAGATCAGCCAACGCTGTAGACTGGCCAGCCATTGGCACACCTCCTGAAATAGAAATCTTGGTGACATTTCCAGTGTTGGTTGGCTTCGGCGTCGACGTACGAGAGACCGGTGTAGACTTGGGTTTTGGCTTCTTTGGGCCGTCGGATATGAGGTAGCCACCCGCCGTAGAATTCGATTGCTTTGATACAGGCGCCTCGACCTTGGTAGGCTGCGCTGTTGCTGCAACGGTGGGTTCCTTGATGGAGGGCCTTGCTGGCGACGACGGTCTTGAAGGGCGATTACTGCTTGGAGCACTAGATCGCTGAGATATGTACTCTAGATCGGAGTCCTTTTTGTTGTATGCCTTTCCGGATGGACCAGCATAATCGTCGAGTTTTCGAGCTTCTGGCGTGTGCAGCGGCGCTTTCTTCTTCTTAGGTTGCTTATTCCATTTCGGCACAGGCTCTATTGTTTCGGCGGCTGCAGGTTTTGGAGCCTTTGGCGGCGCTTTTGACGGAGCTTTGGATGTCGAAGCAGCTGGAGGCGCTGGAGCAGCCGCGGGAGCGGCGGGATCTTTTCGGCGAGCATTGAATGTGGATATAAAATCGATTACCGCGGGCGAGTCGCCGAGGAGATTGCTGAAGTGTGTGACGGCTTCGGGTTTGGAGAGTGTCGAGGCATAGTCGAGAACCTGCTGAAGCTCATCATCCGGGAGGGGGAGCAGCCGAGCGAGCTGGTGGATGGACATTGAGACGACAATGGCAGCAGTTTGTTTTGTGTTGGGTATATGGGAGCTGAGGCTTGGATTGAGTGCAGGTATTGAATTGTGTCACTTGTCTTGATATTTGATATGGAGGGGCGCAAGCAGAGCTCCAAGCTGCTGTCCTGTCTCTTTATCAGTGGATGCAGGTACTTATCTGTAGCGGCAGATGAGTCATGCCGAAAGGAGAAACTGCATTCACATGGATTAAAATCTGGGGAAATACTGATCAGGTCACTCAAGACGACTAGGTACCGGCTGAATGCATCCATGCTATTTACATGTAATTACTTGTACTGTTGTGAATCGTCAAGATTGTTGACTGCCATTGGCACATGTAGCTCAGCTGTCTTGGACCTGTAGACTGAGCGTACCTACATGTAGTATAGGTACCTAGGTAGTACTAGATATGGTGGGGTTAGAAGTGGAAAAGCTTCCATCTCAGCCTCAACCGCGGTTCCGGGCGCATTCGCCTCGTTGCTGCGCCGATATCCGTCTTGCATCATGGACGTAATAGCTTCGCCAATCTGATAGTCTTGCCAGTAGCTGTACATAGTATAACCGCAGCCACAAACGTAGCACCTTGGAAATAAGGTTGATGTTGATGCCTTGTAAGCATATCGATATTCTGACCTACAAACAAACATATACTCCGTACACAGACCTCTAGTAGGCCCTCCCTCACACCCTCCGACAGCAACAATCCAGCCTTCTCCAGCACTCGCTTACTCGTA
>JASLEG010000206.1 GCA_030151225.1 Burkholderia sp. | reverse complement strand
GCGGCGCCTCGCTGCCGCTGCAGCCGGGGCTGCCCGCGCTCGACGCGTTCCCGCGCAAGGTGTGGAACCGGCTCGTGGCGTATCGCCTGCGTCGCGCCGATACGGCCGCGCTCGGCTATCCGCCGCCGCTCGGGCTGCCGGCGCTGCGCGAGAAGATCGCCACCTACCTCGGCGTGTCGCGCGGCGTGGCCTGCACGCCCGATCAGGTGTTCGTGACGAGCGGCTACCGCGCCACGCTCGAGCTCGTGCTGCGCGCGCTGGCCGAGCCGGGCGAGCGGATCTGGTACGAGGAGCCCGGCTATCTGCTGGCGCGGCGCTTCCTGCACGACGCCGGCATGCGGCCGGTGCCCCTGCCGGTGGACGCGGAAGGGCTGAACGTGGAGCGCGGCATCGCGCTCGCGCCCGCGGCGCGCTTCGCGATCGTCACGCCCTCGCATCAGAGCCCGCTCGGCGTGACGCTGTCGCTGGCGCGACGCGTGGCGCTGCTCGACTGGGCCTCGCGCACCGGCAGCTGGGTGGTGGAGGACGACTACGACAGCGAATTCCGCTACACGGGCCAGCCGCTGCCCGCGCTGAAGCGGCTCGACCGCCACGATCGCGTGATCTACTGCGGCACCTTCAGCAAGGTGATGATGCCGGGGCTGCGGCTCGCCTACGTGGTCGCGCCCGAGCGCGCCGCGCAGCGCATGCGGCGCATCTGTCAGGGCATGAATTCGGGGCCGCCGTGGCTGCTGCAGGCGGGCATGGCGGACTTCATCGCGCAGGGACATTTCGCGCGCCACCTGAAGCGCATGCGCGCGCTCTATGCCGAGCGGCGCGTGCTGATGGCCGACGCGCTGCGCGAGGCGTTCGGTGCGCGGCTCGCGTTCGATCTGCCACCGGGCGGCATGCATCTGGCGGTCGCCTTCGCCGAAGGCGCGCGCATCGACGACACGGCCTTCGCCGACGCCGCGCGCGCGGCCGGGCTGGGCCCGATCGCGCTGTCGGCCTGGTATGCGAACGCCCGCGCGAAATCGGCGCGGCGCGGCTTCGTGATCGGTTTCGCGAACGTGGCGAGCCGCGAGCAGGCCCGCGACTACGCGGCGCGGCTGCTGCGCATCGCGCAGACGCAGACGGGCGACGCGTGAGGCCGCGCCGCCCTCGCCGGGCGGCTCACACCGCCGCGGACGGCACCAGTCCGAACCGCGCGAACAGCGCCGCGCGTTCGCGCGCGAGCTCGGCGGCCACCGCGTCGTCGCCCATCACGAGCCCCTGCAGCAGGAAGAAATGCACCTCGCGGATGCCGATCGAGCCGAGCGCATGGCCGAGATACGGCGTGAGGAAATCGGCCTGGCGCGCGTGCGGCCCCGCGTGCACGCCGCCCGAGCCCACGATCACGAAGCTCGGCCGGTCGCGCAGCAGGCCGATCTTGCCGTCGGGCGTCGAGCGGAAGGTGCGGTGGATGCGCAGCACGTAGTCGATCCACAGCTTGAGCGCGGCGGGCACCGTGAAGTTGTGCATCGGCGTGTTGATCAGGAGGCAGTCGGTGGCCTCGAGCTCGCCGATCAGCTGCTCCGACAGCGCGAAGTGCCGCGGGTCGGGCGTGCGCGACGTGATCGCGCTCGCATAGCCGGCATCGACGGGCGGCAGCGGCGCGCCCGCCAGGTCGCGCTCGATCGCCTCGAACCGGCGTCCCGCGGCGGTTTCGCGCGCGCGCAGCGCCGCGATCGCCTCCTGCGCGAGGCCCCAGCCGTGGCTCGCCGCGCCGTGCGGGCTGGCATTGAGGAA
The DNA here is from genome assembly GCA_030151225.1 of Burkholderia sp. Lineage (GTDB taxonomy): Bacteria > Pseudomonadota > Gammaproteobacteria > Burkholderiales > Burkholderiaceae > Burkholderia. The sequence continues at coordinate 46,027 of JASLEG010000206.1, read as the reverse complement.
CAGCAGCTTCATCGCGCGGCCTGCGCGTCGGCCGCCACCAGCGGCTCGACGAAATGCATGCCGCGCGCGAGCAGCCCGTTGCGGAAATAGAAGCGCTGCGCGTGCGCCATGTGCAGGCCCGTGTCGAGCACGAAGCGCGCGCAGCCGGTGTCGCGCGCGATGCCGCGCACCGTGTCGAGCAGCTGCGCGCCCACGCCCTGCCCCTGCGATTGCGGGTCCACCACCAGATCGTCGACGTAGACGAAGCGGCCGTACAGCAGGTTGGTCAGATGGCGGTAGCCGGCGAGGCCCAGCAGCTGCTCGCCCGCGCAGGCGCCGAGCAGCCGGTAGCCGGCGGCCTGCTGGGCGCGGACCTGCGCCGCGAAGGCCTTCGGGTCGGTCAGATGCGGGCGCAGCACGCGCATCAGCGGAAAGGCATCGGCCAGCGCGGCAGGCGTGTCGATGGGCCGGAAGGTGAGGACGGCGTTCATGCTCGCTCCAGGTTCGGGATCGAGGCACACGATAGCGCCGTCACGTCATGGGCCATAGAGCCAGAAACGAACGAAACGACCAGGACATCGCAGCCGGCCGCCGGCCCGCGCGCGTCCCCGGCCGGGCTCAGAACGGCGGGATCGGGTTGTGCCCCGAGGCGAGCACGTACTTGCCGTCGCGCAGCCGGTACACGGCGGTCTGATGGATCGCGCGCTGGCCCGCGTCGTCGCCCGAATCGGCGGCCGAGGCCGAGCCGATCGATTCCGCGCCGTCGAAGCGGATCCGCATCTCGGGCGTGCCGTCGTCGGCCGTGGCCAGCGTGAGCTTGCCGCCGATGTCGAAGCACGCGGGCGGGCTGTCCGAGCGGGTGGTGACCGTCACGTCGGTGTCGCTCGCGCCCTTGATCGACTTGAGCGCGAGATCGCAGTCGCCGCTCGCGCCGAGGTTGCTGCCGTCCACCGGCACGGTGCTCGCGTAGTTGGCGATGCGGCCCGGCGTGATGCCGTACACCGACGCCCAGGAGCCGCAGAAGCCCTGCCAGCAGCCGCCACCATCGAGGATCAGGCCGAACTCGCCGTCGCGGATGCGCGCCACGCTGGTGCTGCCGTAGGTGCCGGCCGTGCCGAGATAGTCCACGCCGTCCATGCGCGTCTCGAGGGTCCAGCCGGTGGCATCGTGGCGGAAGAAGTAGGCGCCGAGCCACGCGCCGGACGCATCGCTGTCCGCGCGCGCGCCGCTGTCGTCCACCTCCACGCCCTCGGTCACCATCACCGCGTGCGCGTCGTCGAGGCGGATCACCTCGCGCGGCACGATCTCGACGCTGCTCTCGGCCAGCGCCGGCGCGCCGTTCGCGGCGGTGCGGCGCACGCTGCCCGAACTGTCGCGCTCGGGCAGCTCGACGGTGACCACGCGCGCGCCGGGCGTGTTGGCGTCGCGCCACTTCGGGAACACCACGTGCATCAGGTCGGCGCGCTTGAGGCCCTCGGAGAACGGCGAGGCGCCGGAGGCGGCGCCGGCGAGGTCGGCGGCCGCCTGCGTCGAGGACGCGACGGAAGCCGGCGAGGCCGAGGCCGCCGGCGCGCTGGCCTGCGAGGCACCCGAGCCCGCCGACGCCGCGCCGCCCGTCGAATCGTGCTTGCCGCAGGCGCTCAGCAGCAGCGAGGCGCCGAGCAGCAGCGCCGAGGCGGGCGCGAGCGCGCGCACCGGGCCGGGCACGCGGAACGAGGCGGGCGAACGCGGCGAGCGCGTCGAGGGAGCGAAATTCATCGTCGGAGCGGGTCTTGAATGGGGCGCCGTGCAGGCGTCTGGTCGGCATCGCCGGGATGCGGGCGGCCTCGTGTCTCTCGGCTTCGGCGGACAGGATACAACAGTGCGCCCGCCACGCCTGCCGTTCCTGCCATCGCGCCGCGCCCGGCCGGCGCCTCGACGCCATTAACCGACGTAATGCCGCTCGATGTCCTCGATCAGCCCGGGCTCGCGCGGCACCCAGCCCAGGCGCGCCTGCGTTTGCGCGCTCGAGGCCGGCCCGTTGCCCATCACCGGCATCGCCATCGGCCCGAAATGCGCGGCCGCCTGATCCGGCGGGATCGACGCGACCGGCAGCGCGAGCCGCTGCCCGATCGCCTCGGCGATGCGCCGGAACGGCACGCCCTCGTCGGCCACGGCATGGAACGGGCCGCCGCGCGCGCCGGCCTCGAGCGCGAGCCGGAACAGCCGCGCGGCGTCGAGCCGATGCACCGACGGCCAGACGTTCCCGCCGTCGCCCACGTACGCGGACCTGCCCGTGCGCCGCGCCAGCGCCATCAGGCGCGGCACGAAGCCGTGCGTCTCGCCGGCGCCGTGCACCGAGCGCGGCAGCCGCACGGTGGTGGCCGCCACGCCGCGCGCCGCCACCTCCAGCGTGACCGGCTCGGAGATGCGCGGGAAGGACGGATGCGGCGGCCGCGACGGCATCGCCTCGGTGAAGCGCTCGCCGGGCGGCAGCACGCCGATGCCGGCCGTCACGACGATCGGCCGGGCCGAGCCGGCATACACCGCGCCGAAGGTCTCGATGGCCTGGCGATCCTCCTGCGCCGAGCGCGCGAAGGCGGCCGGATCGCCGAGCCCGGCGCCAAAGGCCAGATGAATCACGCCGTCGGCGCCGGCGGCGCCGGCCGCGAGCACCTCGAGGTCGGCCAGCGAGCCGCTCAGCGCCGCGCCGCCCAGCGCGACCAGCGCCCGTGCCTTGTCCTCGGTGCGCACCAGCCCGACCACCGTGTGGCCGGCCTCGAGCAGTTCCCGCGTGACGGCGGTGCCCACCCAACCGCTCGCCCCCGTGATGAATACGCGCATGATCGCTCCTGTATCGTGGTTGCAGAGGCGATCTAGAATATTTGCCGTGCCCGATCGGTCCCATGCCCGATCGTCGATATCCGATGCTCTCCCGTCCAAATCATGTGGATCCACGCCGAATCCGACGATGTGCTCTCGCAGGTGCTCTCGACTCTCGCCCTCGAGGCGTTCGCCTCGGGCGCGTTCGAGGCGGGCGGCGACTGGGCCATCGAATTTCCGGCCGGCGACGCGCTGGTGTTCAAGCTCGTCTCGAAGGGCGAATGCTGGCTGTTCGTGCAGGGCGAGCAAACCGTCGCCGGCCGCCATCTGCGCGCCGGCGACTGCTTCCTCGTCGCGCCGCGCCGCAGCTTCGTGCTCTCGGGCAGCCCGCTGCGCCGCGACGGCGTGCGGCTGCCCGACCTGCTTGCCGGCCGCCGCGACGACGGCACGGTGGTCTGCAACGGCGGCGGAGAGGTCGCCTCGATCGGCACGGCGTTCCGCTTCGACGGGCACTTCTCGGCGATCGTGTTCGATGCGCTGCCGCCGGTCATCCCCATCCCCGCCGAGTCGGAGCCGGCCGCGGTGCTGCGCTGGAGCCTCGAGCGGCTCGCCGCGGAATTCGCCGAGCGCGGCGAGGGCCACACGCTGATGATGCGTCACCTCGCGCCGATCCTGCTACTGCAGACCCTGCGCCGCTACCTCGCCGCGCACGAGCCCGACCGGAACTGGCTGGTCGCGCTCGCGCATCCGAAGCTCTCGAAGGCGATCCGCGCCATGCACGCCGATTGCGCGCGGGCCTGGACGCTCGATGCGCTTGCCGGGCTGGCCGGCATGTCGCGCGCGGGCTTCGCGCAGCAGTTCAGGCAACGGGTGGGCCTGCCGCCGATCGATTACCTCGCGCACTGGCGCATGCAGCTCGCCTGCCATCTGCTGCGGCACGGCTCGCGCTCGATCGCGCAGATCGCCGCCGCCGTCGGCTACGAATCGGAAAGCGGATTCAGCGCGGCCTTCGTGAAGATCGTGCAATGCCGGCCCGGTTCGTACCGGCTCGGGCAGCGCGGGGCAGCCCCCAACGCCGGCCCCGTCGCCTCCCGGCCCGACCGGGCGGCAACCTGTTCCGTCGCATGAGCGTCGCCACACGCACCGCGCTCGAGATGCCCGCCTGCTCGATCGGCGCGGCGATCCCCGCGCCCGCGCGAGCGCGCCGATCTCGACGGCCAACTCGAGTTCGGCGGCACCGTGCGCAGCTACCGCCTGCACGTGCCCGATCGCGCGCCCGTGTACGCCACCGGCATCTCGAACGGCGCGCTGCCGCCCCGGCCAGTCAGCCGCCAGCTCGACGCGAGCCGCGCGATCGCCGCGTTCTTCCTGGCGACGCCGGCGCGCCGAGCCCGCGCATCGTGTAACGGGCTATTTCGTGCCGGGCCGGCGGGCACCCGGCACGACGCGGTCGGCGCGCCGCCCCCGGACCTTCCGACCCGTACACAAACGCTTTGCCTTCAGGCACTTGTGCGCGTTCGACCCGAGCGCCGGGAGGGAACGACCGCGCGCCGTCGCCTCGAACATTTGGTCACGTCCGCGTGCGTCGGGCAGCCGATCGCAGCGACGGATTTCCCCGCCACCCTCCGTGTAAGCCCACACGACGCCCGCGCTTCTCGCGGCGCGCGCTTTCAGGGAGAAAACACATGAAACGACTGTTCCACCCCGCCCGGCTTGCCGCCGCGCTCTGCCTCACGCTCGCCACGAGCGCCTTCGCCCAAGCCGTGATCGTCGCGCCGATGGCGCCGCCCCCGCCGCGCGTGGAAGTGGTGCCGGCACCGCGCGCCGGCTACGTCTGGGATCACGGCGGCTGGCGCTGGCGCCACGGCGCCTACGTGTGGGCGCCGGGCCACTGGCAGCCGGTGCGCGTCGGCTATCACTGGGTGCCGGGCCACTGGGTGGCGCACGGTCCGAACTGGCACTGGGTGCCGGGCCACTGGGCCTGATCGAGACGCGATCCACGCCCGAGCGCGCCGCCGGCGGCATGCTGCATTCCGCATGCCGCCGGCGCTCCTCCCCCATCCGGAATTCCGAACCATGAAACTGATCGTCGTCCTCGCCCTCGTCGCCGCCACCCTGTCCGCCTGTGTCGTGGTGCCCGCGCGCCCGGTACATGTGCGCCCGGCCGCCGTCGTCGTATATTGAGCGTCCGCGCGGCGCGCGCATCGGCTTCGATGCGCGCGCCGCCGGGCCGTCATCATGAGCGAGACCACCGCCGCGATGTCCGCCTCGTCCCGCGCCACGACGGCGCGCGCCGCATGCTGCGTGCACGAGCGCGCCGCGACACGGGAGCGGGCGAACGCACGGTGCGCCGCGCCCGCGTCCAACACGATCGACCTGCAGGGAGCCGACCACCGTGAAGCCAGCCCGGCGCGCCTCGCCACGCGCACCCTCGCTGACGTGGCCGACAAGATTGCCGCCAACGACACGGCCCACGCCGTCGATGCGCCCCGTGCCGCCGACGCCGTCGTGCCATCGTCCCCCGCACCGGGAACCGCGCACGTGACGGAACGCGATCCCGACGCGGAACTCGTCGAGCGGGTGGGCCGCCGCGACGACGGCGCCGCGCGCGCACTGGTGGCGCGCAAGCTGCCGCGCCTGCTCGCGCTCGCCACGCGCCTGCTCGGCGACCGCATGGAAGCCGAGGACGTGGCGCAGGAAGCCTTCATCCGCATCTGGAAACAGGCGCCGCGCTGGAAGGACGGCGAGGCGCGCTTCGACACCTGGCTCCACCGCGTGGCGCTGAATCTCTGCTACGACCGGCTGCGCGGCCGCCGCGATGAACCGACCGACGAGATGCCCGAGCAACCGGACCCGCAGCCGCGCGCCGACGCGCGGCTCGAAACCCTCGAACGCGACGCCCGCGTGCGCGCCGCGCTCGATGCGCTGCCCGCCAGACAACGGGAAGCGCTCGTGCTCCAGTACTATCAGGACCTGTCGAACATCGAGGCGGCCGGCCTGATGGGCATTACCGTGGACGCGCTGGAGAGCCTGCTCGCGCGCGCCCGGCGCAACCTGCGCGCGCAATTGGCCGGCCATGGCCGCAGCGAGGAAATCTGATGACACCCGAACGATTCCGCATCATCGTCGAGGCCTACGGCGCCGATTCGCGCCGCTGGCCCGACGCCGAACGCGATGCCGCGCGCGCCTGGGCCGGCACCCATCGCGACCAGGCCGGCGCGGTGCTGGCCGAAGCGGCCGAGCTCGACGGCTGGCTCGGCGCGAGCCGGGTCGAGCCGGCCAGCGCGGCGCTGTTCGAACGCATCGTGGCGTCGGCACCGGCGCCGGCACCGCGCCGCCTGTCGTGGAGCCGTGGCCGCCTGTGGTGGTCGGGCGCGGCGGTGGTCGGCATCGGCGCGGCCGGCGCGCTGGCCGGCGCGCTGGCGATGTCGGCCACGCTGCTGTCGGCCTCGCCGCTCGCCGCCTACACCCACGAGAGCACCTACATGACCACCACCTTCGGCGACGGCGTGGACGACGGGAGCGGCGAATGAACGGCCGTGCCGGCACCGTCATCCTCGTCGTCTCGGTCGTGCTGAACGTGTTCCTGCTCGGCGCGATCGCCGGCGGCGCGTATCAGTGGTTCGCACGTCACCCGGGCCGCCCCGGCGCCGCGGGCGTGGCCGAGCCCGGCCCGCGCATCGCGCTGCGCTTCGCCGCCGACGATCTGTCGCCCGAGCGGCAGGCGCAGTTCCGCGACGCGCTGAAGGCCGCGCGCCGCGACGAACGCATCGACATCCGCCAGGCCCGCGAGGGCCGCCGCGACGTGCTCGACCTGCTGGCCGCGCCGACGCTCGACCGCGCCGCGGTGGACGACGCGCTCGCGCGCACCCGCTCGGCCGATTCGCGGCTGCGCGCGCAGGTCGAAAGCAACGTGGTGGATTTCGCGCAGTCGCTGTCCGACGACGAGCGCCAGCGCTTCGTGGCCGGCCTGCGGCACAGCGGCCAGTGGCGCATGCGGGCCGCGCATGCGAAGCCGAAGGAGCCGCCGGCTTCGGAATGACCCCGCGAGGCGGACCGTTCGGTCCGCCTCATCGTTCTCGTGCGCGTTCCCGCCCATCAAATCGCCGCGCGAAACACTGCGCGCGACCGCGCAGTTTTTCATCGCGTTGCGCATCGTTTAGTAAATTCAGGAAAATCATTACAGATGCGTTTATTCGATTGACGCTACTCGATCCGGAATCCTAATCTCCTTACCGCTGCAAGATTCTGAAAGAAAAAGTCACGACGAGCCGGCGGTTCGATCGATCGGAGCGGCGGCACCGAAAAGAGCGAAGAACAACGGAGAGAGACGATCATGAATCGATTCACGACGCTCGCCGCCACCCTGGCCGTGGCGTGCGCGCTGGGCGGGTGCGGGGGCGACGACGGCGGCGGTGGGGCCGCATCGGTGCTGGCGGCCGGACCGGTGGCCGCGGTGGCCGACACCACCAACCTCGACGACAACCGCGCGCTGCCGCTCACGCAGTACGTCGATCCGCTGATCGGCACGCTGGCGAGCAATTCGCCGAACCCGGTGCCGGCCGGTCAGGCCGGCAGCGTGGTGCCCGCCGCGGGCCTGCCCTCGGGCATGGTGCAGTGGGCCCCCGACACCAACACCACGCCGGCACCGAACGACAGCAAGGAGCCGGGCTCGCCGGCCGGCTACTACTACGACATCCACTCGATCCAGGGCTTCAGCGTCACCCACATGGCCGGTGCCGGCTGCAGCGGCAACGACGGCGAATTCCCGGTGATGCCGACCACCGACGCCAGCCAGCTCGTGCCGACCTTCAGTCATGCGAATGAAGTGGCGAAGCCCGGCTTCTACTCGGTGCTGCTCGACTCGCAGATCAAGGTGGAACTGACCGCCACGCTGCGCACTGGCTTCGGCCGCTTCAGCTACCCGGCCGGCAAGCCCGCGCTGCTCGTGCTCGACGCCACCCGCACCAACACCCGCACGTCCACCGCCGGCGCAATCAGCCAGGTGTCCGACAGCGCGATCTCGGGCAGCACCACCGGCGGCGGCTTCTGCGGCAATTCGGTGGGCGTGCCCGTGTACTTCTACGCGATGTTCGACCGGCCGTTCGTGCAGGGCACCTCGGTGTCGCAGGGCGTGGCGCATCTGGCCTTCGCGCAGGGCAAGACGGTGAAGATGAAGATCGGCATCTCCTACGTCAGCGTGGCCAACGCCAAGGCCAACCTCGACGCGGAAAATCGCGGCTGGGATTTCGACGGCGTGCGCGCGCAGGCCGACACCACCTGGAACGCGGCGCTGAACACGATCCGCGTGGCCGGCGGCACGCCCGACGCGAAGACCCGGTTCTACACCGCGCTCTATCACGCGATGTGGGCGCCGAGCATCTTCAGCGACGACAACGGCCAGTACATCGGCTTCGACAGCACGGTGCACCAGCTCGCCGCGGGGCAGAAGGCACAGTATTCGGCGTTCTCGGGCTGGGACATCTATCGCTCGCTGATCCAGCTCAAGGCGATCCTCGACCCGAACGCCACCAGCGACATGATCCAGTCGCTCGTGAACGACGCGGATCAGTGCGGCGCGATTCCGCACTGGGTCAACGACAACGTGGAGGACGGCGTGATGCCGGGCGACGCGGGCTCGCTGATCGTGTCGAACGCCTACGCGTTCGGCGCGCGCCGCTTCGACACGCAGGCCGCGCTCCGGCACATGGTGAGGATGGCCAACATCCCCGGCACCGCGTGCAACGGCGTGACCACCAACGGCGGCCGCGCGAGCTACCTGCAGAGCGGCTACATCACGAGCGGCGAATGGGGGCAGGCGTCGTCCACGCTTGAATACTCGAGCAGCGACTTCGCGATCTCGCGCTTCGCCGGCGCGCTCGGCGACGCCGCCACGCAGCGCATGCTGCTGAGCCGCTCCGCGTACTGGCAGAACCTGCTGAACACCGCGCTCACGCCGCCGCTGATCGCCGCGCGCCAGTCGAACGGCGCGTGGATCGCCGAGACGCCGTCGAGCGGCGACAACTACGTGGAAGGCAATGCCGAGCAGTACACGTGGATGGTGCCGTACAACCCGGGCGGCCTGTTCGCGCAGCTCGGCGGCAACACCGCCGTGACCTCGCGGCTCGACAGCTTCTTCACGGTGCTGAACGCCGGGCTGAGCCTGCCGAACTTCTACATGGGCAACGAGCCGACCTTCGAGGTGCCGTGGCTGTACAACTGGGCCGGCTCGCCGTCGGGCACCCAGCGCGTGGTGCAGCAGATCATGGGCACCGCGTTCGGCACCGGCCCCGACGGGCTGCCCGGCAACGACGATCTCGGCGCCGTGTCCGGCTGGTACGTGTGGGGCGCGCTGGGCCTGTATCCGGAGATCCCCGGCGTGGCAGGCCTCGCGATCGGCAGCCCGCAGTTCCCGCAGATCGACGTGCAGCTCGGCAACGGCCGCCGCCTGAAGATCCGCGCGCCGGGCGCGCCCGCCTCGAGCTACGTGCGGAGCGTGTCGGTGGACGGTCGCGCGCAGTACAGCCCGTGGATCGCCTACGACGACCTCGCCAGCGGTGCGACGCTGCGCTTCGCGATGGGCGATGCGCCGACGCAGTGGGGCACCAACGTGCAGCCGCCGTCGTTCGGCGTGCCGGTGGCGCTGAACACGGCCGACAGCTTCAACAACCGCGGCTTCAGCGCGGACGGCGCCACCAACACCGACGGCCAGGGCGCGGACTTCGACGGCAGCCTGTACAGCTATTCGCTGAGCGCGCTGGCGGCGGCCGGCGTGCAGCCGGGCCGCGCGTTCCCGGTGGCCGGTGCGAACGTGACGATCGGCGGCGGGCCGCTCACGCTCGACAACACCGTGGCGGTGGGCCAGACGGTGACGCTGCCGCCGGCCCCCGCGCCGAAGGGGCTGGTGGTGCTCGGCTCGGCCAACAACGGCCCGAGCGTCGGCACCGCGCAGCTGAACTTCGCCGACGGCACCAGCGAGGCGGTCACGCTGTCGTTCGACGACTGGACGCTGAACGGCGGCAGCGCGAGCCCGAGCTCGGCGGTGGCCGTGACGATGGCCTATCGCAACGGCGGCGACGGCAGCAAGGACGGCGTGAAGACCTACATCTTCGCGCAGACGCTGCCCGTGCCGGCCGGCAAGGTAGTGTCGAGCCTCACGCTGCCGCGTCAGGTCAGCGCCGGCAAGATGCACATCTTCGGGGTGGGCACCGCGTCGTAAGCGGCCGTCCCCTCGCCGCTGCGCCCGGCGCACGACGCCGCGATCTCGCCCGGTGCGGGATCGCGGCGTTTTTCCTGTGTGCGCCGCGCGATGCAATGCATGCCTTCGTTGCATCGTGTGCAGCGTTCGCGGCAGTTCTTGCCGCCCGCCGTCACGCGCCGCCGGGAAGCTTTTCCGGCAGCCCCCGCCACGCCCCCACCGCCCCGCGAAAAGCCGCGCCCGTTGCGGGAAAACACCGATGCTGTAGTCGGACTACATTCCTAACATGAATCCCGGTGGAGGCTGCCTACATCGCGCTGGCCACGTCGATGCTCCACACGCCGCGACGGCGCGCACCGTCGCGGCACCGCGTTCCGCGTTGCGCGTTTCATCCCGTTGCACGTTCTCGCTTTCCGCATCAGACGCACCCAACCAAAACCGGAGAGAGACATCCATGCAGATCAGATCCTGGTCGGCCGTCGCCTGCGCGACGATCGCCGCGTTCTCGATGGCCGGCGCCCGCGCCGCCGGCGCCCCCGACTTCATCGACTTCCCGCCCACGCCGTCGAGCCTCGACGTGGCGGGCTCGGTCGCCGCGCAGCTGCGCGCCGACGCGCTGGCGCGCAAGCTGACGCTCGACGAAAAGCTGCAGCTGATTCATTCGGAGTACGTGATGAGCGCCGTGCCCGGCGGGGGCGGCGGCTACATCCAGGGCGTGCCGCGGCTCGGCATCCCCGACCTGAACATGGTGGATTCGTCCACCGGCTCGGGCAGCACCTCGCAGCCGAGCACCACCTTCCCGGCCACGCTCGCGATCGCCGCGAGCTGGGACCGCAAGCTGTCGAACCAGTACGGCCGGCAGATCGCGATCCAGTTGCGCGCGCAAGGATTCGCGATGGGCCTGGGCGGCGGCACCAATCTCGCGCGCGAGCCGCGCGGTGGGCGCCTGTTCGAGTATCTGGGCGAGGATCCGCAACTGGCCGGCGACCTGCTGGCCGAGCGCACCGACGGCACCCAGCGCGAGAAGGTGATCGCCACCATCAAGCACTACGCGGGCAACGAGCAGGAGCACGGCCGCATGGGCGGCAACACGCAGGTGGACGAGCGCACGCTGCGCGAGCTCTACCTGCTGCCGTTCGAGATCGCCGCGAAGCGCGCGCAGCCCGGCAGCGTGATGTGCTCGTACAACCGCCTGAACGGCGACTACGCGTGCGAGAACGCCTTCCTGCTGTCCACCGTGCTGAAGAACGACTGGGGCTTCGAAGGCCAGGTGCAGTCCGACTGGGGCGCCGCGCACAGCACCGCGAAATCGATCAACGCGGGCCTCGACGAGGAGGAGGACGTGGACGCCACCGTGTACCTGACGCCGGCCGCCGTGCGTCAGGCGATCGCGAACGGCTCGGTCGCCACCGCGCGGCTCGACGACATGGTGCGCCGCAAGCTCTACACGATGATCCGGCTCGGCGTGGTCGATCATCCGCCACGGGCCGCGCCGATCGATTTCGCCTCGGCCAATGCCTTCGCGCAGTCGGCGGCCGAGCAGTCGATGGTGCTGCTGAAGAACGACGCCAACCAGTTGCCGCTCGCGGCCGCCGCGCTCAAGCGGATCGCCGTGATCGGCGGGCACGCCGACGCGGCCGTGCTGTCGGGCGGCGGCTCGGGCAACACGCGCGACCCGGTGACCGGCAGCTTCGCCGGCTGCGGCGGCCTGCAGTTCGGCACCGCCACCGGCTGCAGCTGGTGGCGCAATCCGTGGACGAAGATCGACACGCCGATCGTCGACGCGATCCGCCAGCTCGCGCCCGGCGCGCAGGTGAGCTACGCCGGCAACAGCGATCAGCAGCAGCCGTTCCGCGCCTACACCCCGCAGGAGATCGACGCGGCCGCCGCGCTCGCGAAGCAGTCCGACGTGGCGGTGGTGGTGGTGGCGCAACCGGCCGGCGAGGATTTCGGTGACCTGAGCAGTCTGTCGCTGGCGAATCCGTCGAATCAGGACGCGCTGGTGGAAGCCGTGGCCGCAGCCAATCCGCACACGGTGGTCGTGGTCGAGAGCGGCAACCCGGTGCTGATGCCGTGGAAGGACAGCGTCGCGGCGATCGTCGAGGCCTGGTATCCGGGCGAAGGCGGCGGCAAGGCGATTGCCAATCTGCTGTTCGGCCAGGTGGTGCCCTCGGGCAAATTGCCCGTCACCTTCCCGGCGCGCGATCAGGACACGCCCACCTGGGGACAGGACGGCACCTTTGCGAACGATCCGGTGTACAGCGAGAAACTCGATATCGGTTATCGCTGGTACGACGCGAAGAACATCGCGCCGATGTTCGAATTCGGATTCGGGCTGTCTTACACGCAATTCGCCTATTCCGGACTCGGCGTGCGGCATTTGCCCGGCAATCTGCTCGACGTCAGCTTCACGGTGCGCAATACCGGCCGCGTGAGCGGCGCTGAAATACCGCAGGTGTATCTGGGCGTGCCGTATCAGGGCGAACCGCCGCGGCGTCTCGTCGGCTGGGACAAGATCCGCCTGAATCCGGGCCAGTCGCAACGCGTGCACGTGCTCGTCACGCCGCGCATGCAGAGTGTGTGGGACGAAACCCGCGGCAACTGGCGTTACGTGCCGGGCAGCAGCGTGTACGTGGGCGCCTCGTCGCGCGACATCCGCCTGCAGCAACGCTGAGCCCCGAATCGGCCGCCGTTTCGGCGGTCGCTCCGCACCGCCCGCGCGACGCGTCCGTCGATCCGGAACGCCTCGCGCGGGCATTCCTATTGGCATTGCATGCAATTAACCGCTTGCGTCGGGTAATTCGATGTAATCAAATGCATCGAATGATTAACGCCGATGCCGGCGATTGGTGAAATTGTGTTCAGAGCCTAGTAATATGGCGCCCTATCGACACTCGTCCACCCACAATGAGCACTAATCTCAACGTTCTCGAAGAGCAACTGCGCGAACTCGACCGCCAGATCGCGGACGCGAAGGCGGACGGCAAGCGCGCGCTGCTCTCGACGCTCCAGGATCAGGTCCTGGAATACGGCATTTCCGAAGACGAATTGCTGCGGGCCGCCGGGTTCCGTCAGCCGATCAAGCTGCGCCAGGCGGCACCGGCCAAGTACTACGATCCGTCGTCGGGCAATTCGTGGTCGGGCCGCGGGCCGCGCCCGAAGTGGCTGCAGGGCAAGCAGCTCGACGATTATCTGATCGACCGCGCGCCGAAGCCCTGGTGGCCCGGCGAGGAATGAGGCGCCCCGCAACGGGGCGTCGTGTCGACGGTGCAGGCCCCTGCACCGCAGCCTGAAGAAAATTTTCGAAAGGCGCGACGGATTTCCGGACTGGCGACGTTAAAGAGATATCTCTCACGCCGGCAGGTTTCCGTATGAACGATCCGTCCCGCGCGCAAGCCGCCGCGATCGCGCTGAACCGCTTCGGCCTCGGCGCGCGCGCCGACGACAGCGCGCCGTCCGACCCGAAGGGCTGGCTGCTCGGCCAGTTCGCGCAATACACGCCGCGCCCGCCCGCCTGGGCCGACCAGCCCGGCGCGGTGGAACTGGCCACCCATTTCGGCGACGAGCGGCGCACGCTGCGCGAGGCGGCCGATCAGGGCGACGGCAATCCGGCCATGCCGGCCCCGCAGCAGCCCACCCGGCCCGCGGCCTCGGGTACCGATACCACGCCGGCCCCGGCCAATCCGCAGCAGGCCGCGCGGCAGGCCGTCAACAAGGCGATTCGCAAGGAAAGCGTGGGCGTGTATCGCGACGCGGTGGACGCGCGCGTCGAGAGCGCGCTGACCACGCCCGCGCCCTTCGTCGAGCGGCTCGTGCACTTCTGGGCCAATCACTTCGCCGTGTCCGTCGACAAGGGGCAGGTGGCGGGGCTCGCCGGCGCGTTCGAGCTCGAGGCGATCCGCCCGCACGTGCTGGGCCGCTTCGAGGATCTGCTGGTGGCGGCCGAACGCCATCCGGCGATGCAGCTGTTCCTCGATCAGGTGCGTTCGGTCGGCCCCGACAGCCGCGCCGCGCTGCGCGCCGACGCGCGCGACCCGAGCCGCAGGCGCGGCCTCAACGAGAACCTCGCGCGCGAGATCATGGAGCTGCACACGCTCGGCGCGCGCAGCGGCTACAGCCAGGACGACGTGACCGAATTCGCGCGCGCACTCACCGGCTGGAGCGTCGCCGGCTATCGCGGCGCCCAGCCGAACGGCGCGCGGCCCGGCGCCTTCGTGTTCCGCCCGGCGCTGCACGAGCCCGGCACGCGCACCGTGCTCGGCCGCCGCTACGATCAGGATGGCGAAGCACAGGCGCTGGCCGTGCTCGGCGACCTGTCGCGCGCGCCGGCCACCTCGCGCCACATCGCCTTCCAGCTCGCGCGCCACTTCGTGGCCGACGATCCGCCGCCCGCGCTGACCGCGCGCGTGGCGCGCGCCTTCGAGCAGAGCGGCGGCGACCTGCCCACCGTGTACCGCGCGCTGATCGAATCACCGGAGGCGTGGTCGCCCACCGCGAGCAAGTTCAAGACGCCGTGGGACTGGACCGTCTCCTCGCTGCGCGGGCTCGGCTGGACCGAGCTCGGCAACCTGAAGGCCGCGCCGCTGCTCGCGCAGCTGGGCCAGCCGGTATGGAAGCCCGGCTCGCCGGCCGGCTACGACGACATCGCCGCGAGCTGGGCCGCGCCCGACGCGCTGGTGCGCCGCGTGGAGGTGGCACAGCGGCTCGCGGCTCGCACCGGCGATCGCGTGGACCCGCGCGCGCTCGGCAACACGCTGTTCGCCGGCACGCTCGGCGAGGCCACCACCAGCGCCGTGGCGCGCGCCGAAAGCACCACCACCGCGCTCGCGCTGCTGCTCGTGTCGCCCGACTTCCAACGGAGATGATCATGCCGACCTCTTCACGCCGCCGTTTCCTCGGCACGCTCGCCGCCGGTGCCGGCGCCCTGATGATCGGGCCGCGCATGGCGTTCGCGAACGTGGCCACCGAGCGCCGCTTCGTGTTCGTGATCCAGCGCGGCGCGGCCGACGGGCTCAGCATCCTGTCGCCGTACGCGGAGCCCGATTACGCGCGGCTGCGCGGCGAGCTCGCGATCGATCCGTCGACATCCACGCACCTGAACGGCAGCTTCGCGCTGCATCCGTCGCTGGTGCAGACCGCGCAGATGTACCAGGGCGGCCAGGCGCTGTTCGTGCACGCGATCGCCTCGCCGTATCGCGACCGCTCGCACTTCGACGGCCAGAACGTGCTCGAGACGGGCGGACTGGCACCGTATCAGGTCAAGGACGGCTGGCTGAACCGGCTGGTGGCGATGCTGCCGGCCACCCGCGAGAACGCCATCGCGCTCGCGCCCACCGTGCCGGCCGCGCTGCGCGGCCCGGCGCGCGTCACCTCGTACGCGGCCTCGGGCCTGCCCGGCGCGCCCGACGACCTGCTCGCGCGCGTCTCGGCGCTGTACGAGCGCGATCCGCAACTGGGGCCGCTGTGGGCCTCGGCGATGGCCGCGCGCGGGCTGGCCGGCGACGCGCACGCGCGCCAGGATCCGGCCGGCGTGGGCAAGCTCGCGGCGAGCTTCCTCGCGCGCGACGACGGCCCGCGCATCGCGATGATCGAGACCGGCGGCTGGGATACCCACAGCGCCCAGAACCCGCGCATGACCAACGTGCTGAAGGGGCTCGACGCGATGCTCGCGTCGCTGCGCGACGGGCTCGGGCCGGTGTGGAAGGACACCACCGTGCTGGTGGCCACCGAGTTCGGCCGCACCGCGGCGGCGAACGGCACCGGCGGCACCGATCACGGTCAGGGCTCGGTGGCGATGCTGCTGGGCGGCGCCGTGGCGGGCGGCCGCGTGATCGCCGACTGGCCGGGCCTGCGCGGCGCCGATCTGTACGAAGGGCGCGACCTCAAGCCCACCGCCTCGCTCGACGCGCTGATCGCGGGCGCGGCGGCCGAAACGCTGCGGCTCGATCCGCAGCACACCGCCGCGACGCTGTTCGAGCGCAGCGCCGCGCGGCAACCGATGACGGGCCTCGTCCGCGCATGAAGTACCTGCATCACCCGCAGCGCGTGACGCGGCCCGCTACCGCGCCGGCCGGTCAAGCCGGCAACACTGGCATCGCCACAATCAAATCGAAATCGACAACGGTCCTGGGAGGACACGACATGAAGATCAACGCCATCGCCAAAGCCTCGTTCATCGCCTGCGCCTGTGCCGCCACGCTGTCCGCCTGCGTGGTGGAACCGGTGCGGCCACCGCAACCGGCACCGCGCGTGGAAGTGGTGCCGGCCGCGCCGGCGCCCGGCTATCACTGGGTGAAGGGGCATTACCGCTGGGAAGGCAACCACTGGGCGTGGATCCCGGGCCACTGGGCCGGCGCGTACTGACGCGCGGCAGCGCACGTCACGCGCGACCTGCCGCGTGTGACGCGCACCCGGCTCGCGCCGCGGCGCGAACCGGGCTCAGACGGCCGGCCGCGCGCGGCGCAGGCCGGTCAGTTGCAGCAGCCGGTCGAACAGGCTGCGCTCGGCCGTCACGGCGTCGCGCCGGGTGAGCGGCGAGGGCTGCTCCAGCAACAGCAATTCGGGGGTGATCTGCGGCGAGCGATACATCGCAATCCTCTCTGATCGATCGAGCGGTCCGAACCCGGACCCGCCTCACCCCTTCTCCCACGCAAGAATCGAACCCGTCGCGCCATCGTGGCCAGGCCGCGCCGTGGCACGACCGGCCCGCTCGCGCGCGCCGGCCGCACACCGGGCCGGTGCGCGAGTCGCCCCATTCGAGGGCAGCGCGCACGGCCTTACAGCGCCGCGGCCGTGGCCTCGATCAACGCGCGCAGCCATTGCTGCGCCGGGCTGCCCTCGCTGCGGCGGTGCCAGATCAGGTGGATCACGATCTCGGGCAGCGCGACCGGCGGCGGAAACATCGCGAGCTGCCGCCCGGCCGGCGAATTCAGCGCCACGCGCTTCATCACGGTGGCCGTCATGCCCGAGCGCGCCACCACGGCCGGCACCGCGAACATCTGCGGCAGCGTCAGCGCGAGCCGGCGCTGCCTGCCCTGGCGCGCCAGCGCCTGATCCACCAGGCCGTGGCGCTCGCCTTCCGGCGAGGCCAGCACGTGCGGCAGCGCAAGCCAGGTCTCCATGTCCATGCCGCGCCGCGCGGCCGGGTGATCGCTGGCCACGATCGTGACGAAGCTGTCGCGCAGGATCGGGCGCGCCAGGATGCGGCCCTCGGCCCGGGTGGGCGACACGCCGACCGCGGCGTCGATCGTGCCCGCGTCGAGCAGGTCGATCACCGCGTCGCGCGCCTCGAACGCATGCACGTCGATCGCGATGCCCGGCGCCTGCCGGCCGAGCGCCTCGAGCAGCGGCGGCAGCAGCACGAAGGCGCCGTAATCGGGCAGCCCGAGGTTGAAGCGCAGCTGCGCGCCGGCCGGATCGAAGCCGGGCTTCGTCACCAGCGCGGCCTCGAGCTGGCGCAGCGCCTGCGAGATCGGCGCGGCCAGCTCCCGCGCGCGCGGCGTGGGCAGCAGGCCACCCGCGCTGCGCATGAACAGCGGATCGTCGAACAGCTTGCGCAGCCGCGCCAGCGCGGCGCTCATGGCCGGCTGGCTCACGCCCACCCGGATCGCGGCGCGCGTGACGTTGCGCTCGCTCATCAGGGCGTCGAAGGCCGCCAGCAGGTTCAGGTCGATGCCATGAAAATCCATAAATCAAATAATTATTTATATCGTTCATTTGTTGGACGGATTTTACAGGCGGCGCACACTGGCGTCACCTCAACCGATCCGGGACTGCCCGACATGAACACCGCACCCCAAGCCACCGCCTCCGCCGATCTCGACGCCCGCCTGAAGGCCGAACGCCACGCCGTGGAAACGCTGTACCGCGCCTTCGGCGAGAAGAACCCCGACCTCGTGGACGCCGTGCTCGCCCCCGACTGGGACGACATCCCGCTCGCACCGGGCCAGGCCGCCGGCCCCGACGGCATCAAGCCGATCATCCGCAGCTTCGGCGAGGCCTTCCCGGACGTGCGCATCGTGATCCACGACATGATCCAGGTGCCGGGCCGGATCGCCGTGCGCGCCGAGATCAGCGGCACCCACCAGGGCGAGCTGTTCGGCATCGCCGGCACCGGCAAGCAGGTGAGCTTCCGCCTGCACGAATTCCACACGCTCGACGGCGAGCGCGTGACCACCACCTGGCACATGGAAGACTGGTTCGGCCTGTTCCTTCAGCTTGGCCAGTTTCCCAAGCAATCCTGAACGATTTCGCGAGGTTCGACATGAAGGCAATCCGGATTCACGGTTTCGGCGGCCCCGAGGTCGTGTCCATCGGCGAGGTGGCGCCGCGCGCACCGCGTCCCGACGAAGTGGTGGTGCGGGTCGAGGCGGCCGGCGTCAATCCGCTCGACCTGAAGATCCTGGCCGGCTATCTGCAGCCGGTGTTTCCGATCGAATTCCCCTACGTGCCGGGCGCCGACTTCGCCGGTGTGGTGGACGCCACGGGCGAGCAGGTCGCGGGCCTGCAGGCCGGCGATCGCGTGTTCGGCCGCACCGCGCCGAGCGCGGGCGGTGCGTTCGCGCAGCGCCTGACGATCGCCGCCGGCGAGCTGTGCAAGATCCCCGCGCACATGAGCTTCGAGCAGGCCGCGGCGCTGCCGTCCACCTTCGGCACGGCGCGCCTGGCGCTGTTCGAGGTGGGCGGCCTGCAGCGCGGCGAACGCGTGCTGATCCATGCCGGCGCCGGCGGCGTCGGCAACATGGCGGTGCAGCAGGCGCGCCTGGCCGGTGCCCACGTGATCGCCACCGCGTCGGCGCGCAACCTCGAGCTGCTCGCGAGCCTCGGCGCGCACGAGGCGATCGACTACCGCTCGCCCGAGTTCGCGCAACTGCGCGACGTCGATCTGGTGCTCGACACGCTCGGCGGCGAGACGCTGGCCGCGTCGTGGCCGATGCTGCGCGCGGGTGGCCGGATCGCCTCGCTCGTCACCTTCGACATCGCGCCGCGCGACGGCCACCCCGCCAGCTCGGTGTTCTTCTCGACGGCCACGCCGTATCTGGCCGAGGCGGTGCGCCAGTTCGAGGCCGGCGAGCTGCAGATCGTGACCGATTCGATCTTCCCGCTGGACGAGGCCCGCGCCGCGCTCGAGAAGGTGGCCACCGGCCACGCGCGCGGCAAGGTGCTGATCCGCACGCGCAGTTGAGGGAGGCTCGCCATGAGCGATGAATCGATCTCGCCACCGATCTCGCCACGCGCGCCGCACGGGCGCAACCGCGCACGCGCCGACGCACCGCGGCAACTGGCCGGGCAGGACGCGCTGCCGCTGCAGGTGCGGTAGTTGTTCTCGAACACGGCGTCGAGCTCGTCCGTCTGCGGGTTGACGCGGTTGGCCGTCACCACCACCCAGTCGTTCTCGGCTTCGGGCGGCAGCGGGCCGGCCTGCGACGCGCCCCAGGTGGTGTTGCCGTGGAAGTCGCCGGCGATCGGCGCCTGGTTCACGTACAGCGCGAGCGGCCTAGCCGGCACGCCCGGCCGGGCGATCACCACGAACGGCGCCTGGCCGGGCCTTCGCGCGGGCCGATCAGCACGTCGATGTGCGCGAGGTTCACGCCGGGGCCTTCGAAGCGTTCGCCGATGAAGCGGCGCAAGGCTCGGCCCGAAAGGCAGCGGCCGGGCCGCTTCGGGTATAGTCCGCTTTCACAACGACAGCAGGCGCCGCCCAGCGGCCGACAGCACCATGCGCACGATCGTCAGGCTTTGGAAAGCCAACAAGGGCTTCATCGCGTTTCTGTTTCTGATGGTGGTCTTCCGCAGCGCGGTGGCCGACTGGAACGTGGTGCCGAGCGGCTCGATGCTGCCCACCATCCGCATCGGCGACCGCATCATCGTGGACAAGCTCGCCTACGACGTGCGCGTGCCGCTCACGCACATCCGCCTCGCGCGCCTGCACGAGCCGCAGCGCGGCGACATCGTGACGATCGACTCGGCCGCCGCCAACGAACTGCTGGTCAAGCGCGTGGTGGGCCTGCCCGGCGACACCGTGGCGATGCGCGACAACGTGCTGACCATCAACGGCCACACCGCCAGCTACCGGCCGCTCGGCGAGAACCTGCTGCGCGGCGACGCCGGCTCGCCCGGCGAATACCTGGCCGAGCGCCTCGGCGGCGCGCCGCACACGGTGCGCCTGTCGCCCGAATCGCCGAGCCCGAAGGAAAGCTTCGGGCCGATCGTGGTGCCGCCCGGCAAGTACCTGATGCTCGGCGACAACCGCGACGACAGCGCCGACTCGCGCTACTTCGGCTTCTTCGGCCGCGACGAGATCATGGGCCGCGCGCGCCGCGTGGCGTTCTCGCTCGACCCGAGCCACGATTACCTGCCGCGCATGGAGCGCTTCGGCCGCCTGCTCGACGCACCGCTCGGCTGAGCGGGCGCCCTTCCCTCTTCCCCCTTCGCTCATGCGTATTCCGACGCGTTTCACCGCCGCCGCGCTGCTGATCGCGGCCGGCGTGTCGCTGGCCGTGCCCGCCGTGGCGCGGGCCGGCGACGAAGACTCCGCCGCCCGCACCTGGCACGACCAGCTCGCCAACGCGAAGGACGCGCCGTGCCGCTCGAACGCGGCCTGCGCGGCCGCCGGCGTGGTGGCGCTGTCGAAGGGGCACTATGCCGAGGCCGACAGGCTCGCCGACCAGGAGATGCTGCTGGCCGTGGCCGACCAGTTGATGGCCGACACGCCCGCGCGCGAGGACACCGCCGCGGCGCGCATCGCGATGGCCTACGTGCATCGCGGCGATCTGTACGCGCAGCAGCAGCGCTTCCCGGCCGCGCGGGCCTGGTACGGCTTCGCGCTCGACCGGCACGCGGGCGACGGCGGCAAGCCGGGGCCCTCGACGCAGCGCGTGCTCGGCGTGGCGCGCGAGCGGCTCGGCGCGATCGCCACGCGCGACGTGGTGGCCACGCTGCCGGCCGGCGGCGCCACCTACAGCGCGCCAACCTGGATCGGGCAGGCCACCGACGTGGCGATCAAGCCGGCGAAGGGCCGCGCCGGCGTGTACTCGGTGAATGCGGAGTTCCTGTTTCCGATCCTGACGAACGACGGCGAGCCGAGCGCCAACATGGGCGACCTGGCGGCCGACGTGCGCTTCTTCGACGGCGTGGCGCGCATCCCGATCGGCGACGACGGCGATGCGCTCGACGCCACGAAGCGCATCGCCGATACCGCGCCGTGGGCGAAGGACGGCAAGTGCCTGCTGGAGCTGCGCCTCTCGGCACCGGAAACCCTGACGATCAGGACGATCGGCGACGTCAACGCGTGCGGCTTCGGCAACCGCGTGATGGCCGACGGCACCTACCGCCTCACGGCGACGGGCAAACCATGAACGTGATCCTGCGCAATGCGCTGGCCGCCGCGACGGCATCGGCGCTGTTCGGTTTCGGCGCCGCCGCCTTCGCCGCCTGCGATTCGGCGCCCTCGCGCTGTTCCGGCACCCCCCCGCTGCCGGCCGCCGTGCAGAAGCTGATTCCGGCCGGCTACACCGAGCTCGACCACCTGGCCGGCGTGCTGACCGATTCGGGGCGCACCGATTACCTGGTGGTGATCCATCGCGAACCGGACACGCAGCAACAGGCCTCGCCGCGCCCGCTGCTCGTGATCGTGCAGGACGCCGACGGCCACTACCGGCTCGCGGCGCGCAACGATCACGTGGTGATGAAGGCCGACGAAGGCGGCGTCTCCGGCGATCCGTATCTCGATCTCGACGACGACGGCCTCGCGATCAAGAACCGCTATTTCTCGGTGCAGAACGGCGTGGCAGCCGGCCCGAATCACTGGAGCGACAACATCACGTTCCACTACGATCCGGCCCTGCACACATGGCTGTTCCATCAGGAGATCGTGCACCACGCCGAGAGGAATCCGGACACCAGCCCGAACGCGGAGGCGCTGCTGCCCGACAAGGCCAGGATCACACGCGCGAACAAGGCGAAGCCGGTGACGTTCGAGGCGTGGCGGCCGAATTGGTGACAGCGGAGGTCCGGAGGCGCCCATGGCCATCATCAACCAGTTCGTCTCGCAGATCGAGCTGAAGCGCGAGGAGGATCTCGACTTCTCGACCTTCCCGTTCAGCATTCCGGCCGTGCGCGCGCTCGACACGCTGAAGCTGCATCCGAAGCTCACCTACTTCGTGGGCGAGAACGGCTCGGGCAAGTCGACGCTGCTCGAGGCGCTGGCCGTCTCGCTCGGCTACAACGCCGAGGGCGGCAGCGACGCGCTGCGCTTCCAGACCCACGACACGCATTCGATGCTGCACGCCGCGCTGCGCGTGTCGAAGGGCTTTCGCCGCCCGCGCACCGGCTATTTCCTGCGCGCCGAGAGCTTCTACAACGTGGCCAGTTCGCTCGATCAGCGCGAGGACGATCCGTACACGGCCGGCGGGCTGGCCGACTACGGCGGCCGCTCGCTGCACGCGCAATCGCATGGCGAATCGTTCCTCGCGCTCGTGATGAACCGCTTCGGGCCGCAGGGCCTGTATCTGCTCGACGAGCCCGAGGCCGCGCTCTCGCCGCAGCGTCAGCTCACGCTGCTCGCGCGCCTGCATCAGCTCGTGCGCGAGCAGTCGCAGTTCGTGATCGCCACCCACTCGCCGATCCTGATGGCCTATCCCGACGCGTGGATCTACGCGTTCGGCCCCGACGGCATCGAGCGGGTCGCGTACGAGGACACCGAGCACTACCAGGTGACGCGCGATTTCCTCGCGAATCCGCAACGCATGCTCGACATCCTGCTGGCCGACGAGGACGCCAACGACGCGTGATCGGCCACGTCGCTCACTGCCCCGGCGCCGCGGCGGGCGTGGCCAGCGGCTTGCCCTTGTCCACCACGTGCACCGTCACCAGCTCCACCGGCGCCGTGCCGTCGTTGCGCGCGCCGTGCGCGACGCCGGCCGGCACGATGAAGCCCTGGCCGGCCGCGAGCGTCTCGGTGGGCCGGCCGTCCACCAGCAGCGTCAGCACGCCGGCCTCCACGTAGCTGATCTCGTCGCCGGGATGCGTGTGCCAGCCGAGCTTGCCGCCCGGCACGATCGTCACGTGCGAGATCACGGCGTCGCGCCCCGGCACCGACACGTCGCCCTTCAGCACCTCGGTGCGCGTCACGCCGGTGGTCTGCGCCATGCACGTCATCGCGCAGGCCGCCAGCAGCGTGCCGGCCATGGTCTTCCATACGGTTTTCATCGTTTTGCCTCGTCAAATCGGATCGAATCGGATCGGTCGTTCATTCGGCCAGCAGCGTGGCCAGATAGGATTTCCAGGCTTCCGGGTGTGTCTGCGTCAGATGCCCGTGGCTGTGAGCCGATTCCGGCACCTCCACGAAGCTGCCGCGCGGCACCTGCGGCACGTAGCGCTGCATGACGCCGAGGTCGGTGGCGTTGAGCAGGTCGTCGTCGAAATTCACGGCCAGCAGGCGCGCGCGAATCTGGCCCAGTTGCGCCGTCGGATCGTAATCGCGCGAGGACTCGAACCAGTACAGCACGTCGTTCGCGTCGCTCTTCCTCGCGCGCTCGACCGCCGCATCGTAGAGCGCGGTGGCGGCCTGCCGATCGGGCGCCTGCTCCTGCATGCGCGCCGGGTTCACCGTCATCAGCGCGAAGATCGGCATCATGCGCAGCCACTGCGTGGGCTCGGTGCGATAGGCGCCGCCCTGCCAGCCCGGATCGCTGCGGATCGCGCCGATCACCATCTGCCGCCACAGCCAGTTGCGACCCGCGATCGGGATCGGCTGGCTCACGATCGGCATCAGCGCGTCGGCCATCTCGGGATAGCGCTCGCCCCACATCCAGGTCTGCATGCCACCCATCGACACGCCGAGCACGAGGCGCAGATGCGTGACGTGCAGGCCGTCCACCAGCATGCGATGGTTGGCCTCCACCACGTCGGCATAGCCGTAGTGCGGGAAGCTCGCGCCCATGCCGTCGCTGGGCTTGCTCGAGCCGCCGCGGCCCAGCCCGTCGGGAATCACCACGTAGTAGCGGCGCGCGTCGAGCGGCTGGCCGGGCGCGTACAGTTCGCGGCGCATCAGCGGCGTCAGGAATTCGTCGCCGGTGGCCGTGGTGCCGTGCATCAGCAGCACGGCGTTGTCGATGCGGCCCGAGGCATCGCGATGCGGCGTGCCGAGCGTCACGTAGTGAATGCGCACCTGCGGCAGCACCGATCCGTCGGAAAACCGGAAATCGCGCGCGACGAAGTCGCCGGCATGCTCGGTGACGGCGGGCTCGCTCGACGCGGAAGCGGTGGCGGTGGAAGCCGTATCGGCGGCGCAGGCCGCGTTCAGATGGCCCAGGCCGGCGAACAGCACGCCGGACAGCAGGCCGAATAGTCTCGATTTGTCCATTTTTATGATCCGTGAAATCTCGATCCGCTGACGGCAGGATCACGAACGATTGACATCGGCCCGCTGCGAACGTGCCGGGAAGGCGGTATCGCGTCGGACCGGAATCGACGATAACCGCGCGACGGCGGGGCGAGTGGGAGGCAAGTGTGCGGCAGCAGGACAAATCTGCTCAAATGCGCATCGGGCGGCGATGACGGAGGCGGGGCGGCCCGGGCGGCCGCTAGACTCTTTCAACGAGCCTGCTACGGAATGACGATCGGCAGGGGCCGGTCGGCGATTTCGATCATGGGGCACGCAGCCGCCGCCGCGCAGGCTCATCCGCCACGCATGCCTCGCCGGCTTCCCGGCGCGCCGCGTCACGCCCGCGATCGCGGCGGGGTGACCGAGTCCGCTTCCTTTCACCCGGCGCAGCCGGTTCTTCAGTCCTGCAACCGCAACTTCCGAATCGACCCATGCAAACCGACAAACGACTCCTTCCGGCCTTCCTGCTCTGCCTGTTCCTCGGCAGCCTGGGCATCCACCGCTTCTACGTGGGCAAGGTCGGCACCGGCATCCTGATGCTGCTCACGCTCGGCGGCCTCGGCATCTGGTCGCTGGTGGACCTGATCATCCTGGTGTGCGGCAACTTCAAGGACAAGGAAGGCAACAAGATCACGCAGTGGACCTGATGGTTCGAGGGTAAGCTGACGGCGCGTCACGACGTACGACACGGGGCGCGCCGCCGGCCGTCCCGCCGGCCCTTCACTTTCAGGAGCGACGATGAGCCATCCCGACGAACGACAGACCGCCCAATCGCTGAACGACCTGGCGCGCACCTGGCTGAAACGTGAATTGACGCCAGGGGAAGTGGAGGAGCTCGCTGCGTTCCAGCAAGCCTGGCACGACGACGCGCCGGCCGCGCCGGAAGCGCAGGCCACCGCCTCGCGTCTGCGCGACGCACTTCGGGCAACGCAACATGCCTCGCAACAATTTCTCGAAGCGCAGCAACGCGCCGAGGCGCAGATCCTGAAGGCACTGGAGGCGGCACAGGCGCTCGACGCGCTTCAGCACGCAGCGGCCCTGCAGGCCCCCGCCGCCCCGGCGCGCCACGGCACCCACGCCACGCTGCAGCAGATCGCGGACCGTCTGGGCGATCTGGCCGAAACCGACGTGCACCACGCGCTCGTTCAGCAGATGAACGCCGCGCGGCCGCCACTCGAGGCACGCACCGCGTCGCTGGCCGTGAACCCGCAGGTGACCGACGCCGTGACCCAATCGAACGTGAAGGTGATCGGCGAAGCGCCAGCCATGGCGATGGGCTCGATCTACCAGACGATGGCGCACTCCACCGGCATCCTGTTCCAGAACGCGGTGGCCGCCCAGCAGCAACAGAACACGCTCTCGCAAGCCGCGGCGAACCAGGGTGTGAAGCAGATCTACTCGGTCGACACCACGGCCGCGGCGGCCGCCACCGAACAGGCCGCGCAGACCGGCGTGGCCGACAATCTCGCGAGCCTGCTCACGGTGCTCAACGCGTTCCGCGCGAAGTAGCCCACCGCCACCGCAACGTGCCACGCGCGGCACGTTGCGCGCGCCTCACGACATGAACATCCCGCCATCCACGTTGATGGTCTGCCCGGTGACGCAGCCGGCGTCCGCCGAGGCGAGGAACGCCACCAGCCCCGCCACCTCGGAGCCGGCCTGCAGGTTGTTGTGGCTCGGCTGCGCGATCGCGATGCCGTCCTTCGGAATCTCGCGGTTGATCAGCACCACCGGCACCTTCTTCTCCTGCGCCGTGCGCACCGTGGCCAGGCTCGCGTTCGAATCGGCGTTGTCGAGGATGATGCCCTTCACGCCCCTGCCGATCACGAGGTCGACCAGCTCGTTCTGCTTGTTCACGTCCTCGCCGTGCGACAGCACGATCGTGTCGTAGCCGAGCTCCCTCGCTTCCTTGTCGGCGCCCTTCGCCTCGGCCGCGTAGTACGGGTTGTCGAGCGCGTTCACCAGGATCGCGATCGTGCCGCGGCCGGCCGCGAACGCGCTCGACGGCTGCAACGCCGTCGATCATGATGTCCGCGCCGGTGATCATGTCGGCGCCGTTCGACAGCAGGAACAGGATCGCGGCGGCGAGTTCGTCGGTGCAGGCGAAGCGGCCGACCGGAATCAGCTGCTTCATCCTCTCGCCCTTCTCGCCTTGCCACGCGGCCGCGCCCATCGGCGTCGGCACCACCGTGGGCGACACCGTGTTGGCGGTGATGCCGCGCGGCGCCCATTCCCTGGCCAGCACCTTGGTCATGCCGATCAGGCCGGCCTTGGCCGAGGTGTCGGCGCAATGCCTGTCGAAGCTGTTCCTGGCGGCCGGCGGCGTGTCGATCGAGGCCGGCATCTCGTATCCGGACTTCATCGACCTGCACGTGAAGCGCGCGATGATCGACGCGGCGAAGACGGTGTACCTGCTCGCCGATTCGAGGAAATTCGGCCGGCGCGACTTCGCCACCTTCGGCGCGATGGATCGCGTGCACGTGCTGATCACCGACCGCGGCCTCGCGCCGGAATACGCGGAATGGGTGCGCGGGCTCGGGATCGGGATCATTTACGCGTGAGCGGGCTTTGCTCCGCAAGGCACGGCGCGGCCCGATCGCCCGGCCACGGTCGCCCCCTCTCCTAGCGATTGACCTCGCGCGCCGGCACCCGCAGCGTCAGCCCCGCGCCGAGCAGCACCGCCAGCGCGATGAAGCCGAGCCCGGCCGCCGAGCGGCCGGTCACGTCGTTGAGCCAGCCCACGATCGCCGGCGAGAAGAAGCCGGCCAGATTCGCGATGCAGTTGATCGCGGCGATGCCGGCCGCGGCCGAGGTGCCGCCCAGCACGGCGGTGGGCAGCGCCCAGAACAGTGAGGACGACGACAGAATCCCGGCCGCCGCCACCGCGAGACACACCACGGAGGCGCCCACGCTGCCGAGCGCGGGCAGCACCGCGAAGCCCGCCGCCGCGGCCAGCATCGGCACGGCCAGGTGGAAGCGCCGCTCGCGAAAGCGGTCGGCGCTGGAGCCGATCAGCGGCAGCGCCACGATCGCGCACAGATACGGCACGGCCGTGAACAGCCCCACCATCAGCGGGTCGGCCACGCCGGCCTTGCGCACCAGCGTGGGCAGCCAGAAGGTCAGGCCGTACTGGCCCAGCACCACGCAGAAATAGATCGCCGCCATCAGCCACAGCCGCCGGTCGCCCACGAAGGCGCGCAGCGACACGTGCTCGGTGCGCCGCGAGCCATCGGCCAGGATGTTGCGCGCGAGCAGCGCCTTCTCGCGCGCATCGAGCCATTTCGCCGACGAGATGCCGTCGTCGAGAAAGAACAGGATCGCCACGCCGAGCACCAGCGAGGGCAGCGCCTCGAGCAGGAACAGCCACTTCCAGCCGGCCATCCCGTGCACGCCGTGCAGCGCGTGCAGGATCGCGCCCGACAGCGGCCCGCCCACGATGCCGGCCAGCGGAATCGCCATGAAGAACAGCGACAGCGCCCGCGCGCGGCGCGCCGACGGAAACCAGTAGGTCAGGTAGAGGATCACGCCCGGCGCGAAGCCGGCCTCGGCCACGCCGAGCAGGAAGCGCAGCACGTAGAACGCGGTGGGCGTGGTCACGAACACGAAGCTCGCCGAGATCACGGCCCAGGTCAGCATGATGCGCGCGAGCCACTTGCGCGCGCCCACGCGATGCAGGATCAGGTTGCTCGGCACCTCGAACAGAAAGTAGCCGATGAAGAAGATGCCGGCGCCGAAGCCGTAGACCGTCTCGCTGAAGCGCAGGTCGCCCAGCATCTGCAGCTTCGCGAAGCCCACGTTCACGCGGTCCAGGTAGGCGCCCAGGTAGCAGAGCATCAGGAACGGGATCAGGCGGCGCCCGACCTTCGCGTAGGTGCGGGCGTCGAAGCGGGCGTCGTGCTCCGTGTCGTGAGCGGCGTCCTGCGATAGCGCATCGCCGGCCGCGTTCAGGGCCGAAAGTCTGGTTTTCATGGTGTCTCCGTGCAGGCCCCGCGCTTGTTCGCGCGCGTCGGGCCGGTTGGCTCGCGGCGGGCTCAGTGGATCAGCATGCCGCCGTTCACGTCGATCGTGGCGCCGGTCAGATAGCTCGACAGGTCGCTGACGAGGAACAGGCAGGCGTTCGCCACGTCGCTCGCCTCGCCCAGCCGGCCGAGCGGAATGCCCTTCACGATCTCCTCGCGCATCTCGGGCGTGAGCCTGTCGCCGGTGATGTCGGTCTGGATCAGGCCCGGCGTGATCGAGTTGACGCGGATGCGGTCGCCGCCGAACTCGCGCGCCATCGCCTTGGCGAGGCCGAGCACGCCGGCCTTGGCCGCGCTGTAGTGCGGCCCGCCGAAGATGCCGCCGCCGCGCTGCGCCGACACCGACGACATGCACACGATGCTGCCGCCGCGCTGCGCCTTCATGGCCGGAATCACGGCCTGCGACATGTACAGCGAGCCGCGCAGGTTCACGCCCACGATCGCGTCGAAGCCCTCGGCCGAGATCTCGAGCGTGCGCACCGGCTGGGTGATGCCGGCGTTGTTGACGAGGCCGTCGATGCGGCCGAAGCGCTCCAGCACCGCGCGCGCCGCCGCCACGCAGGCAGCCTTGTCGGTCACGTCGCAGGCGAGGCCGAGGTGGCCCGCGCCGAGGTCGGCCGCGGCCGCTTCGGCCTGCGCGAGGCGCAGGTCGAGGATCGCCACGCGCGCGCCCTGAGTCGCGAGCGCGCGCGCCGTGGCCTTGCCGATGCCGCGCGCCGAGGCCGCGCCCGTCACGATGATGGTCTTGTCCGCCAGCAGCATTGCCTGTCTCCGTCATGTTGATTGGTGTGACGGGCAGTGTCGGGCCGACGCGACGCCGCATCAATGCGCTTGCGTTCAACCGGGGCTGAGAAATTTTCAGGTCGGGTCGGCCGCGCGCTCGCGCTCGATCCAGGCCAGGAAGCGCGCCA
Organism: Burkholderia sp.; assembly: GCA_030151225.1. Lineage (GTDB taxonomy): Bacteria > Pseudomonadota > Gammaproteobacteria > Burkholderiales > Burkholderiaceae > Burkholderia. The sequence continues at coordinate 16,732 of JASLEG010000206.1, read as the reverse complement.
CGCGCGGCAGCGCGCCGTTCGCGGCCGGGTAAACCAGATGATGGGCGCCCACCTCCACGCGGTGCTCCGCGCCGAACACCGGCACCAGCAGCCCGTCGCGAATCCGCGCCGAGGCCAGCATCAGCGATTCGAGCGCGATGCCCTGGCCGAGCGCGGCGGCCTCGAGCGACATGTAGGAGCGGTCGAACGCAAAGTCGAAGGTCTTGTGCCGCGCGGACACGCCGGTGCGGCCGAACCACTGCTTCCACTGCAGCAGCGGCGATTCGGAGTGGATCAGGCGGTGGCCGAGCAGATCCTCGGGGCTGCTCGCCGGATGCCGCGCGAGGTACGCGGGCGAGGCCAGCGGCGCGATGGCCTCGCCGCGCAGCGTGCGCACCTCCAGGTTGTCCCAGTTGCCGTAGCCGTGGCGAATCGCGATGTCGTGAAAGCCGTTCGAGAACGACACGTTCTCGTACGAGCACGCCAGGTTGAGCCGGATGTCGCCGTTCGCGGCCTGGAACGACGCGAGCCGCGGCAGCAGCCACATCAGCCCGAAGCTCGGGCTCGAATGCACGCGCAGGATCTCCACGCCCTTCTCGCCGGAGGCGCGCTCGGTGGCGCGGCTCAGGTCGGCCAGCGAGCCGGTGACGTCGGCCAGATACTGCTCGCCGATGGGCGTGAGCACCATGCCGCGGCCCGAGCGCACGAACAGGTCACGGCCGATCGTCGATTCGAGGTTGGCGATCTGGTGGCTCACGGCCGAGGCGGTCAGGCCCAGCTCGTCGGCGGCGCGGTTGACACTGCCGGTGCGAGCCACGCTCTCGAAGGCGATGATGGATTTCAGCGGCGGAATGCGCATCGTGACGATCTTCCGGTTGCATTGGCGATGGCCGCGAAGCGGCGATGCGCCATTATGCGAAGTTCGTCGGCCGCGCGCGATATGCCACGAAAAAGGCCGCGCTCGATGCGCGGCCCCGGCCCTGCAAGGCACGAAGCTTCGCTCAGTGCCCGAGCGATTCGATCTTGCCGCCGCTCGGCGCAATCTCGTGCGGGCGCACGCTCTGCTTGATCAGCAGTGCGACGCAGGACACCAGCCCGGCCACGGCCACGGTGGCGAACACGTTGGCGAAGGTGACGTGGCGCGAGGTCAGCTCGGCCACCAGGAAGGAGCCGGCGATGCCGCCGAAGCGGCCGATGCCGAGCATCCAGGCCACGCCGGTGCCGCGGCCCGCGGTGGGATAGAACGCCGCGGCCAGCGCCGGCAGCGACGACTGCGCGGTGTTCATCAGCACGCCGGCCAGGAACACGATCACCACCAGCGCGCCCACGTTGCCGGCCGCCTGCCCGATGCAGTACACGCTCACGGCCGTCAGCGCGTAGCACACGGCCACCACGCGATTGGCGTTGAAGCGATCCATCAGCACGCCGCTGAGCACCGCGCCCACGCCGCCGAGCGGGAACAGCGCCGAGATCAGGGTGGCCGTCTTCGGCGCGAGGCCGGCATCCTTGAGCAGGATCGGCATCCAGTTGATCGACGCATAGAAGATCACGAGGCCCATGAAGTACGCGATCCACAGCATCACCGAGCCCACGATGTAGCGCCGCGACAGCACCACCGCGGCGCCCTTGCCGTCGGTCTGCGGCGCGGTTTCGGTCATCGTGAAGCCGCCGGCCTCGCGGGCTGCGGCGGACACGCGCGCGAGCGTGGCGCGGATGCGCTCCACCGGCTTGCGGGTGGCCACCAGGAAGCGCACCGATTCGGGCATCTTCGCGAGCAGCGCCACCACCAGCACCAGCGGCGCGATGCCGCCGAGCAGCAGCACGCTGCGCCAGCCGAACTGCGGAATCATCCAGGCCGCCAGGAAGCCGCCGAACGCCGCGCCGAGCGGGAAGCCGCAGAACATCAGGTTGATCACCGTGGCGCGCCGGCGGTCGGGGCAGAACTCGCCCATCATGGTGACCGCGTTCGGCATCGCCGCGCCGAGGCCCACGCCGGTCACGAAGCGCAGCACCGTCAGCTCGCGGATGCTGGCCGAGAACGCCGAGCCCAGGCAGGCCACGCCGAACAGCAGCACCGAGCCGATCAGCAGCGAACGCCGGCCGAGGCGGTCCGACAGCGGGCCCGAGGCGAGCGCGCCGCAGGCGAGGCCGAACAGCGCGGCGCTCAGCACCGGCGCGAGATCGGGCTTGGACAGATGCCATTCCGACAGCAGCGACGGCGCGATGAAGCCGATCGCGGCCGTGTCGAAACCGTCGAGCAGCACGATCACGAAGCACATCGCGAAGATCAGCCACTGGAAGGCGCCGAACGGTTGTTCATTGATGAACGTCTGCACGTTCACGACGGGGCTGCGCTGCATTGCGTGTCTCCTGCGGCGGTTGGGCGGCTCGCGCCGCCTCTGTCACGTGTTCGGGGAACCGCCCGACCGGACGCGATAAATTCGCATGTCGAACATTGGTTCCGAATTTGAACATCGTAGTGTTGCGCTGCGGGATCGGTCAACGCGGGGTATTACCAATGCCGACTGTCGGGTGCGTGAAAGTGGTTCGTCGGCTTCGGACGAGCGCCGCCGCGCCCACTTCAGCGCGGCAGGTGCGGCACCGCCCGCGGCAGCGCGCCGGGGCTCATGCCCGTGAGCCGCCGGCACAACAGCACGAAGCTGCTCACGCTGTCGTAGCCGAGCGACATCGCCGTGTCCGTGACGGCGTGCCCGTCGGCCAGCATGCCGATGCCGGCCATCAGCCGCGCCACCTGTCGCCACTTGCCCACCGACATGCCGGTTTCCTGCCGGAAGGTGCGCGTGAGCGTGCGCCAGGTTTCCGCCAGCGCCCGCAAGGCCGGCGAGCGCGCCGCTCGGGCGCTCGCCGGCGCGTTCGCATCGCGCCTGCGCGAACGGCATCTGGAGGTGGTCGAGGTGGCGGCGCGTCCGGACCTGCTGCTGCACGCGCGGATCGTGGACCCGCGCAGCGGGAACCGCGCGCTGCGTCTGCCGGTGGGTTACGGCGCGGGCCGCGCGGAATTGCGGGTGGCGACCCGGCTCGAACGGCAGCCCTTGCCGTCGTGGAGCGACACGCCGCTGCTGTCGTTCGACACGAACAGCACGACCGGCAAGCTGCCCGGCAGCCTGATCGGCGCGGCGTTGCGCAGCCTCGGCAGCGACGACGGGCTCGACGCGCAAGTGCGGGACACCGTCACCCGCATCGACGCCGAGCTCGACCGCTACTTCGCCGCCCGGGGCCGGGCGCTCAGCACTGATTCACGTTCAGCGCGCTGACCACGTCGTCGTAGTGCTGCAGCAGCGAACCCGCGTCGCGTCGCTCCTGCGACTGCACGAGTCCGACGCTCGGCGCCTTCGCCTCCTTGCGATAGCTGCCGTTCTCGGTGCGCAGCGCGATCTCGCGACCGCTCGACAGGTAGGCGTTGCCCCCATCGTCAGCGACGAACAACCGGCCTTGCCCTGCGCACCGACCTTCGCCTCGTCGCCGTTCGCCATCGCGTCGAACTGGTCGAGCGAGGCCTTGAACGCGTCCTTGTGATCGCCGAGGCCCTTGCCCAGTTCGGGCATCGCGGGCTGCATGGCCTGCGCGTGGTCCAGCTTCGCCTGGATTGCGGCCTGATCGGCGGACGCCTGCGTGGCCGCCGGTGCATCGGCTTGCCTGTCGTGGCACGCGGCGAGCGCCAGCGCGCAGGCTGCGGCCATGGCCAATGTGCGGATCGGCGCGTTGCCCGTCATGAATCTGCCCTCGTCGGTGTTCTGGGCCGACGAGAATAACAACGCACTGCAAGAATCGTAAGCATCGAGGACGCATCCGCCTCATCTGGAGACGCAGGCACGACGCCCGGGCCATTGGATCGACCGGCGTGGCGCGCCGTCCACGTCATTTCTGATTCGTTTGCGATGCGGCGAGTCGCGACGGTATGATTCGCGCCACAACGCACACGATGCCCTCGCACGACGAGGCACGGCTCGGACCAATCGAATCAATCGCCGGCCGCGACGCACCGGACGTCGCGGAAGCACCTCGGGGAATCAACCATGCATCAACGCTGTCGACCGGCTTGCGGCCGGTCTCGTTCGCCTGGATTTCCGGCACCTTCGCCACGATCCTCATGAAATCCAGTCGAATCCACGTCGCGGCCTGCATGGCCTTCGCCGTCGTGTCGTCGAGCGCCTCGGCCGACACCCCCACCTACCAGATCTTCGACGTCACGACGCGCGGTTCCTACGTGTCGAACGGCACCTCGGAGGGCGCGTACACGATCAACAGCGGCTATCAGTCGTTCCAGTCGGTCGTGACCAACGGCAGCTTCAACTCGTCGATCGGCAGCCTGGCCAGCATCCTGCAGCCGCTCACGCCGGCCGGCACCACCACCTACAGCTATCCGAACGGGATCGCCGGCCTCGCGCAGGCGCCGCTCGCCATCTCGCTGTACATGCCCACCATCGGCAGCAGCGTGCCGGTGGCGTACACGCTCGATCCGACCGGCGCGATCACCATCAAGGTGACCTACACCGGCACCCAGGCGAAGTTCACGCTGTCGGCCAGCCTGCTGGACCCGAACGGGCAGGCGTTCTCGCTCGCGCTGTCGGGCACCCTCGGCGCCGGCACCAACGCGCCGGACACCCTGACCACCAGCGAGGTGCTGCGCTCCGCCACCGATCAGATGACCGCCAAGTCGACCGGCTACGCGCTGCAGAGCGGGCAGGCGATCGGCCAGGGCTTCACGCTCGACTCGGCCGGCGTGCCGATGACGGTGCCGGTCGCGCTGACCGACGGCACCACGCCCGGCAGCGTGATCGTGACGAACTCGACGATCAATCCGCTGACGCAGGGCGAGGTGGTGTTCACCGCGAACCAGGCCTACACGGGCGCCACCACGATCGATTCGGGCGCGCAGCTGAGCCTGAGCGGCGCGGGCAGCATCGGCGCGTCGTCGCAACTGATCGACAACGGCACCTTCGACATCTCGGGCGCCACCGGCGGCGCGTCGATCCAGTCGCTCAGCGGCGGCGGGCAGGTGACGCTCGGCGCCAACACGCTGACGCTGAGCAACGCGGCCGACACCTTCTCCGGCACGATTTCGGGCAGCGGCGGCGTGCACCTCGCGGGCGGCGCCGAAACCCTCGCCGGCATCAACACCTACACCGGCGGCACGACGCTCAGCGGGGGCACCCTGTCGATCGCCTCGGACGCCAACCTCGGCGCGAGCAGCGGCGCGCTGACCCTCGACGGCGGCACGCTGCGCACCACGGCCGGCGTCGCCACCACGCGCGCGGTCACGCTCGGCGCCGCCGGCGGCACGATCGACACGGCCGGCCAGCGGGATTCGATCGGCGGCGTGATCGGCGGCACCGGCGGCCTGGGCGTCACCAGCAGCGCGACGGGCGGCTCGCTCACGCTCACCGGCGTCAACACCTACACCGGCGCCACCGTCGTCAACAGCGGCGCGGCGCTCGCGCTGTCCGGCGCGGGCAGCATCGCGCAGTCGAGCGGCGTGGCCGACAACGGCAGCTTCGACATCTCGGCCACCACTGGCGGCGCGCAGGTGAAGGGCCTGTCCGGCACCGGCAGCCTGGTGCTCGGCGCCCGACAACTGACGATCACCACCGCCAACGACACCTTCAGCGGCACCGTGTCCGGCACCGGCAAGCTGCGCGTGCAGGGCAGCGGCCTGCAGATCCTGAACGGCAACGGCGCCGCCTACACCGGTGGCACCGAGGTGGGCAGCGGCCTGCTCGAGGTCGGTGACGTCGATCATCCGTCGTCGGTGCTCGGCGGCGACGTGACGGTGGACGCGGCCGGCACGCTGGGCGGCCACGGCACGGTGGCCGGCAACGTCATCAACAACGGCACGGTCACGCCGGGCGGCTCGATCGGCACGCTCACGGTGGGCGGCAACTACACGCAGGCGCGCAATGCCGCGCTCGCGATCGAGGTCGGCCCCACCCAGGCCTCGCAACTGAAGGTGGCGGGCAATGCCTCGCTCGGCGGCACGCTGGCGCTGCGCTTCGATCCGGGCACCTATTCGCCGAAGACCTACACGCTGGTGTCGGCCGGCGCCGTGAGCGGCCGCTTCGATACGGTCACCAGCACCGATGCGTCCTACCTCGGCACCACCAGCGCGGCGCTGGCCTACGGCGCGAGCTCGGTCGACCTGGTGCTCGGCGCGGTTGCCAGTCCCGCGCTCGCCAGCGTGGTCGTGGCGCCCACCCAGACCAGCATCTACACGGCCATCGGCAGCTCGGCCCTGCTCGGCGCGCAGGCGGTGAACACCGCGCTGCTCGATCGCCTCGGTCGCGCCTCGCCGGCCACCGGCGGCCAGTCCTACGGCTGGATCAACGCCTCGGGCGGCCAGACGAAGGTGGGCGGCAGCGGCGGCGCGCCGGGCTTCCAGGCCAATCGCTACGGTTTCCTGACCGGGCTCGATCGCCGCTACGGCGACACCGTGGCCGGCCTCGCGCTCGGCTACGACCACACCGACGTCTCCGAACAGGCTACCGGCGATTCGGGCACGACCGACGCGCTGCACGCCGCGCTGTACGTGGCGCGCAACGTCGGGCCGGTGAACCTCGCGGCCACGCTCGGCGCGGGGCTCGACTTCCTGTCGCAGAAGCGCCCGTTCGGCGGCACGAGCACGGCCACCGGCGATCACCTCGGCCAGGACGTCAGCGCCGGCGCGCAGGCCAGCCTGCCGATGCACGTCGGCAGCGTGACGATCACGCCGCGCGCCGGGCTGCGCTACGCGTTCTTCCATGCAAACCGCTTCGGCGAGAGCGGCGCGGGCGGGCAGGACCTGAACGTCGGCTCCGACAGCGTGCGCAGCCTGCAGCCCTACGTGGGCGTGAGCTTCGACAAGGCCTTCGGCGACGCGCTGCGTCCGATCGAGGCCGAGCTGCGCGTCGGCTACGCGCACGAGCTGCTCGACACGAACCGCTCGGTGGGCGTCACCGCGCAGGACGGCACGCTGTTCGCGGCGCCGGGCACGAGCCAGCCGCGCGGCTACCTGACGGCCGGCACCAGCGTGACGCTGCACCCGATCAAGCAGCTCGACGTGTCGCTGAGCTACGACACGGTGTTCAACACCTCGCACGCCTCGTCGCAGCAGGGCAGCCTGCATGCCGGATACCGGTTCTGATCGGGGATTGACGCCAGATCAAAAAAGGCGGGCCGGTGCATGTCACCGGCCCGTTTTTTTTGTAGGATCGTCGGGACGTCCCCCTTCCCCTTCGTCCGGAGCCTCCCGCCATGACCGCCTCGCCGCCCCGCATCCGCCGCCTCGACCCGCTCGCCGCGCTCGACAAATGCGCCGAACTCGCCGACGTGCTGATCGACTGCGTGGAGGGCGGCGCGTCGGTCAGCTTCATGCTGCCGATCGCGCGCGACACGGCGCTGGCCTTCTGGGAATCGGTGGCGAGCGAGGTGGCGCACGGCCGCCGCGTGCTGCTGGTGGCCGAGGACGACGCGGGGGTGGTGACGGGCACCGTGCAGCTGATCACGGCGCAGCCCGAGAACCAGCCGCATCGCGCCGACGTGGCCAAGATGCTCGTGCACCGGCGCGCGCGGCGGCAGGGCGTGGGCGATGCGCTGATGCAGGCGGTGGAGCGCACCGCGCGGGAGGAAGGCAAGACCGTGCTCGTGCTCGACACGGTGACGGGCGGCGACGCCGAGCGCCTGTACCGCCGCGCCGGCTGGCAGCGCGTGGGCGACGTGCCCGGTTATGCGCTGATGCCCGACGGCGCGCCGTGCGGCACGACCTTCTACCATCGCCACCTCGCGCCGGCCGACGCCGCCTGAAACCGGCGCCCGTTACAGCATCGCCTCGCCCATCCGCACGCGGCTGCGCATGCGGTTGCGCAGCCAGAAGGTCCACAGCATGAGACCGCCGAAGGTGGCGTAGCTGAGGATCGGCGTGACCACCAGCGTGCGCTCGATCGGCCACACCCACGCGCACCAGCTGCGCAGCGTGCATTCGATCACGAGCCCGAGGCCCCAGCCCAGCGTGATCAGCCGCAGGCCCGAGCGCACCGCCGGGTTGGCATCCCACAGCGCCTCGAAGCGCGGCACGCCACCCTCGCCCTCGCGGGCCATGGTGGCGCGCGTCAGGTAATAGACCATCGGCCGCGCGAACGCGAGCGAAACGAGGAACACCACGCCGATCGCGCCCGACACGAACGATTCGCGCACCAGCAGCACGCGCGGGCTGCCGCCCATCGCCATCAGCGCGATCGACAGCGCGATGCCCAGCAGCGCGATGGCCGACAGCGCATCCACGCGCCGGGTGCGCGCGAATTCCACGATGCCCCACACGAGCGGCGGCACCGCCGACGCGTAGAGCGCCCCCGTGTCGCCCCACACCGGCAGCGCGAGCCGATAGACGACCCAGGGCAACACGAAATTGACGACGATCTCGGCAACGAACGCGGGGCGGATTTTCACGTGGCGGGGAGCCGGGCCGGCAGGGCCGGCGCCGGTGAAATGAAAAGGGCGGGAGCCAGTATAAAGGCGAACGGCCACCGAGGTGGCCGCGGGACGGACGAGGCGGGAGGCGGTGCGGCCTTGCCGCGCGGCTCAGGGCGCGAGCGGCGCGACGCTGCGGCGCGGTACGGCGATCAGGCCGCTGCGCTCCACCAGCGCGCCGAACAGCAGGCCGATCGTGGTCCACAGGATCGCCTGCATGCCGAGCGCGGCCACGCGGAACTTCCACAGCACCACCGCCGGGAAGGCGGCGGGCACCTCGTTGACGGTGGGCAGCGCGAACTGCACCGCCGCGATGATCGCCAGCCAGATCAGGCCCGCCGCGATCGACGCGTTCCACTGGCCCATGCGCGCCGCGAACGCGCGGCGCAGGTTCAGCGAAAACACCGAGGCGGCGATCGAGATCGCGATCATCAGGAAGAACAGCCCGGTGCGATAGCCGATCGTGTCCGGGTCGCCCACCGAGGGCGGATTTGCCGGGTATTTCAGATCGGGCACGACCACCAGCGTCACGAAGGCGGCCGCCGCGAGACAGGCCGACAGCGTGCGCGGATGGCGGCTGCCGATGCGGCCATGCGCGAACGCGAAGGTCAGCGCGAACAGGCCGCCGAGCGCCGCGCCGTACACGATCACGCCGGTGCCGAGCCCGAGCCCGGCCTGAGTCGGCCGGCTCACGAGCTCGGGCTCGGGCGCTTCGCCCTTCGCGGCATCGAGCTTTTCCTCGAACGAGATCGCCTGATCCACCTGCGGCTCGCCCGCCAGGCGCGCGAAGCCGAACACGAGGAGGCCCGCGGCGATGCCGGCGAGCATCCCGCGTACCAACAGTTTTCCGACCATGGGGCCCCCGTCAGTGGCAGGGGAAGCCGAGCAGATGACGCGCGTCGTGCACGAACTCGTGCACGTACATGCCCGGCACGATCGAGGTGGCGCCTTCCTCGGCGCCGACGAAATACACGGCCAGCAGCATCAGCAGGCCGCCGAACACGATCCACGGCATCAGCTCGCGGACGGGGATCGGCGCCGGTACGGCGACGGACTTCAGGGTGGCTTCGGACATCGGCGATTCTCCAGGGGTGACGCGCCCCGCCTGACGACGAGCGTCAACGGAATGAAAGGAAGGTGCGCATGGCAGGTCTGGCTGCGGCCCCTGACGGGCCGATCACAGTGGCGCGACCGCGCCGGATTCTCACCGGCTTCCGCTCATGCAACGGCTGGATTTTACGCGCGATGCGGGCGATCCGGAAATCGGCTTGCCGGCGCGCGCCGCGTGGCTGCGTCACTGCGCAGGTCGCCTGCACCGGCTTCGGCTAAGCTGCGGCACGAGGCGCGTGGCGAACGGCTCCGTTCACGCCTCGTTCGCCACGCGCCGCCTTTCGCTACCGGATCCGCCCATGACCGTCGTCGTCCATCTGATCGCGCACGCCGCCACCGCCGAGCTGCGCGCCGGCACGTTTCCCGCCGACGAGCCGCTCGACGCGCGCGGCCTGGCCGACGCCGCGCGTGCGGCGCAGCATCCGCGCTGGCCAAGCGCGGCGCATGCGTTCACTTCGCCCGCATTGCGCGCGAGGCAGACGGCCGAGGCGCTCGGCCTGGCTGCCGACGACGCGCCCGCGCTGGCCGATCTCGATGCGGGAAGCTGGCGCGGACGCAAGCTGGCCGCGATCGCGCAGGACACGCCCGACGCGCTCGGCGCATGGATCGCCGATGCCCGCGCCGCGCCGCATGGCGGCGAATCGTTCGCGCAGGTGCTGCAGCGCGTCGGCGCGTGGCTCGACGCGCTGCCCGATCCGGCAGAAATCGTCGCCGTCACGCACGCGGCCGTACTGCGCGCCGCCATCGCGCACGCGCTCGGCGCCGCACCCGACGCGATGCTGCGCCTCGACATCGCGCCGCTCGCGCATATCGAAATGACACGCACCGCAGCATCGCCGCGCGGCGGCTGGGTGCTGCGCCTCGACGCCGGCCTGCCGGGCGCCTGAACGCAGGCGAGCCGCCCGGGCAGTGCCGCGTTCGTTTCCTCCGGTGTCCTGATCGCCGCCATCGTTGCAGCGAATCGGGCGGTTTGCGGGAACCTCGACGAACGCCTATGCTGGCCGGGCCGGGCGCCGCCTGTACCCCTCGCGAGCGCCCCGGGCGATGTTCCTCCCCTTCCCTGTCGAGGCCTCACCATGGCGTATTCGAACTACCACAAGAAGGATCTCAACGGTCGCGCGCTCCACCCCGAAACGCAGATGATGTCGTACGGCTACGACCCGTTCCTCTCCGAGGGCGCGGTCAAGCCGCCGGTGTTCCTGACCTCCACGTTCGCGTTCAGGTCCGCCGAGGACGGTGCCGAATTCTTCGACATCGTGTCCGGCCGCAAGCCGCTGCCCGAAGGCGAGGCGGCCGGGCTCGTGTACAGCCGCTTCAATCACCCGAACCTCGAGATCGTGGAGGACCGGCTCGCGCTGCTCGACGGCTCCGAGGCCGCCGCCGTCACGTCGAGCGGCATGTCGGCGATCTCCACCGTGTTCCTCGCATTCCTGAAGCCCGGCGACCGGATCGTGCAGTCCGCGCCGCTCTACGGCGGCACCGAGACGCTGATCTCGAAGATCTTCCCCGACTGGGGCGTGGGCTCGCACGCGATCGACGACGGCCTGTCGGCGGCCTCGATCCGCGCCGCGCTGGAAACCGCCGCGAAGGCCGGCCCGGTGAAGCTCGTGCACGTGGAGACGCCGGCCAATCCCACCAATTCGATGATCGACCTCGACGCGCTGGCGGCCGAGATCGACGCGTTCGAGCAGCGCCACGGCTACCGGCCGATCTCGGTCTGCGACAACACGCTGCTCGGACCGATCTTCCAGAAGCCGGCCGCGCACCGCATCGACCTGTCGGTGTATTCGCTGACCAAGTACGTGGGCGGCCACAGCGACCTCGTGGCCGGCGGCGTGACCGGCAAGCGCGCGCTCGTCACGCGCGTGCGCTCGATACGCGGCGCATTCGGCTCGCAGCTCGATCCGCATTCGTCGTGGATGCTGCTGCGCTCGATGGAAACCGTGGTGCTGCGCATGACGCAGGCCACGCAGACGGCGAGCCGGGTGGCGCGCTGGCTCGTGAGCAATCCACATCAGGCAGTCGAGGTGTTCCATCCCGAATGCATGCTCGACGATGCGTATCAGGCCGTGTATCGGCGTCAGTGCACGGGCGCCGGCTCCACCTTCGCGTTCGTGCTGAACGGCGGGCGCGCGCAGGCGTTCCGCTTCATCAATGCGCTGCGGCTGTTCAAGTCGGCGGTGAGCCTGGGCGGCTCGGAATCGCTGGTGTGCCATCCGGCGTCCACGACGCATTCGGGCGTGTCGGCCGAGGCGCGCGAGAAGGCGGGCGTGACGGAGGGGCTGATCCGCATCTCGATCGGGCTCGAGCACGGCGACGATCTGATCGCGGATCTGGAGAATGCGTTTCGGGAGTGCGGGGCGGGTTGATCCTGAACGCCGGCTCGATGATCCGATGAGACGTCCGGACGGAGCGGGCCGGTTCGGCCGCTCCGTTCCTGCATTGGCGATATGATCGTGCATCCCGACATCGGCCATCAACAAGCTCCAACAACAAGCGCCTCTCGATGACGAACCTCTCTGCCCAATCCCGCCTGCGCGGCGGCCTGTACGGGCTGCTGGTGGGCGACGCGCTCGGCGTGCCCTACGAATTCCACGGCCCCGAGTCGATCCCGCCGGCGAGCGAGATCGAGATGATCCCGCCGCCCGGTTTCGAACGCGCGCATCACGGCGTGCCGCCCGGCACCTGGAGCGACGACGGCGCGCAGGCGCTCGCGCTGCTCGACGCGCTGCTGCGCGACCGCTCGCTCGACGTCGATGTGCTCGCCACCAATCTGCTGAACTGGTGGAGCCGCGGCGCCTTCACGCCCGACGGCAAGGTGTTCGACGTCGGCATGCAGACCCAGCGCGCGCTCCACGCGCTGCGCGCCGGCACGCCCTCCCACGCGGCCGGCCCCGACGGCGAGCGCGACAACGGCAACGGCTCGCTGATGCGCTGCCTGCCCGTGGTGCTGGTGACGCGCTCGCACGACGAGGCGATCCGCCTCGCGCGCCGGCAGAGCCTCGTCACGCACGGGCACGCGCGCTCGCAGCTGAGCTGCGCGCTGTATTGCGTGACCGCGCTGCATCTCCTCGATGGCCTGGCCGCAGCCGACGCGGTACGGGCCGCCGAGAACGAACTGCTCGCGCGCTACGCCGGCACGACCGACGAAGCCGAGCTGAAGATCGTGCTGGACGGCCGGTTCGACGCACCGCAAGGTTCGGGCTACGTGGTGGACAGCTTCTGGTCGGCCGTGCACTGCCTGCTGTCGACGCGCAGTCATGAAGACTGCATCAAGCGCGCCGTGGCGCTCGGCAACGACACGGACACCACCGCGGCCATCGCGGGCGGGCTGGCCGGCGTGTTGTACGGCGAGGCCGCGCTGCCGGCGCGGTGGGTGGCGATGCTGCACGGGAAGGCGGTCGTCGAGGGTTTGCTGGCGGGGGTTTGAGGAAGGTGCGGATCGAAGGCTGCGCCCGAACCCACTCGTTTACGGAGCCTCGAACATGAAAACCGGATCGGGCCTGGAAATCGGGCGATCCGATGCAATCGGGCCGGACGCATGCACGTTCCGGCGTCTCCCTGACCATTGCCGATGCGACGACACCGCGCGAGGCCGTGCTCGCGGCCCGTCAATTCCTGATCGACTGCAGTGAGCGGTCGATGAGTTTCTCCAGCCAAGGCGTGGCAACAGGGCTTTCGTTCGGCATCACCGTCGGCGACTCGGCGCAATACATCGCATCCGTCGACCTGACGGTCGACGATCCGGCGATGATGACCCACCTGGGCGAGGAAGCCGACGAACCGGGCCCGCATCCGCGTCGTGAAGCGCTTTGCGTATCGTGCAAGGGATTCCATCGGCGTGAACCTGGCTGCCTCCCCACATGAGTGACATCAGCATCGACATCCCGTTTTACATGGCCGTGCTCATCATGGCCGCAGTCTATTGGCCCGTCACGCTCGGGATCGCCGCGCTGCTCGGCGTCGCCGCGATCAGGGCGCGCGGATGGCCGCGCATCGTCTGCGCGACGGCGAGCGGACTGCTGGTGCTCGGCCTTGCGATTGCTTTCGTGGAAATCAACATGCGCTGACGACGATCTCCATGCGCTCGATGAACGTTCGTGGCAAGTAGTCGGATGGGTCGCAACTTGAGCACGATCGGCCGGATCGTTGATACGTTGCACAACTGCCCATGACTCGCTTCTCATCAGTGATATCCGGGCGTGCTCAGCCACTTGATGAACCAGTAGAGCAAGGCGCCGTCGAATGCGAGCACGCCAGCCGTGACGAAGAACGCGAGGTCGCAGGAGACGTCCAGCGATTTGCGAGGCTTGTAGGCGTATTTGTCGTGAGGCGAGACGGGGCACTGGTCGATGATGTGCTGCGGCCAGCGCGGCACACGCCGCGTGACGTGCATGATGAACCAGCGCACGAAACTGCCCGGAACGGTCAATGGCGCGAAGAAAATCGCCATGGACAGAAAGGGGCCGCCCATGAACCAGCATAGCTGCGCGCCCAGGCGGAACGATTCGCGCTTGCCATCGATCGGCAGCAGGATTTCCGGCTCCGGCAAGGAATCCGGACCTTCCTCCATATAACGACGGAAATACTCCCATTGGCCGCGCATGTCGTCTTCGGACGGGGACATCACGCCCAGCCGGAAGTAGTCGTAATGGTCATAGTCACGTCGCACGTAGCCGGCCGTGACACCTTGCACGAAACTGCGCTGCTGCGCGCCACCGCCGACCAGGCCGAAGGTGATGTCATTCCAGCGATAGCTGCGCACGCCATCTTCGCCGCCGTGGTGGAACACGTGCACCATCTGGTTCTTTCGATCGAGACGGACCGGGTAGTAGGTGTAGCCGGTAAAGGTGTAATACAGGATGCGACCAAACCAGAAAAAGAAAGGTGCTGTCAATAAACAAACGAAGACTAACGACCATAGCCCTCCAACGTAAAGATCAGCCGACCACGGATTCAAAATGAAGTCCACCACCATCCTCAATGCCGACATCGGCATGTACAGCATTCCGAATATCCAGAATACTTCAGGCGGCCCAACCTTCTGATAGGCCCAATCCACAACATCCATATAGTTTTCATTGAATGACACTACACCACCTAACGTGCGAGGCTCATATCCAGCATGCTGCTTCTGCTTGAGCCTTTCCCTCTTGAATGCTTCGCTGGGCTTCCAAGGTGGCTCTTTCAGATAGCGCCCCGACATCACGACGCCATTGTTCCGAACTAGCAACCACTCAATCCAGGGCCTCATTCGCTCAGGGCCTTTTCAAAATTATCCATCTCCTCGATCTCGTTTCGATAGTTACTTTCCACTCCCCATAGACACTGCCTGACCCAATCCATCGCCAGAGAGTCTTTTGCAGCTTCAATAATTAAACTAACGCCAATAATAATCAAAGAAAACGCGAACACAAAGGGATTGAAAGCGCCGCTCGCCCATACCAAACCAAGGCGAAAAATCAGATTGATACCGACGATCCCTTCATAAAGCCCCAAACCCATTTCAGCAACGGCGTTCACTCCGTACAAAATCGACATTCCTGGTTGATGCCGGGATCGCGCCTCCGCAGTATTCTGAACATCAATTACCCCCAAAATCGCCATCGCAGCCCCACCCGCCACAAACCCCGCCCCCTCCCAGATCATGAATCCGCGCCCGCCCAGGCGCCTCGACAGCCACGGGCTGAGCACCGGCACCTTCCTCGAAATCAGCCCCTTGGCCCCCGCTCGCAGCAGATCGAGCAGACTCCCGGCACCCGCGCTGTACAGGGCGATGATCTTCTCCCTGGCGCGGGTCTGCCGATGCTTCATCGAGCCATCCACGGTGGCCGCCTGCTGGTAACCGTAACAGGCCAGGAACAGCCCCACGCTCGCGACTGTTCCCGGATGCACGGCCATCTCGATGACCTTGCCGGCCGTGCTCTCGTTGAACTCCCGCACGGAGATCATCTTCACGGTCTTGCCGAGTTCGTCACCGCGTCGTGAGGGGGCCACGCGGTTGCTGGCGAGATCGCGCTGCGCCTCTTCGTCGAACACCACGGTCCAGAACCGCATCTCGTCGTCGAGCGCAACGCCCTCCAGTTCGAACGTCCGCAATTGGTCCTTGAGCGAGACCTGCAGATTGCGCAGCGCAATGCTGGGACCGGTTTGCGAATGGGTCAGCACTTCGAGGATGCTCATGTACAGGTCGCGTCGCGTACCGACCACCTGCACCCATCGGGCGGCCTGGCCGCTGCGCATGCCGAGCGTCGCCAGCAACGCCGTAGCCGGCTTTCCACCCTTCACGAGCAGGTTCCGAGGCAGATTCCCGAGTTCGAGAAACAGCGCCGGCAACACGTCGACGCCCGCGACCCGGTTCACCCTGATGCCGGGCGCGATGTTTGTGGCGGCGATGCCCTTGACCTTGTCCAGTGCGGCGTCGTACGCCGTGAAGACGTTCGTCCAGGTATCGGGGCTTTCGAGCATGCTGTCTGCGCCGTCCGACACCTGATCCACGACCTGCAGCAAAGGCTGGTAGTTCAGCAGCAGCGCTCGCCAGATCGGGCTCGCCTCCAGTGGTGCATCGAGCCAGTCGCGATAGACCTGCATGCAGGCGCCCAGTCCACCCGTGCCGGCAATGCAGGCCAGCAGCACACACGGGAAAGCGAGGCTGCTGTTGATGTCCTGCTTGTCGAAATGATGGTCGAGCACCGCGTGCAGATTCCTGCTGCGCAGCCAGGCAGCGTGAGCGTTCGCCATCGGTACGGTGTATTCGGCGTCGTGCAGCGCCGAGGCTTTCGCAAAGCGCGCTTCGAATGCCTCGCGTTGGGTGTGATCGAACAATTTGGCATAGGCCCCCCAGCGCTCGGCCCGTGCCGACTCCAACTGCGATTGCGTGACCGTTTCGTCGAGGACGGGTTGCACCAACTGGCGGTACTTCTCGATCAGCAGGGCCGGCCCTGCGTTCTCCAGTGTGGTTCGGGCTGCGTCTCGCGCGCCCTGATACACCGATTCCTCCGCTTCACGCTCCACGTGCAGCTTCAGCGTTTCCAGCGCCGAACTCAGCGTCGCCTTGCGATGCCACGTCTGGCCGGGATGTACCGTATCGGCTTCGTCGATCTGGTACAGGAAACTGCTCCAGCGCTTGTCGATGTAGGCGGGAATCTCCTGCAGGATCGCGACCGGATCGTCGAGCACGACG
>JASLEG010000198.1 GCA_030151225.1 Burkholderia sp. | reverse complement strand
CATGCACGTTCTGATACACGCCTTCCAGATAGAAGTCGGTGCGCTTGCTGAGCGCGTAGTCGGTTTGCAGCATCGCCGTATTCCAGCCCGGCGATGCGCCGTTGTACGCGCCATGCGTGTACGTGTAGGCGCCCGACACGCTCCATGCCGGCGTCAGTGCGTACTTCGCGTTGACCTCGTAGTTGTCGAGGCGCAGCGAGCCGCCGAGCGTGCCGGTGCCGTCGCTGCCCGCGCCGAGATAGCTGCCCGTGCCGAACGAGAACACGCCGGCGACGTTGTCGATCTGCGTGTGGCTCCAGACGAGGCCGACGGTCGCCGGTCCGAACGTGTAGTTGCCGCCGAGCGACCAGATGCGCTGGCGTTCGGCGACGAAGTTCGCGCTCGTGTCGCCGGTCGTGACGGCGCCTGCGCCGTTGCCCGCGTTGTTGAATTGCAGGTAGCCGGCCGCCAGGTTCAGCGGGCCCTGCGCGTACGCGAGGCTGAAGCCGTACGAGCGGTTGTTGGCGAAGTCGCCGGCCTTGTTGCTGAACGAGTACATCGTTTCGAACGTGACGCCGTGATACACCGGGCTCGCGTACTTGACCGAGTTGTTGACCACGACCGAGTTCGCGGCGAGGTTGTCGTTGTCGAACGGATGCGCGGCGATGCTCCCGCCCCATGTGTTGAAGCCGGCCGTCAGCGGGCCGACGGCGTCGTTCATCACGTCGAACTGGCGGCCGAACGTCAGCGTGCCGTACGGATCGCTTTGCAGGCCGACCCACGCCTGCGAGCCGAACGCGCTGCCGGCGAACGCCTGTGCGCCGTTGTTCATGATGAAGCCCTGTTCGAGCTTGAAGATCGTGTGCAGGCCCGCGCCGAGGTCTTCCGAGCCCTTCAAACCGAACACGGTGTTCTGCGTGGTGCCGCTCGCGATCTGCCAGTTGCTGTGGCCGAGCTGATTATTCGTGTAGACGAGGCCGGTGTCGATCAGGCCGTACAGCGTGACGCTGCTTTGCGCGTGGGCGGACGTCGAGACGGCGAACGCGCCGGCGAGCGCGGCGGTGATCAGGGTGGATTTCATCGAATGGCCTCCGAATGGACGATGACGGGTTCTGAATGATCGACGGCGAAGCGGCATGCCCGAGGTCGCGAAAGGCGGCGACCGCGAATCACGCGGATTGAATCGGCGAATCGAAATGGCGAGTGAATCGAAGCGCGCGGCCCGCGCGCCGGTCAAATCAACCGAATGCGATCGGGCAGCGAGAAAAGCTTGCCGGGCAATGCTTCCGGCAGTTGCGGGTAATGCTTTCGACGGCTCGCATCATAGAGCGCCGAAAATAAAATCGGCATTGAAATTGCACTGGCGTGGTATTAAAAAAACACAAATATTTTTTATCTTCACCAATGCGGTATTCGGTCATTCGTGAAGTGGCGAATGCCGGGAATGCGCGAAACGAGTGCAGGTCGATTATCGGTGCTTTCCGTTTTGCCGTTCGCGGATTACTTTTTGCTTTCGTCGTTGCGAATCGATGGGTGCGATGCGATGATGACGCGCCGAGCGTTGCCGTTTCCGCAGCAATGGGCGCCGGCCCCCGTCACGATCCGATTTTCATGTACCGAAGGAGCGCACGCTTGCGTCCCGTCTCACGTATCGCCGGCGCGCTCGCGCTGGCCACCGCGGCGCTGCTGCTGTCCGCCTGCGCCAGCTCCGGCGCCGACGCGCCGCCCAAGGCACCCGAACCCGCGCCCGTGGTGCATCCGCCGGGCGCGACCGGCGCGCAACTGCTGCCGCGCGGCTACCTGTGCCAGGACTGCAACATGGGTTTCATCCTCACGGCGATCCGGCCGCCCGTGCACGGGCTGATGCTGGTACGCGGCGGCTTCATGACGCCGCAGTCGCAATGGATCGTGGTGGATTACGACAGCGGCCGGATCGGCCGCGCCGTCACGGCCGCGGCGCGCGACGCGAACGGCAATTTCGCGCTGAAGCTGGTGGGCGACGATGCCGCCACGCTCGGCAGCGGCGACGCGGCGCGGCTGCGCGCCGATGCCGACGAGGTGTGGGGCGCCACGCACACGCTGCGCTCGCAGTCGGCCACCGACATGACCTGGAGCCTGTACCTGCTCGACGGCCGCGCGGTGCGCCACGAGTTCGGCATCGGCCTGCCCGGCGAGTCGGCCGCCAGGCTCGCGGACGATCTCGACACCATCGTGCGCCAGCGTTTCGGCCACTGAATGCGCGCCGGGCGGCGCGCGTGACGCGGCAGTGAGCCTACTTCGCGGCCAGGGCGGTGTCCACGGCGCGGTCGCGCCACACGTCCTGCGACACCGTGATCTGCGTCGGGATCAGCTTCACGTCGTGGAACGCGTCGGCCACGGCCTGCTGCGAGGCCACGATCGCGTCGCTGACCGGCACCGCGCCGAACGGCACGCGCTTGAACCAGCTTTCGACCAGCGCGGTGTCGAGGCCCACCTTCGGGGCGATGATGGCGGCCGTCTCGGCCGGATGCGCATTGACCCACAGGCCCGTGTCGCGGATCTGGCGCAGCACCGTCGCCACGACGTCGGCGTGCGAGGTCGCGAAGTCGCGGGTGGCCTCGTAGAAGTTGTAGGTGGCGGCCAGGCCCGTGTAGTCGGACAGCGTGCGCACCTTCAGCGCGCCTTGCGCGGCCGCATAGTAAGGATCCCATACCACCCACGCATCCACGTCGCCGCTCTCGAACGCGGCGCGCGCGTCGGCCGGTGCGAGATAGACGGGGTGAATCTCGTCGTAGCGCACGCCGGCCTTGTTGAGCGCGGCGAGCAGCAGGTAGTTCGAGCTCGAGCCCTTCTGCAGCGCCACCTTCTTGCCGCGCAGGCCGGCCACGTCGCGGATCGGCGAGCCCGGCCTCACGAAGATCGCCTCGTCGTGCGGCGCGGGCGGCTCGGCGCCCACGTACACGAAGCGCACGCCGCCGGCCTGGGCGAACACGGGCGGCGGCGCGCCGGTGTAACCGAAGTCGATGCTGTTGGCGTTCAGCGCCTCGAGCAGTTGCGGGCCGGCCGGGAACTCGAACCACTGCACGGTATAGCCGAGCGGCTTGAGCTTGGCGTCGAGCGCGCCCTGCGTCTTCACGACCGAGAGCAGGCCGGCCTTCTGATAACCGATGCGCAGCACGTGGTCGCCGCCCGCTTGCGCGCAGGCATCGGTGGCGGCGGTCGCGGCGAACAGCGTGGCGGCGACGAGCAGGGCGGCGGGCAGCCGGCGCGTGGCGGCGGTGAGGCGGGTGACGCGGGACATCGGTGGCTCTCCGTGTGGGCCGCGCGAAGCGGCGCGATTCATCGAAACGGCGGCTCCCGTGGATCGGGGGCCGCCGCAGTCGAAAAATCGTCGCACGCGCGTCGGCACGGGCCAACGAAGCATTGCCGATATCAATATGACGGCGGGGGGGCTAAGTTTTCCAGCCCTTCCCCCGAGCTCCCTTCTTCCCTCCCTCGCTCGCCTCGCCGCGCGCCGCTTCCTCGCTGAGTTGCTTGTCGAGGATGTTGGCCACGCGTCCGCCCAGGTAGGCGCCCGACGCGGCCTCGAGTGCGCGATTCATCTCGCCCTCCACGAAGGTGGCCGACAGCGGTCGCACCCGCCAGATTGCGTCCACGAGCGCCGGCACGTCGGTGGCCGGCGGCAGCGAGCCCTCGTCGTAACGGTCGAGGCGGCGCACCACGAGATCGACCAGCACGCGTGCGATCGCATCGAAGTGCGGGCGCGCGATCGCGATCGCGTCCACCAGGTCGCGTACCGGAATGCCTTCGCGCGCCAGCGCGCCGGCGGCCTCGATCAGGCCCGGCGTCTTCGCCACGAACGACAGCCCGCGCCGCTCGAGCAGCCCGAGCTCGGTCACGCGCAGCAGCGAGGTGGGCGTCTGCGGGCCGAACAGCGCCACCAGATCCGCGAGCGAATAGGTCTTCGGCCGCTCGTGCGACCAGCGCCCGCCGATCGCGTTCTCGAGGCCGAGGATCGAGCGCAGGTCGTGGCCCTCGTCGATGGCCTTGATCAGGTCCTGGATGTTCGACAGCGTGTAGCCACGCGCGAGCAGATGGTTGATCACCTTGAGCCGGGCGACGTGCGTGTCGTCGTAGATGCCGACGCGACCGCGCTTGCGCGGCGGCGACAACAGCCCGCGATCCTGATAGGCGCGCACGTTGCGCACCGTGGTGTCGGTCACGCGGGCAAGCTCGTCGACGGTGTATTCGTTGGCGCCCGCGCCATCGTGAGGCGCATCGGCGGAAGAGGACGGAGGCAGGGGCGGGGTCGGCATGCGCGGATTTTAGCCTGAGTGCGGGGGATCGGCGTTGTCGGGCCCATTGGGGGCGGATTCGCAGGACATGCCGCCACTATGCGCGAGATCAAGCTTTCACGCAAAGCACGCATTTTCGCGTTCCATCAGGGAAAACACATGCTCAAGTTTCGAATGTTCAGACCGTAAACACTGTCAGCAATAACCGTGCGCGCGAGCGCTTCCGAGCCTTTGAATCCTGTCGACCGGTCTGCCATGAACGCCCTGTTTTCCCGTTTCTCGATTCGATCTCGTCTCTATTCGACGCTCGCGCTGGCGGCCCTGATCCTCTGCGTGACGGGGATCGTCGGCCTGGCCGGCATGCAGAGCTCGAACGTCGCGCTGAAGGACGCATACGCGACCCAGCTCGCGGCGCAGACGGCGCTGGCCTCGGCCAACCTGAACCTGACGATCGTGCGCACCACGCTCGATCGCGCGATCCTGCATCCGGACAGCCCCGACCTGGCCGCGGTCATCACCAAGGCCGAGTCCTATCTCGCCACCTCGGACCGCGCCTGGCAGGACTTCGCGGCGCTGCCGCATCCGGAGGGGCAGCAGCCGCTCGCCGACGCGGTGGGCACGGCGCGCGCCGCCTTCATCGATCAGGCGATCCGGCCGATGATGGACGGCCTGCGCGGCGGCCATGCGGACACCGCCGACCACGTGATGATGCAGGTCGCGCCGCCGCTGTCGGTGGCGCTGAGCAAGGCCACCATCGAGCTCGACAAGTTCAACACCGCGCACGGCAAGGACGTCTACGACGGCGCGCAGATCCGCTTCTCCACGCTGCGCCTTGTGTCGATCGTGACGATCGTGTTCGGCCTGGCGGCCTGCCTCGGCTGCGCGATCGGCCTGCACTACGCGATCACGCGCCCGCTCTCGGAGCTGCTCGAACACTTCCGCCGCCTGTCCGACGGCGACCTCACGCGCGAGCTGCACTGGACCTCGAAGGACGAGATGGCCGAGCTCGTGGCCGGCGTCACGCGCATGCAGCGTAACCTGGCCGACACGGTGAAGCGCGTCACCCACGGCTCGGAATCGATCGCCACGGCCACGCGCCAGATCTCGGCCGGCAACACCGACCTGTCGCAGCGCACCGAGGAGCAGGCGGCCGCGCTGGAAGAGACGGCGGCCAGCATGACCGAACTGACCACCACGGTGCGCCAGAACGCGGACCACGCGCGCGACGCGCGCGAGTCGGCCGACGATGCGAGCCGCATCGCGTCGCACGGGGCGTCGGTGGTGGGCGAGGTGATCGGCACGATGAACGAGATCGACCGCAGCTCGCAGCGCGTGGCCGACATCATCGGCACGATCGAGGGCATCGCATTCCAGACCAACATCCTGGCGCTGAACGCGGCGGTGGAAGCGGCGCGGGCCGGCGAGCAGGGCCGCGGCTTCGCGGTGGTGGCGGGCGAGGTGCGCACGCTGGCGCAGCGCTCGGCGGCGGCGGCCAAGGAAATCCGCGCACTGATCGGCGAATCGGTGGAGCGCGTCGCGGCGGGCTCGCGGCTCGTCGATTCGGCCGGCAACACGATGACGGAGATCCGCGAGGCGATCACGCGCGTGAACGACAGCATGGCCGCGATCGCCACGGCCTCGGATCAGCAACGCGACGGCATCGAGCAGGTCAGCCGCGCGGTGTCGCAGATGGACGAGGTGTCCCAGCAGAACGCGGCGCTCGTCGAGCAGGCCGCGGCGGCCGCGGCCGCGCTGGAGGAGCAGGCCGACGGCCTGCGCGACGCGGTGCGCGCGTTCCGCGTGGCCTGAGCGCGCGGCGGCCTCAGTCGGCCGGCGGCGCGATCTGCGCGGCCGCGCGCTGCGAGGCCACCACGATCAGCTTCATGGTGGCGCGCGTGGCGCCCACGAACAGCTTGCGTGCCGCGCGCGCATCGAAGCGCTCGAAATCGACCTCGGTCAGGATCACGCACGGCGCGGCCTGCCCCTTGAAGCGATAGATCGAATCGAGCAGCACGTCGCCGTCCTGATATTCGGGCGTGCCGAACAGATCGTACTTGCCGGTGAAGCGGCGCACCCGATGCGGGCCGAGCTGGTCGAGCGGCGTCAACGCCGAGTTCTCGCGACCGCGATACGACAGCACCGCGATGTCCTGCTTGCGGAAGCCGAGCGACAGCGCCTGCGTGATCGCGCGCTTAGTGGCGTCGATGCAGGCCTCGCCGGTGGCGTCGCCGTCGTCATGGACGTTGAAGGCGATGCCCGAATCGTCGAACGGGCTGCCCGACTTGAGCTCGGCCGCGAGCGGCTCGAATTCCCCCACCACGCTGCGCAGATAGGCGAGCACGTCGCGCGGGCTGCGGTAGTTGGTCAGCTCGCGCAGCGTGGTCCAGCCGTCGAACGGCACGTGGTCGCGCGTGTAGAGCGCCTGCAGCGGATCCTCGAGCCACCACCAGGCGCCGCCCGGCGTGAGCACGCGCTCGAGCGCGGCGGCCCAGGCCGGCTGGAAATCCTGACCTTCGTCGACGATCAGCACGTCGAAACGCCAGCGCTCGGGCACCGGCGTGGCGGCGAAGTCGGCCTCGAGCCGCGCGAACGCGTCGGGCTCGGCGAAATCGGGCGTGTGGCCCGCGTCGCGCAGCACGGAATCGCAGAACTGGTGATAGTTGGCGATGATCGCGCCGTCGGGCGCGACGCGCTTGATCGAATCGGCAAGCGGGCGGTTGAAGCACACGTAGAGCACGCGCTTGCCGACCGCCGTCGCGTCGCGCATCACGCGCACCGCGAGCTGGGTCTTGCCCGAACCCGCCGTGGCGATCACCCGCAGCCGGAACGGATCGAACTCCAGCCGGCGCGCCCAGGTGGCGAGGCCGGCCGACAGCCGCGTGACGAGCGTGTCGGCCTGGCCGACCAGCGCGCTCGTGTCGGGCGCGAGCGACAGTTCGTCGGCGAGGAAGTGGTGGATCCTGGCGGCGCTCGCGAACGGCGGCTCGTCCTCGGGCAGCAGGCTCGCGATCACGGTGGCGAGCTGGTCGCGGCGCGACGCATCCACGATGCGCTCGGGGGGCAGCCCGGCGATGGCCGGGTTCGCCACCACGTGATCGGGGCAGTAGAGCAGCGCGTCCACGCCGTACTCGCCGGCGCCGAACGCGGCGGTCAGCCGGCGATGCAGCGTCTCCTGCATGCGCGCGAGCTGGATCGCCACGTTGCGCTCGGTCTTCATGTAGACCTTGGCGAGGCCCTTCGGCGTCTCGCGCAGGAAGCCGGCCTTCTGCTCGACCAGCAGCACGCGCCCGGACGGGCTCACCACCACGAAATCGGCCTCGCCGAATACCGAGAAATGATGCTCGGGCCGCGTCCAGTGCACGCCGTGATAGACGGTGTAGGCGGCGGGTAGCGCGTGCTCGAGCATCGCGAGCGTGTCGCGTTCGCGCTGCGCGGCGCCGGTGGCGGCGAGGCTCTGCCAGTCGTCGGGAATGATGCGGGCCATGAAGGAGCTCGGAAGGGGAGGCGACGGCTATTGTACGCACGCGCGCAGCCCGCGGGGCGGCCCGTGAGGCCCGCCGTGCAAGGCTTTGCGGTGGATATGCGGTGGATATGTGGCGGGCAGGTGTCGCGCCTTCCGTGCCGGGCACGCGGCCCGTGCCGGCTCACGCGCGCGCGAGGCGCCGCGCCAGGTCGGCGCACAGGATGCCGAGGCGCGCCGGCTTTTCGTAGCAGACCACGTCGAAGGCGCGCATCACGTCGCTGATGTCGGCTTCGCTGGCCTGACCCGCGCGCATCGCGCCGGTCAGCACGAAGATCGGGGCGAAGGGGTTCTCGGAGGTGCGCACGGCGCGGATCGCCGCGGTGGCGGGCCGGCCGTCGAAGATCCATTCGGTCAGCACCGCGTCGAAGGCCTGGCTCTGCAGCGCCTCGAGGAAGGCCGGCAGGCGTTCGAAGTGCGCGGTGGCGAAGCCCTGCTCGTCGAGATGGCGACACACGGCGTCGGCCGACACGCGGTCGGGATCCACCACGGCCACCAGCAGCCGCTCGTTCTCGGCCTGGCGCGGGTAGATCTCGATCTTGTGCACGTCGTAGGCGCTCTGGTACAGCGCGCCGGTGTGGCGCAGCACGCGCCAGCGGCCCTGGTGCTCGTAGGCGACGAATTCGGGGCGTGCGCCCGGCTCGAGCTGGGCGCCGATCCACACGGTGCAGGGGAGCTCGGCCACGCCTGCGATCAGCACGGCATCGTGCGCGCTCGCGCCCACCATGCCGGGATCGAGCGACTGCGCGCCGAACAGCTGCGCGGCGGGCTCGCCGTAGGCGGCGGCCACCTTGCGGATCTGGGAGAGGGTCCATGGGCTGCTGCCACGCAGCTTGCGATGGCCCTGGGAAAAACTGAGGTCGAGGATCCGGCACAGCTCGGTGGTCTGCTGTCGCTTGCCGATGCCGTTGCGGCTCATCAGCTCGCGCACGCGCTCGGCGACGGCCAGGGAGTCCGTGGTCACTGCTTCATTGGTCATGCTGCGGGTGCGATCGGGTCGAAAATGTCGCTTTACGACGTTTGGTTCATGTCGGACGAAGCCGCTTTTACTTAGAGCGAGCCGACCGGCCACGCACGCAAACGTTAACTTTACCGCAAATCGCAAATTTGCCCGCCGACATTTACACTGGCGAATGTGAAAGCTGTTACGAAACCTTGCCGAAATCCGCGCCCCGCGAGACTTTCCGCAGGAAGCTGCCGGGCCGTGAAAGGATGGGGCCGGAATGGCAAATTTACCTGCCCGCCGGCCTCGGCCCGGGCACCGCGAGGGCGGCGACCGGATTCGATCTTCGCATGCGCGTGTGACGGCGCCGGTACGCCGTCGCACACAGGTGCACCGGCCACCGCGCGCCGCGCCGCCGGTAGAATGGCGCGCTCACCACGATCGCCCCCGTTTCCGGCCCCGGCCCGCCGCATGACCACCACCTATCCGCTCCATCGCGCCTTCTCTCGCCCCGACGAACCGTTTCCCGCGCAAGCCGACGTCGCCATCGTCGGCGCCGGCATCATGGGCTGCGCCGCCGCCTACTACCTCGCGCGTCGCGGGATGCGCGTGGCGGTGTTCGACAAGTCGCGCGTCGCCGGCCAGCAATCGACGCGCGCCTGGGGCTTCGTGCGCCAGCAGGGCCGCGAATCGGCCGAGGTGCCGCTGATGATGGCCGGCATGCGGATCTGGGAAGGCCTCGAGCAGGAGCTCGGCGCCGACCTCGAATGGCGGCAGGGCGGCTGCCTCTATCTGGCCGACACCGACGAGGATCACGCCAGCTACACGTCCTGGCTCGACACCGCCCGCGAGCACGGGCTCGGCACCCGCATGCTGTCGCGCGACGAGGTGGGCCGGCACGTGAGCGGGCTCGCCACGCCGGTGCTGGGCGGGCTCTACACGGCCACCGACGGCCAGGCCGAGCCGCGCCGCGTGGCGCCCGCGTTCGCGGCGCGCGCGATCGAGGCGGGCGCGCGCTTCTTCGACGGCTGCGGGGTGCGCGCGATCGAGACGGCCGGCGGCGCGGTGACGGGCGTGGTGACCGAGCGCGGCACGGTGCGGGCCGCGCGCGTGATCTGCGCGGCCGGCGCCACCAGCTTCCGGCTGCTCGACGGGCTCGGCATCCGCCTGCCGCAGCAGACGGTGCGCGGCACCTGCCTGCGCACCAACGCGCTGCCGGCCGTGTCGGCCGCGACCATCTGGGGGCACGGGCTCGGCATTCGCCAGCGCGCCGACGGCGCGATCAACCTGGCCGACGACATGACGGTCGACCTCGATTTCACGTTCGGTCACCTGCGCGGGCTGTCGATGTATCTGCCGGAGTTCTGGAAGCATCGCGAGAAATTCCGCGTGCGCGTGGACCGCGCGCTGCTCGACGACCTGCGTCGGCGCCTCGCGGGCGGCCACGACGCGATCGAGCCGCGCGATCCGCAGCCGCGCCCGAACCCTGCGCAGGGCCCGCGCGCGCTGGCGCGACTGAAGGCGAACTTCCCGGCGCTGGCGGCCGCGCAGGCGGTGGAGAGCTGGGCCGGCCTGATCGACGTGCTGCCCGACGGGATTCCGGTGATCGACACGCCGCCAGCCGTGCGCGGCCTGGCGATCGCCACCGGCTTCTGCGGCCACGGCTTCGCGATGGGGCCGATCGTGGGCCGGCTGCTGGCCGAGCTCGTCGATGCCGGGCAGGCCTCGCTCGATCTGCGCGCGTTCCGTGCCGCGCGCTTCGTCGACGGCACCCTGCAGCGGCCGCGCAGCATGCTTTGATGCGCGCGCATGCAACGATGATGCGCCGCCGCATCGAATCGACCGCGCGGCGTGCGCCGCGCTTGGCAAGCCGGGCGCTTCTCGGCATGATGCAGGGCCAAGTCCCGCCGCGCCGTGCCCCTCGCGCCGGGCGACCCTGAAGGAGCGCAGCTGCCGCTGCAACGATGAATCACACGCGCCGTTTCCCGTTTCTCGATGCCGTGCGCCGCGCGTACCCGGTGTCGGCCGGGTCGCCACCCGGTGCCGCCCGCGCCGAACGTCCCGATCGCACCATGCGTCTGGCTCGCACCGGGCTGGCCGCGGCCGGCGCGACGCTCGCCCTGGCCCTGCTGACGGCCGCGTCGCCGGCGCGCGCCGATGCCGTGGATGCGGCCGCGGCGCGCTTGCAGTCGATGCTGGTCTGCTCGCCCGGCGCGCGCCTGCCGACGCAGGCCGAGCGCATGGCGTGGCGCGGCGCGGGCGTCGTGCTGACCGGCTATGCGCACGACGGCCACGTCGTGCTCGACGCCGATCACGACGACGCGGGCGACAACTGGGAAGAGATGCGCATCACGCTGCCGCGCGCGGTGGCCGTGGAGGGCCTGCGCGTCTCGCAGTTCCACCTGGCGAGACAGCAGAGCGGCGACACCGATGCCGACGTCGACGTGACCGCCTATGCCGAGGCCGCCGGCGAACTCGGCGCGTTCGCGGCCGCTCGCCGGCTCGTGCCGCTACCCTCGGCCGTGCCGGCCGGCCTCGACATCGCCAACAACGTCGAGGACGGGCACTCGGCCGGCTTCCACGCCGGCTACCTGCGCTGGGCCACGGCGCTGTCGAGGCAGCAGGCCGACGCGCTGGCCGAGCCGGGCAGCATTTATCTGCCCGGCCCGCATCGCCTGCCGTCGGTGCGTTTCGCCGGCGCGCTGGCCGGCGCGCCGGGCCGCTTCGCCTTCGGCTGCGAGGTGTTCGGCCCCGACGTCACGCCGGTGGACGGCGACTAGCGGCGCACGCGGCTTGCTATGCGAACGTGGTCGGCGAGGGCGGTCGAGGCGGGCGCCGGCGAGCCGATGCACGCGCAACCGCCGAACCGCAAGCTGGCCGAAATGTTCGGCAAGTCGTGACCCGCTCCACGCCGTCAGCCGGTCGCCGCGGCCACAAGGGGTGAAAATACGTGGTGCCGCATGCAGGGCCGGCCATGCGATGCTGTGAAGGGACAGCTTAAAAACATCGGGTCCGGCTCTCCAAAATCGCGGTGAAACTCGTTACCATGCAGCGTTTTTTGCACGATCCGCACATCCATGAAAGTTCAGAATGCGAGTCTCTGGGCGCCATCCGGCATGCGTCGCTGGGCAATCGCGGCCGGCGCGCTGGCGCTGGCGATCACGGTGCGTCTGTCGTTGCATCCGCTGCTCGGGCCGATCATGCCCGGCACGGCCTTCGCGATCGCGGCCGTGCTCGTCGAATACTATCTGGGCCTCGCGCCGGCGCTGACCGTGATGCTGCTGGGGCTCGCGATCGCCGATTTCCTGTTCGTGCCGCCCTACGGCTCGATCGACAATTTCCTGACCATCACGCGCGGCGACGTGGTGCTGCTGATCTCGTATCCGCTCGTCACGCTGCTCGTGATCATGCTGGTGGAGCGGCTGCGTCGCGCGCAGTACCGCGCCACGCTGGTCACGGCGGTGGCGCAGTCGCGCTACGAAATGCTGCTGCGTCAGGACAACGAGCGCGCGCTCGCGCGCCGCGCCGTGGACGAAACCCATCGCCTGCTGCGCCACCTCGCGCAGCACCAGCAGGCGCTGATCCTGATCAAGGCGATCGCGCGCGATGCGCGCCAGCGCGCCCAGGTCGGCCAGAGCGTGGATGCCTCGCTGCCGTTCGACGGCGAGGTCGCGCCGGGCCCGCTCTATCGCGACGTCCATCCCGACGATCTGCCGCGCGTCTCGGTCGCGCTGTCGGCCGGCAGCCATCGCGTGCGCGTCGGCACGCCCGCGCAGCCCGGCGAATTCCGGCTCACGCAGTGCATGTGCGAGCGCTTCACGACGCACGCCGGCGAGTTCCTCGTGCTGCGCGCCACGCAGGAGGCCTGAGATGAACGCGAACGATCTGCCGCGCGACGAGGCCGTGGCGCCGCCCGGCAAGCCGTCCGATGCCGCCGCTGCCCGCGCGCCGCGTCCGTCGGCGGCCTCGACGATCTTCGGCGAGGGCGACGGCCACGCCGTGCTGCTGCTGCACGGCCTGTCCAGTTCGCCGCTCGAGCTGCGCTACCTCGCCCGCTATCTGCACGACGAAGGCTTCACGATCTGCGCGCCGGTGCTCGAGGGCTACAGTGCCGGCTCGGCCGAGCAGCCGATGGAGCGCTGGGTGGAGGCCGCGCTGCGCGAGTTCGACGCGCTGGCCGCGCGCTACGAGCGCGTGTCGGTGGTGGGGCTGTCGATCGGCGGCGCGCTCGCGCTGCGCGTGATCCGCGAGCGGCCCGCCGCGCAGGCGCTCGCGCTGCTGTCGCTGACGCTGACCTACAACGGCTGGGCGATCCCGTGGTATCGCTTCATCCTCGATCTGGCCTATTTCACGCCGCTGCGCCATCGCTACCGCTACCGCGAGGCCGAGCCGTTCGGACTGCGCAACGAGGCGCTGCGCGCCAAGATCGCGCGCGCGATGGAGCGCGACGCGTTCAGCGAGGTGGGGCCGTCGGAAATCTCGCTGCCGGCGCTGCATCAGGCCGCGCGGCTCGCGCGCGAGGCGCGCAGGGGGGTGGATGGCATCGAGAACGACACGCTCGTGATCCACGCGATCGACGACGAGACCTCGAGCCCGCGCAACCCGAACTACGTCATCGACCGGATCGGCGCGAGCTTCCTGCGCACCATCTGGCTCGACGATTCGTATCACATGATCACGTCCGACAACGAACGGGAAATCGTGGCGCGCGAAACCGCGCTGTTCCTGCGCGAGAGCGAGATCGCGCACGGCGCCGGCGCGGGGGCGCCGCCCGTCGTGTCGAAGGCGCTCGCGCGGCGCTTGCGCCAGCTCGCGGCGGTGGCCCGCAAGACCAAATAAGCACACAACAACGATGACACGCGTTTCACTCTGCCCGAAGCTGGCCGGCGCGGCCTGCGCCGCCGGCATCCTGCTGTTCGCCACCGCCGCGCGCGCCGACGGCGGCGACGCGCCGAGCGCGGCCGGCTCCACGGCCACCGCCGGCACCGCGTCCGCCGATGCATCCGCCACGGCGAGCGCCTCGCCCTGGAAGATCACGATCGGCCCCGGTGTCTACGTCGCGCCGCAATACCCGGGCTCGCGGCACCTGAAGGCCTATCCGTTCCCGGCGCTCGACATCTCGTATCGCGACCGCTTCTTCTCGCAGGGGCCGGACGTGCTCGGCTGGAACGTGATCTCGAACGAGAACTACCACCTCGGGATGGCCGTCAGCTTCGATTTCCAGTCGCGCGACGCGAAGGACGACGCGCGGCTGCGCGGGCTGCCCGACGTGCACGACGGCCCCAAGCTGAAGCTGTTCGCCGACTACACCGTGTGGGCCTTCACCGGCGCGCTGGCCGTGTATCGCGACGTGATCGGCTACGGGCAGGGCACCACGGCGAGCGCCGATCTGTACGCGTCGCTGCCGCTCAAGGGCTGGCTGTTCTCGGTCGGGCCGGGCTTGACCTGGGCCAACGGCGCCTACACGCGCACGCTGTTCGGCATCTCGCCGGCGGAAAGTGCCGCCTCGGGGCTGCCGGCCTATGCGACTGGCGCGGGCGTGCGCGACATTCACCTGAACTTCTACGCGACCCACGATTTCTCGAAGCACTGGGTCGGCACCGTCAATTCGACGCTGGGCCGGCTGCAGCGCTTCGCGGCGAACAGCCCGATCACCGAGAAGCGCACCGAGTGGACCACCTTCGCCTCGCTCGGCTACCGATTCTGATGCGGCTTGCCGTTGCGGTGGCGGGCGCCGCGCGCGCGGCGATTCGCGGGTAGCATGAGCGCTGGTTGGCACGGGTGCGCGCCTGGCGCGCGGCGCGTGCCGGGCGCCTTGCCATCCTTCTCCAGCTTCTTCCTTGCTGCCCGACCGGGCGACCGAACGCGATGAACGACACCTTTTCCCTTGGCCGCCTGCTCGCGCACGCCGGCCAGCACCACGCGCCGCTCGAGGCGCTGCCCGACGGCGTCGTGCTGCCGACCGACGCCCGCACCGCCTACGACCAGCAGCACGAGCACGTGGCCGCGCTCGGCGGGGCGATCGCCGGCTGGAAGGTCGGCGCGAAATCGCCCGATGCGCCGCCGGCCGCCTCGGCGCTGCCCGCGCACGGCGTGCTGCACGGCGACACGGCCGTGCACGCGGCCGATCCGCGCCGGCCGTTCGGGCTGGAACTGGAGATCGCGTTCCGGCTCGGCCGCAGCTTCGCGCCGCGCGACACGCCCTACGCAGACGACGAGGTGACGGCCGCGATCGCGTCGGTGGGCGCGACGATCGAGGTGGTGGCGAGCCGCTACGCGAAATCGCTGGCGGTGGATCGCCTCGCGCAGCTCGCCGACCTGCTCAGCCACGTGGCGCTCGCGGTCGGCGAGTTCGTGCCGTATCGCGCCGATCTGCCGTATCTGGCGCCGGCCGTCAGTTTCAGCTTCAACGGGCAGCCGCTGTTCGCGGGCACGCCGGCCAATCCGGCCGGTGACCCGCGCCGGCTGCTCGGCTGGCTCGTCAATCACGCCACGGTCGAGCGCGGCCTCGAGATCACGCCGGACCACGTGCTGACGGCGGGCAGCTACGTCGGCCTCGTGCAGGCGGTGGGCAGCGGCGTGGTGGTGGGCGAGATCGCGGGCCTGCCGCCCGTCACGCTGACGATCGCCTGAAGAATGCCTGAGTGAAGCCTGGCTGTGCGACGCTGCTATCGCGTCGTCTCGATAAGCATTGCAGCAATCGGGATTTGGCCCGCGTGCCGGTTTGATTACCATCGGCGCGGGGCGGTCGCATCGAACGGCCGCTCCGTGCCGACGAACCGAACCACGGACACCACAGCCACGATGCGACACGGGCAACCGACTCCTCCTTCCGACGCCATCGCCGACCTCGATCGCGACGTTCTCCCCACTGCCGGCGCCGCCCGCCGCGACTGGCTGCGCATGGCCGCCGCGGCGGGCGCCGCGCTGGCGCTCGGCACCGGCCGCAACGCGCTGGCCGCCGACGACGTGACGCTGCGCATCGGCTATCAGAAGTACGGCAATTTCGTGGTGCTGAAGGCCCGCGGCACGCTCGAGAAGCGGCTCGCGCCGCTCGGCGTGACCGTGCGCTGGATCGAGTTCCCGGGCGGCCCGCAACTGCTCGAGGGGCTCGCGGCCGGCGCCGTGGACATCGGCACGGTGGGCGAGACGCCGCCGATCTTCGCGCAGGCGGGCCGGGTCGATTTCGTCTACATCGGCGCGGAGCCGCCCGCGCCGAAGGGCGAGGCGATCGTGGTGCCGCACGATTCGCCGATCCGCAGCGTGGCCGGGCTGCGCGGCAGGAAGGTCGCGCTCAATCGCGGCTCGAACGTGCACTACCTGCTGGTGAAGGCGCTCGAGGCGGCCAAGCTCGACTATCGCGACATCCAGCCCGTCTATCTGGCGCCGGCCGACGGCCGCGCCGCGTTCGAGCAGCACGCGATCGACGCCTGGGTGATCTGGGATCCGTATCTGGCCGCCGTCGAGCGCCAGACCGGCGCGCGCACGCTGTGCAGCGGCGAGGGCCTGGTACGCAACACGCAATACTACCTGGCGAGTCGCGCGTTCGCGAACGCGCACCCCGATCTGGTGCGCGCGGTGCTGGCCGAGATCGACGCGACCGATGTGTGGGCGCGCGACCACGTGCCCGAGGTGGCCGCGCAGCTCTCGCCGCTGGTCGGCCTCGATGCGCCCACGCTCGCGCTCGCGCTGGGCCGGGCGTCGTACCAGGTCGAGCCGATCACCGATGCGACGCTCGCGTATCAGCAGCAGATCGCCGACGCGTTCACGGCGCTGAAGCTGATTCCCGGCAGGCTCGAGGTGGCGAGCACGCGCTGGGCCGCGCACTGAGCGGCATCGTGAAAGAACCGGCGCGAGGCCGGTTCCTTCACGTCGTGCAGCCGAAGGTTCAGGCGCCGGCCGGCACCGCGCGGCGCGCCTTGAAATCCCAGCGCAGCGCCTGCCCGGTGTCGACGCGCGCGGGCAGCAGGCCGGCCTTCAGGAAGGTGTCGGCGATGCGTTGCTGCTCGCCGTAGTTGGCCGGTTCGACCGCGCGCACCAGGTAGCTGCGGCGCGCATTGGCGCGCGCGATGGTGGCCGCGTCGAGCCCCCAGATCGGCGCCAGGATCGCGGCGGCCTCGCCCTGATGCGCACGCAGCCACACGCTTTCGCGCGTCAGCGCGTCGAACAGGGCCTGCACGACGTCGGGATGCGCGGCGGCGTAGTCGCTCGATGCGAGGTAGTAGCGCTGGTAGGACGCGAGTCCGCGGCCGTCGGCGAGCACCTTCACGTCGGGGCGGCTGTCCACCGAGGCGACGTACGGATCCCAGGTGATCCACGCCGCCACGCTGCCGCGCTCGAACGCGGCGCGGCCGTCGGCCGGCGTCAGGTAGTGCACCGACACGTCGGACGGCGCGAGCCCGGCCTTGGCGAGCGCGGCGAGCAGCAGGTAATGGCTGCCGGCCGCCTTGGTGGTGGCGATGTCCTTGCCCTTGAGCGCCGCGAGCGAGCCGATGCCGCCGTCGCGCCTGACGAGGATCGCCTGCGCCGACGGCGACGGCGCCTCCTGCGCCACGTACACGAAGCGCGCCTGCGCGGCCTGCGCGAACACCGGCACCGTGTCGGCCACATCCGCGCTGAAATCCACCGCGCCCACGTTCAGTGCCTCGGTCAGCGGCAGCCCGCTCGCGAACTCGTGCCATTCCACCCGCACGTGCAGCGGCGCGAGTGCCTGGTCGAGCGTGCCGCGCGCCTTCAGCAGCGTGATCAGCGTCGACGACTTCTGATAGCCGATGCGCAGCACGCTGCCCGCGTCGGCGGCCCGCGCCGTGGCGGGCGCGAGCGTGGCAAGCGGGGTGCCGGCGGCGAGCGTCAGCGCGAGCAGGGAACGGGCGAAGGCGCGGCGAGCGAGTCGTGACATGAGGCGGATTCCGGAAGCGAAGGACGATGAAAGGAATCCGCCAACTTAACGGTTTTGTCTGCTGCAGCGAACCGATCATTTCAGCTATCGATACGACCGGCAGGACTATGCCGCCGCATGCGCGGCGCTGCGCCGTGGCTCAGATCTCGACCTGGAAGGCCTTCCAGCGCGTCATGTGCTCGCGCAGGTCGAACACCTCGCCGTCGGCCGTGAAGGTGCCGTCGCCGCGGTGGTGCAGCACGCGGCGCTCGTCGCGGGCGTCGTCCACGGCGGCCGCCACCGCGCGCAGCACGAACAGGTCGTGGCGCCCGGCCAGCGTGTCGTCCTCGATCACGCATTCGATGTTGTACAGGCAGCCGGCCAGGCGCGGCACGGCCACCTGCGTCGACGGCGCGGTGGCGAGCCTGAGGCGCGCGAACTTGTCGACCTGCTCGCCGCTGCAGTTGCCGATCTCGACGATCGTGCGCGCCCAGTCGGCGCCCGGCACCGCGAGCACGCACTCGCGGCTCGCGACCAGCGCCGCGTGGCTGTGGTCCCACGGGCCGATGATCGCGCCCACCAGCGGCGGGTCGTGGCGCATCACCATGTGGAAGCCCATCGTCATCACGTTCGCGCGCTCGCCGTCGTGGGTGACGACCAGCACCACGGGGCCCGATTCGAGCAGGCGGTAGGTCTTCGAGGGATCGATCTCGCGCATGGACGGAACTCCGCAGGGGATGAGGAAGGCGCGATTATCGCGCCGCGCGCGGGTGTACATTGTCGGCTTCGCCACTCCGCATTTCACGGTCGGCTCCCTCATGACGCTCCGCCCGGACGGCGCGGCCCGCCCGGCGCGGGCCGACGCCCCCACTTCCTCCGACCCGCGCGCCAGCGCGCGCACCGAGGTACGCATCTGGCGTGCCCCGGAGCTCGCGGCCGAGCTGCTGCACGGCGATTTCCACGATTTCTCCTACGACGTGCATACCCACGACACCGCCTGCTTCGCGCTGATCACAGAGGGCGCGATCCGGATCCGCATGCGCGGCCGCGAGTTCGTGGCGAAGGCGGGCGACCTGTACGCGATCGACGCCGACGAGCCGCACGCGGGCTGGCCCGTCGATCGCAGCGGCTGGCGCCAGCGCACCGTGTACGTGCGCACCGAGCACCTGCGCTCGCTGCTGGCGGACGACGGCGAGGGCGGGCCCGCGGGGCGCGGCGCGGCGATCCGAGGGCCGATCATCGGCGACGCGCGGCTCAATGCGC
Organism: Burkholderia sp.; assembly: GCA_030151225.1. GTDB lineage: Bacteria > Pseudomonadota > Gammaproteobacteria > Burkholderiales > Burkholderiaceae > Burkholderia. Next base: position 4,421 of record JASLEG010000198.1, on the reverse strand, counting down.
TGTTCTATCGCGTGCACGAGGGCTCGGAACTGCAGGGCGATGCGCTGCGGCGCGAGGAGCGGTATCTGCGCTTCGTGGCGCGGCTGTTCGAGCGTCACGTGCACGATCCGGTGCCGGCGGCGTGGTCCGCGCCGGCCGGCGCCGAGCCGCGCGCGGTGCGCATCGCGCGCGAATTCCTCGATCACCGGCTCGACAGCCAGGTGCATCTCGAGGAGATCGCCGGCGCGGCGGGGTTGCCGACCTTCCGGCTGTTTCGCGCCTTCGAGCGCCATCTCGGCATGACGCCGCACGCGTATCAGCGCCAGGCGCGGGTGCGCTCGGCGATCGCGCTGATCCGGCTCGGCCGGCCGCTCAGCGAGGTGGCCGCCGCGACCGGCTTCACCGATCAGGCGCATCTGACGCGCTGGTTCCGTCGCATGATGGGCGTCACGCCCGGCGCGTTCCGCGACGCCGCGCTCGGGCGCGCGGGGCGCGGCTGACGGGCTCGACGCGCGCCTATTTCAGCAGCCCGAGGTTCGCCACCAGCTTGCCGATCGGCTTGCGCGGACCGACCAGCGCCACGCCCACGTAGCGCAGCGCGGCCGTCTCCACCAGCGCCACTGCATCGCGGAACGCCGAATAGTCGGTGGTCTGCTGGCCCTGCACCGGGAAATCCACCACGTCGCAGCCGATGGCGACCGCCTTGTCGCGGATCGCGGCGAGCGCCTCCGTGTCCGCCGCGAGCACCGCGATGCCGATCGGAATCAGGCCCGGATGCGCGACGCCCGATGCGTCGACGAGCGGCGGGCCGACCAGCGCGGGCTGGCGCTGGCCGACCGTCAGCGCGAGCACGGCCGCCGCGTTGGCGGCGCGGCCGGGCGGCAGCGCGGCGTCCACCACGATCACGCAGCGCTCGGGCAGCGGCGCGGCGGGGGACGGTGTGGAAGGGGAAAGGTCGGGTGAAGCGGCCTGATTCATGCGGTCCTCCGGGTTGCGATGAGGAGCGCATTATTCGGCGCGCGCGCCGCGTGCGTCTTGCACGCTATTGCAGGCACGCCGGAAAGTGGGGGGAACGCGTCGGGATCAGCCGGTGCACAGCTGCCAGAGCAGCGCCACGTTCAGCGCGAGGATCAGCGCCGTGCTGGCCCAGGTGGCCGCGAGCGCCACGCCGCGCACGCGCCAGCGCCCCATCAGCGTCGGATCCGAGGCGAAGCGCACCAGCGGGATCACGGCGAGCGGCAACTGCAGGCTCAGCACCACCTGGCTGGCCACCAGCAGCTGCGCCGAGCCGTGATCGCCGAACGCCGCCACGGCCGCCAGCGCCGGGCCGATCGCGAGCGCGCGCGTGAGCAGCGCGCGCCGCGTGGCGGCCATCTTCAGCTTCAGGAAGCCTTCCATCACGATCTGCCCGGCCAGCGTGCCGGTGACCGTCGAGTTGAGCCCGCAGGCGAGCAGGGCGGCGGCGAACAGCAGGCTCGCCCAGTCGCTGCCCACCAGCGGCGCCAGCAGGCGGTGCGCGTCGGCGAGATCGTCGATGTCGGTGTGGCCGCTCGCGTGGAACACGGCGGCCGCCACGATCAGCAGGGCCGCGTTGACCACGAAGGCGAAGCCGAGCGAGCCGAAGGTGTCGTAGCCCACGCCGCGGATCGTGTCGTCGATCGCCGCGTCGCGATCCTCGCCGGCCGGCGGCGCGTGGCGCTTGACCAGCGCCGAGTGCAGGTAGAGGTTGTGCGGCATCACCGTGGCACCGACGATGCCGGCCGCGAGCCACACCATGCCGGCGTTGCGTACCAGCTCGGAGGACGGCACGAAGCCGCCGAGCACGCCGAGCCAGTCGGGACGCGCGAGCGCCACCTCGGCCACGAAGCACAGCGCCACGAACAGGATCAGCGCGGCCACGCAGGCCTCGAGCGTGCGGTGGCCGCGCCGCTGCAGCGCGAGCATCGCGAAGGTGCCGACCGCCGACATCAGCACGCCCGCCAGCAGCGGCACGTGCAGCAGCATCTGCAGCGCCACCGCGCAGCCCACCACCTCGGCCACGTCGCAGGCCACGATCGCCGCCTCCGTGGCGAGCCACAGCACCAGCGTGGCACGCCGCGACAGCCGCTCGCGACACAGCTCGGCCAGATCGCGCCCGGTCACCACGCCCACCCGCGCGGCCACCCACTGCAGCAGCACCGCGATCAGGCTCGCCAGCGCCACCACGCCGAGCAGCCGATAGCCGAACTGCGCGCCGCCCGCGAGCGCGGTGGCCCAGTTGCCGGGATCCATGTAGCCGACCGCCACCAGCGCGCCCGCCCCGGCGAAGCGGGTCCAGGGCGTGGGCGGGCGGAACCGGCGCGGGGGGGAGGCAAGCGAGGGCATCATCGGATCGGGCATCGGTCTCAAGTCCGGCTGCGGATGAGGAAAGCGCGGCATTCGGCCGCCGAAGTTAATGAATGATAATTATTCTCATTCTTGTTTGGCAATTGAAAATATCGACGATCGCGATAGCCGACGTGTAAATAAAACGGGGCGGAAGCGGACGGGCCGCGTCGCGACGCCGTCGTGTCGTGCATCGACGTCGAGAGACGCAAGCGGCACGCCTGCCGCGGCTGGCGTGCTGCAGGAAATTATCCAGTCTGGATGAAGGTGGCTAAGGAGGCGAGATGGTGCGCGATCAGCAGGTCTATCACCGGCCCGACTACACGCGCGAGCTCGCGCGGCAATTGCTGGAGCCCACCCCGCGATCCGCGCGGTGCCGGGCACGGTGCTGCCCTCGCTCGAGGTGGCGGCGGCCGGCTTTCGGCTGATGGGATGCCGGCCCGAGGAGCTGACCAGGGCGCTCGGGCAGGCCGTGTTCGACCGCATCGCCGGCGACGAGGCCGACGCCGTGTCGGGCCTGTTCGGTCGCGCCGCGCTCGAGCGCTATGCCGCGCTCACGGGCCTCGCGGTCGAGCCGAGCCACGTGCAGAACGTGGTGGACAAGCTGGTGGACGCGAACCTGATCGCGCGCGCCGGGCAGGGCGCGTTTCGCGTCGTCGACCCGTTCGTGCGGCAATACTGGCGCGGCCGCAAGGCGCTCATGCCCGGTTGAGCGTGCCGCCCGGACCGCCCGGGCCGCTCGTGCCGCCGGTCCCGGCTTCGTTGGCGGCCGTGCCCGCCGCGCCGGCGCGCCCGGCCGCGGTGGCCGTCTCGATCATGCCGCGCATGTCGAAGCCCGACGGATGCTGGTACACGCGCAGCCCGAACTCGGGCAGCACCGCGAGCAGGTGATCGAAGATGTCGCCCTGGATCGTCTCGTAGTCGAGCCACGCGGTGGTGTCGGTGAAGCAGTACAGCTCCATCGGAATACCTTCGGCCGTCACCGGCAACTGGCGCGTCATGCGCGTCATGCCGCCGTGGATGCGCGGATGGTGCGCGAGGTAGCTCTCGCAGTACGCGCGGAAGGTGCCGAGATTGGTCAGCTGGCGGCGGTTCGCGGTCCATTGGGCGTCGTCGCCGAGCGCGCCGTTCCAGGCGTCGAGCAGGTGGCGCTTGTCGGCCAGGTAATCCTTGAGCAGGGTCATGTGCTCGAGCCGCGCGAGCTCCTGCGGGTCGAGGAAGCGCACGCTGGTGGCGTCGATGAACAGCGCGCGCTTGATGCGGCGGCCGCCCGACTCGGTCATGCCGCGCCAGTTCTGATAGCTCTCGGTGATCAGCTTCCAGGTGGGGATCGTGATGATGGTGCGGTCGAAGTTCGACACCTTCACCGTGTTCAGCGTGATGTCGATCACGTCGCCGTCGGCGCCCGCGCTCGGCATGGTGATCCAGTCGCCGATCCGCAGCATGTCGTTCGACGAGAGCTGCACGCCGGCCACCAGGCCGAGCAGCGTGTCCTTGAAGATCAGCATCAGCACCGCCGACATCGCGCCGATGCCCGACAGCAGCAGCCCGATCTGCTTGCCGGTCAAGGCGCCGATCACCACCAGCGCGGCGGTCAGGAACATCAGCAGCTTGACCAGTTGCATCGCGCCCTTCAGCGACAGCGTGGATTGCTCGCGCGGCTTGGTGCGGTGCAGATGCTCGACGGCCGACAACACCGCGCTGATCATCATCGTCGCGAGGAACACCAGCACCGCGAACAACAGCTTGTCGACCACGCGTTCGGCCGATTCGGGAATGCCGGGCACGGCGCCGAAGCCGAGATCGAGCACCACGAACGGCACGAGCCGCGACAGCCATTTGAACGCGCCGTACTGGAACAGCACGTCGTCGAAGCGGGTGGGCGTGCGCGCGGCGAACTTGGCGACCACGCGGAACAGCAGGAAACGGACGGCCGCGGCGATCACGCAGGACGCCGCGACGAGGATCAGACAGCCGACGAGCGGCGCAAACCAGGTTTCATTCATTGATTCGGTACGAAACGGATGATCAGGTCACGGCGTCGCGCCCGCCCGTGTACGGGACGCGGCCGTTTGCGC
>JASLEG010000370.1 GCA_030151225.1 Burkholderia sp. | reverse complement strand
CGTAGACAACTACTCCGGTGGCCGCGTGTTGGGTTCAGGGTATTGGGCATCCAATCCCAATGCCGGTATCGGTAGCGCGTATCAGGCCGAAGTGGGTCAGGTCAGCGCGTCGTGGGGTTGGATTGACTACCCCTCGTTCGGCGGGCAAGCGCGTAACAAGTACCCGGGCTCCTGGAAGGGTCCCAGCACGCTTCAGCAGAACAACGCCTACGGTAACGGCGTGACGAACATGGGCGGGGTGGTGAACATCGGTCTGGTGCTGCAAGCCCAGGGCACCGACGGCAACTCCAAGTACAAGGACCGCAACAGCGGCCTGTCTTGGTTTAACTCCACCACGTTCAGCGTCACTATCCGCAGCCTGTTCAACGGTAACCTGGCGGCCAACGGACAGATCTACTTCGAGAACGAAATCCGTTGGGGACCCACCAACTGGCCCACGCCCTTGGGCGGATCCGGTGGTGGAGGCGGTGGCGGCGGTGGGTGTGTGGTCGAGGAGTCCTTCATGTACGACGGGGACATCGCGGCCAACTACAACGTCGGTCGCCCGCTGTGGGTCACTGACCCGTACCGTTACGATGGACGGTCCAACACCTGCGTGGGTGAGGTCTTGCAGGCCGAACGCTCCTTGCAGCCGTGCTTCCTGATTCGCACCGAACACGGCGCGGAACTGGAATGTTCCTCGACTGCGCCGATTCCCACCCGTGACGGCGGGTTTGTGCTGGCCCCGAACCTGGCCGGTCAGCATGTGCCGTACGCGGATCGTGAGATGCTCGACGCGAGCGACGTGCCGTACTACTGGTCGCAGGTGGTGGACGTGCGTTTCATCGGCTACCGCTGGGTGCGCAAGCTGTTCGTCAAGGATCGCTGCTTCTGGGCATCCAAGGACGGCAAGAAGTTCATCCTGCACCACAACCTGAAAATGATCGAGTAACGCCCAGAGCGGTCCCGTCACACGGACCGCTCTGCTTTTTTATCCGCCACCAGGAGTGTTCCATGAGTGTTGTCCCCACGATGGCGGCCCTGACAGCCGCCACGCCTTACACCAAGTTCAATGCCCCTCTCAACACCCAGTACGACGAAGCGGCCAGCAAATCGTTGGGTTACGACGTATGGCGCATCACCCAGTCCTTCAAGTTCTACGTCGGCCCGGAATCGGATGACCGCTGGGTCTACGTGCCGGCCGGGTACCTCAGCGATGGGGCGTCGGTACCGCGCATCTTCTGGGGCCTGTTACCGCCCTGGGGCACTTACGGTCAGGCCGCGGTGGTGCACGACCTGCTGTGCGAGACGGCCACGGTGTACCGCGAAGGCGTCCCCGAGATGATCTCCCGGGCCAAGACCGATAGCATCTTCAAGGAAGCGATGATTGCCTTGAATGTGCCGCGCTGGAAGCGCAATGTCATGTACATCGCCGTGCGAGTGTTCTCCAAGGCCTACCATCGCATCGATGCGCAGCGTGACCCGGCCAAGGAAAAGCTCCAAGCCGCCTGGCAGCCGGCATAAAGCCAAAAAAAAAGAGGAGGCCATGCCTCCTCTTTTTTTGCCCTTAGTAGTGGCGGTAGCGCATGCCCTCGCGCAGTCCGGGCGGTACGGTGCGTGCGCGCGGCGGTTTCTTACCCGCAGTCTTCTGTAAGACCCGGTGCCGGGTGATCGTGATCTGGTAGAGGGCGTCACGGCCTAAGTCCAGGTAACCGACGATCGATTTGGATTCGCACCAGGTGTGCTTGAGTTCCTTGACCTCCGTGACAAACGCGTGTGGGCTGTACTCGTAGTGGGCCTGGAGCCAGTCGGAGATCTCGATGGCGCGCAGGCGCCCTTCTTCATCACGCAAAAAGCGATGGTCATCCAACCATTCTTGCGCCTGGCGGGACAGGTGCCCGAAGAGTACGTCGATCGGCGCGTCTTTGACCGCGATCAACCGCAGCGTGACATCGAAGGATCCTGGCTCGGTGTCGGTGCGTTTGTACCCCCACTGCGTGCGGAAGAACGGCATCCCACCATCGCACACGCCGTCGGTGGTGGTGCCACCTTCCCCCATCCAACGCCGACCCTTGACCATGTCGATCAAGGCCCGCAGAATCTTCGGCCCGCTTTGACTGACCGGCAGTTGTCCGATAGCCCAGTTGAGATTGCGCGTGTTCGGTGGCGGCAACATAAACACCTCGTAAGAAGAGTAGACGGAAAGGCACCTGGATAGCGCTTAGCGGAACGTTCTTTACATTGAGCAAGCGATGTCTGTCTTATACGTCGCGTGGCTTAAAACGCGTTACAGTGCGTTCTATCGCTACGGTTCCTCAACCAGATGTTATGGACTTCAAATACTTTTAAGGAGACGTCCCATGGCTTTGATCAAACCCAACGATCGCAACGCGTTTGTTCGTCAGTTGCAGGTGGCGCTGAAAGTCCCGGTCACCGGTGTGGCCGATGCGATAACCGTCCAGGCGGTGCGGGTGTTCCAAACGTCCAAGCACCTGACTGCCGATGGCATTGCCGGTCCGGCGACCCTGGCAGCCCTGGGACTGAACTTGGTGCCCAGTAAGATCACCCTGGCCGACTACGAGCGGGCCGCGCAAGCACTGGGCGTCACGGTCGCGCACGTGCGGACGGTCACCGAGGTCGAGGCACGGGGGTCGGGCTTCTTGAGCGACAACCGCCCGATCATCCTCTTCGAACGCCACATCTTCTACCGCCAGCTGATCGTCCCGCGCAAGCCGGGCGAATCCGTGACGGAGTTGGTGGGTCTGCGCGCGATGATCGTCCAGCAGCGTCCGGACCTATGCAACCCCAAGGCGGGCGGGTACGGTAACAGCGCGCAGGAATGGGATCGTCTGACCCAAGCGCGCACGTACAGCGATACCGCCGGCCTGGAGTCGGCCAGCTACGGTCTGTTCCAGATCATGGGCTTCAACGCCGCCCGCTGCGGCTTCGGTGATGTGCAGTCGTTCTTCCGGGCGATGTCGGCCTCCGAGGGCGATCAGCTGGATGCGTTCGTGCAGTTCCTGCTGACCGATCCGACCAAGCGCTTGCAGCCGGCCCTGAAGGCGCAGGACTGGAAAACGTTTGCGGCCAACTACAACGGTCCGAACTACGCGATCAACCAGTACGACACCAAGCTCGCTGCGGCGTTCAAGAAGTGGAGTGCCACGTAAGGAGTTGCCCATGCGCGTGAAACGCGTTCTGGATCGCGATGGCCATTTCTACGGCGTCGCGTTCCATTGCCCGGGGTGCCGTCGGGATCACTTGATCCCGACGCGCCTGGCCCCCGCCGGCATGACCCTCTCAGCAGCTAGCAACATCCGCAACATCTGGACCTTCGACGACGACTACACGCTTCCTACGCTGTTTCCTGCGGTGTTGGTGCGTGTACCGTTACGACCAGAAGACCCCAGCCACGGCTGCTGCGGCTGCCGACCGGTGCATTGCCGGTGCCGGGTGTTGCGAGCCCCGTTTGTCTACACCTGCCATTCCTTTGTGCGTGACGGCCAGATCCAGTACTTGCCGGGCACCACCAACCCGTACGCTGGCCGCCTGCTGTGGTTGCCCGAGTACGCGGACGATACGCCATTGTTATACACGACCCCGGAAGTCTGACAGTCAGGAGTAACCCATGCGTGTACACAACACCCTGGACGGTCACGGTCAGTTCTACGGCCTGACGTTCACATGCCCTGGCTGTGAGGGCGACCACACGGTCAATGTCACCCACCCGGTGCCCGACGGGTTGCAGCCCTCGACGTACAATGCTGGGCGTCAGACCTGGTCGTTCAACGGCGATTACGAGCGTCCCACACTCAACCCATCGGTTCTGGTGCGCACGGGCCATTACGCACCGGGCCATGCGAAGGATCATTGCTACTGCACGTTCGAAGCACGGTTCGGTTACCCGCCGGAATTCAAGTGCGGCGTCTGTCACTCGTTTGTTCGCGATGGCATGATCCAGTTCCTGGACGACTGCACGCACAACCTGCGAGGCCAGACCGTACCGTTGCCCGATCGTAACATACGGATACTCACCCCGGATAACGATTGACGCATAAACGCCCCCGCCTCTCCTTAACACGGGAGGCGGGGGCGTATGCCGTCAGTTCGGCGTCGGGTTGGACGGACCCATCAGAGCCTTGACCAGATCCAGCAGGGTGCTCAGCAGCTGACTGACCAGTCCCGTGTCCGGGTTCTGCCCGGCCTTTGCCGCAGTGAGGGTGCTGGTTGCGGCCAGCATCAGAGCCACGATCACGATCGCACCACCGGCCACCAGGGCCAGCACCTGTTTCGGGTTACCGGTGAAAATCGAGGATGCCGCCACCGGCGGTGCACCGGCCACGATCGTGCCCGAGACCGGATCGACCTCCAAGGCCAGCAGCTTGACCTCGTCCTCGGCCGACAGGGCCTGGATCGCCTGCAACGCTTCGGAGGCCGTGCTGGCCTCCGTCAGTCGCTTGGTGGCGGGTACCACGTTGTTGATCACCTCCAATACCGCGTTGGACCACGAGTAGGAGGAATGGTCCAGCGGGCTGTTGCCCGCCACGGAAAGAAGATCACCCAGTTTCACGACAAAATCCCCTGTAGCGTTACATTAAGTCGAGGATGCTTTTGGCCTTCCAGTAGGCAACAGCGATGGCGTCGATGCTGTGCTCATCCAAGCTGGCCAGATCATACCCCATGGGGTTCTCCAGTCCCTGCAAGGCCAGCACCGCTTTCTTGACATCCTCTTTGGTGGATCCTTTCTT
>JASLEG010000187.1 GCA_030151225.1 Burkholderia sp. | reverse complement strand
CGCCCCCAGACGCGGATCGGCCAGGTTCACGTAGCGACGCGTGAATTCGGGAGCATTGGGATCGAGCAGCGGAATGGCCATGATGAGGTCCTTATGGGAAGTTCGTGAAAAGAGCGGCGCCCGCCGAAACGGGCGCGACTGGAGCGCCGCGGCGCGCGGCCCGAGCCGTGCGCCGCGGGTCGAAACTCAGGCGTCGATCAGGTCGTCGAGCCGGAACCGCGCGATCCGGGCGATCTGGTCGAGGCTCGCGCGCAGCTCCTGCTCGCGCGTGTTCGCCACGCGCGATTCGAAGTTCGCGATGATGCCGTGACGGTCGTAGCCGCGCACGGCCAGGATGAAGGGGAAACCGAATTTCTCGCGATAGGCGCGATTGAGCGACTGCAGCTTGTCGAACTCGGCCTGGCTGCACTGGTCGAGCCCCGCGCCGCTCTGCTCGCGCGTCGACTCGGCCGTCAGCTCGCCGCGTACCGCCGCCTTGCCGGCCAGCTCCGGGTGGGCATTGACCAGCGCGAGCTGGCGCTCGCCGCCGGCCGCGTCGACCACGCCCGACATCGCCGCGTGCAGCGCCGCGATGCTGGCATAGGGGCGCCCCGCCGCCGCCGCCTCGGCCACCCAGGGCGAATGTTCGAAGATTCCCGACAAGGCGGCGACGAACGCGTCCTCCGCCATTTCGTTCAGTTCTGCCAAGGTGTATTGCATCGCCTTCATGCCGCCTCGTCGCCTCGGTTGGTGGTGGAATACGGATGATGTTCGCGCCAGTGGCGCGCGATATCGACGCGGCGCGTGACCCAGACGCGGTCGTGCTGCTCGATGTGATCGAGGAAGCGCTGCAGCGCTCGGAACCGCCCCGGCCGCCCGAGCAGCCGGCAATGCATGCCGATCGACATCATCTTCGGTGCCTCGTCGCCCTCTTCGTAGAGCACGTCGAAGGCGTCGCGCAGGTAATGGAAGAAGTGATCGGCGGTGTTGAAGCCCTGCGGCGTCGCGAAGCGCATGTCGTTGGTGTCGAGCGTGCACGGCACGATCAGTTGCGGCCGGCTCGCCCCGCCCGTGACGGGCACCTCCATCCAGAACGGCAGGTCGTCGCCGTAGTGATCGGAGTCGTACAGGAAACCGCCGTATTCGGCCACCAGGCGATGCGTGTTCGGGCTGTCGCGCCCGGTGTACCAGCCCAGCGGGCGCACGCCCGTGACGCGCTCGATCGCCTCCATGCCGAGCCGCATGTGCTCGGCCTCGCGCTCGGGCGACATGTCCTGGTAGTGGATCCAGCGCCAGCCGTGGCAGGCGATCTCGTGGCCGAGCTCGACGAAGGCACGCGACAGTTCGGGATGCCGCTCCATCGCCATGCCGACCCCGAACACCGTGAGCGGCAGGCCGCGCTTCTCGAACTCGCGCAGGATGCGCCAGACGCCGGCGCGCGAGCCGTATTCGTAGATCGATTCCATGCTCATGTGGCGCGACGGATACGCGGCCGCGCCGACGATCTCGGACAGGAACTGTTCGGAGCCCGGATCGCCGTGCAGCACGCAGTTCTCGCCGCCTTCCTCGTAATTGAGCACGAACTGCACGGCGACGCGCGCGCGCCCCGGCCAGTTCGCCTGCACCGGATGCCGGCCGTAGCCGATCAGATCGCGCGGATAGTGGGAATCGATTGACATGGTTGGATGCGAATGAAAGCCCGTGTAGGTGGGGTTCGCATCGGCGAGGCGGGCGGCGCGACCGGCAAGGGCAACGCCGGTTCGGGCCGCGCCTGCCGCCAATGCGAGGGTCGGGCCAGTGTAGCGAAAAGGGTTCGCGTGGCCCATACAGCCAAACGGATAGTGCGTGTCACACCGGGTGTATGTGCACCTGCGGCACGGGCGCCGATGCGGCATCGGGGCCCGCTTGTGTCCCTGCCTGGGCCCCTGCCGCCACGCGCGGGGCGGCGCCGGCCAGTTGACCCGGCGCGCCGGCCGGCAGTCCGTCGGCATCGGGCCCGAAGCGCGCGAACTCGCCGTCGTAGCGTTTCGGCAACGGCCGCGCGAACTCGCCGCGCTTGGCCGTGGCGAGCCGCAGCGCGACCAGCATCTCCACCCATTTCACGGCGGCCGTCACGCCCTCCACCACCGGCGCGCCGATCGCCTGCTCCACCTCGCGCGCGAATTCGGCCATGCCCGCGCAGCCCAGCACGATCGCGCCGGCGCCGTCCTCGTCGAGCGCGCGACGGCATTCGTCCACGATCAGCTGGCGCGCGGCCGAGCCGGGCCGGTCGAGTTCGAGCACGGCCACGTCGGTGGCGCGCACGTTGCGGCAGAAGCGCTGCATGCCGTAGCGCTCGGCCAGGTGCCAGGCCAGGCCACAGGTGCGAGACAGCGTGGTGACCACCGAGAAGCCCGGCGCGAGCACGCTGGCCGCGTGCATCGCGGCCTCGGCGATGCCCACCACCGGCCCGCGCGCGATCTCGCGCGCCGCGTACAGGCCCGGATCGCCGAAGCAGGCGATCACGTAGCCGTCGTAGCCGTCGCGCTCGCCGGCCGCGATCTCGGCCAGCAGCCCGGGCACCGCGAGCGCGTCGTCGTAATGGCTCTCGATCGAGGGCGGCCCCATCGGCGGGCTCACCGCCACCACCGCCGTGCCCGCGCTCACCACCTCGCGCGCGCAGCGGCCCATCGCGTCGGTCATGCGCTGCGTGGTGTTCGGGTTGATCAGCTTGATCTTCATGTCGTCTCCTGAATGTCGTCTCCTCGCGGCCGCGCCGCGTCGCTCACTTCGCGATCGCGCGATACACGAGCCCCGCCACGATCGCGCCGACGAACCACGAGAAGTTCGCCGCGCCCGACAGCGCCGGCACCATCACGCAGACGATCGCGATCACCGCGGCCGGAATCAGCGCCAGCACCGCGCGCCGGTTCACGCCGCCCTGATACCAGTACGCGCCGTTCTCCGAGAGCGTGTAAAGGTCGTCGCGACGGATCGTGCCGCGCTTGATCAGGTAGAAATCCACGATCAGCACGCCGTACAGCGGCCCGATGAAGCTGCCGAGCACGTCGAGCGTGTAGTGGATCACGGCCGGGTTGTTGAACAGGTTCCACGGCGTGATGAAGATCGACGCGACCGCGGCCAGCATGCCGCCCGCGCGCCAGCTGATCAGGTTCGGCGCGACGTTCGAGAAATCGAAGGCCGGCGACACGAAGTTCGCCACGATGTTGATGCCGATGGTGGCGATCGTGAAGGTCAGCGCGCCGAGGATCACGGCGGTCGGATGATCGATGCGGCCGACCGTGGCCACCGGGTCGGTGATCAGTTCTCCGAACACCGGCAGCGTGGCGGCCGTGGTGATCACGGTGACCAGCGAGAACGCCAGGAAGTTGACGGGCAGGCCCCAGAAGTTGCCGCGCTTGACCGAACGATAGCTGCCGCAATAGCGCGAGAAGTCGCCGAAGTTGAGCATCGGCCCCGAGAAGTAGGACACCACCAGCGCGATCGCCGTGATCATCACCGGAATCGCCTCGGTGCCGTGATAGCGCACACCGCCCAGGTTCAGGCCGATGTTCTGCCAGCCCGCGCGCCACACCATGTAGCCGGCCAGCGCGAACATCACCACGTACACGGCCGGCCCCGCGAAGTCGATGAACTTCTTGATGGTCTCCATGCCGTTCCAGAACACCAGTGCCTGCAGCACCCACAGCAGCATGAAGCCGGCCCAGCCGAGCGCGGACAGGCCGAGGAAGCCATGGTGATGCACGTCCGCATAGGGCATCCACTGCGGCACGAACTTCAGCACCACGATCACCAGCGCGCTGGAGGCGAGGAAGGTCTGGATGCCGTACCAGGCTACCGCGATCAGGCCGCGGATCACGGCCGGCACGTTGGCGCCGAGCACGCCGAAGGTGGCGCGGCAGGTGACCGGATACGGCACGCCGAGCTGCTGGCTCGGCCTGGCGATCAGGTTGCACAGCGCGTTGACGATCGCGATGCCCACGATCAGCGACACCAGCACCTGCCAGCTCGTCAGGCCCAGCGCGAACAGGCTGCCGGCGAACACGTAGCCGCCCACCGAGTGCACGTCGGACATCCAGAACGCGAAGATGTTGTAGGCGCCCCAGCCCTGTTTGGCGAGCGGCGCGAGATCCTCGTTGTAGAGGCGCTCGCTGCAACTGGCCGCAAGCAGCGGAGCCTGGCCGCCCTCGGGATCGTGAGTGTGATAAGGACTGCTTCCTGACGCGATACCGAACTGAGCCATGACATCTCCTTGCCTGCCGCGGTCGAGCCGCGCGATCGTCATTGAAATCGCGGCCCGGC
>JASLEG010000095.1 GCA_030151225.1 Burkholderia sp. | reverse complement strand
TCCGCGTGCGCCCGAGCGGCCCGCGCCGGCCGCGCTGGATCTGGGGCCCGGGCCGGCGCGGCGCGCACCGTCGCACGCGCCGCAGCCCGAGGCGGTGGGCCGCGGCCTGTTCGGCGGCGACGAGCCGCCGCAGCTGCAGGCCTGCTTCCAGGCCGCGCAGGCTGCCTTCCCGAACCTGTATCCGCAGCACGGGCCGCGCATCGAGCGCGCCATCCGCCAGCTCGTGCCGCCGCGCATCGCGGCGGTGGCCACGATCGGCGACACGGCGCTGGCGAGCTCGGGCGATCTGGTGGAGGCGGTGGCCGCCACCACGCGCGAATTCAACGAACTGGGCGCGGCGGACCTGATGGCGGGCCTGCTCGCCCAGGTCACGCGCAAGGACGGCATGTTCGACCGCTGGTTCAGGCCGGCGGCCACGCCGGTGGATTATCGCGCGGCGCTCGGCGCGCTCAAGCAGTCGCTGGGCTTCTTCCCGCGCCGCACGGCGATGCTGGCCGAGCAGCTCGGGCAGGCCGAGGCGGGGCTGGTGGTGGTGCTGGCGGCGCTCAGCGCGGTGACCGACGTGGTGCGCATCCCCGACGATCCCGGCCTCGAGCGCACGCTGCACGACCGGCGCAGCATCGTGGCGCAGGCGCTGCAGCAGTTGCGGATGCAGCCGGTGCAGCTGCGCGGGCTCGACGAACGCGTGACGGACCTGATCTCGCGCGCCGATCATCTGATGAACGTGGTCCTGCCGGCCGCGCACGCGGCGCGCCTGCGCAGTTGAGCGCATGAATCGGGGCGAAAGCCGGTGCGCCGATTGGCTGGTTTTCCGGCTTGCCTCGATCGATATCTGGCGCATTTTCGGCGTGGCGATCCGCTGTCAGGCCGACGCGGCGAAGCATTGCGGAGGATAATCGAAGACGAATTGCCGAATTACGCTGTTTCATTTTTATATTCATTTGTCGATTTATTCGATAGAAAAACCGTCGCCGACCCGGCGATAATCAACACGACCCACCAAGGACCCACCACGATGAATCAAGCCACTCCGCAACAGCCGTCGTTCGCCTTCATCGCCGCCTCGTGGGCGGCCCTGCTGGCCGGCATGGTCGCCTACCTGGTCGGGCTCTGGAACGCCGGCATGCAGCTCAACGAAAAGGGCTACTACTTCACCGTGCTGATGTTCGGCCTGTTCGCGGCGGTGTCGCTGCAGAAGAGCGTGCGCGACCGCGTGGAAGGCCTGCCCGTGACCGGCATCTACTACGGCCTGTGCTGGTTCTCCACGCTGCTGGCCGTGCTGCTGCTGGCCGTGGGCCTGTTCAACGCCACCATCGCGCTGAGCGAGAAGGGCTTCTACGGCATGGCCTTCCTGCTCTCGCTGTTCGGCGCGATCGCGGTGCAGAAGAACACGCGCGACGTGAATGCCGCGCGCCCGTATCGCGACGTGGAACCGGTCGCGCCGATCCAGGAATGAGGGCAGTATTCGCGATCGCCGCGGATCGAACCCGCTGATCGCGCGCGGGCAGGCGGTGTGGCAGGCACCCCATGTTCGCGTATTAACCACTCGCCGCCGCTGCCGATTTTCTGTAGTATTTCGCACCGCTCGACGCGACGAGTCGCGAGGGTTTTGTTGGTAAACCCTCGATTAAACGTTTACATGGCCGTCGCATAACGAAGCGGCTGATCTTTCGAATACCGCTCTCATACCGACTGCACGGCGATTTATTGTCGATGGCCGGCGCGCACGCGTCATGCCATCCTTTTTCACATTCCGATTTTTTCGAAGCTGATAGATTCGGACCTCGCCTGCTGTCACGTAAGAGTGCGGCGTGTACCACGCGCCGTATCGAACCCACGCACCTGCCATGTCCGCCGTCACCGTTGCTCTGGCTACTACCGCGCTTTTCGGGCTGCTGATGCTCGTGCTGCTCGGCTCGCTGGTCCGCACCCAGGTGGGCGGCGTGCGCGAGTGGTTCGCCGCGAACCTGCTGCTGTCCGTCGCCCTGATCCTCGTGCTCGCGCGCGGCCAGGTGCCCGACGTGATCTCCACGGTGGTGGCCAACGGCATGTGGGCGCTGTCGGGCGTGACGCTCTATGCCGGCTTCGCGCGCTTCCTGAAGCTGCCGCCCCACTGGCCGGCGCTGGTGCTGCTGGTGGCGCTGACCCTGCCCGCGATCACCTACTGGCGTTACGCGATCGACAGCATTCCGATGCGCGTGGCGATCTCCACGCTGTACACGGCCGCCATCTGCTTCGCGATCGCGGCGGTGGTGGTGATGCGCCGCGGCTCGGGGCAGTCGCGCTACCCGTATTTCGCCACCGCGGCGCTCGCGGTCGCGTTCGGCCTCAGCCAGCTCGTGCGCGGCATCTATTTCGTGATGCTGCCGGGCCCGTCGAACCCCGGCATGATGACCGCCTCGATCAGCGTGATCCTGCTCTGCGTGGGCGCCGCGATCATGCCGGTGATGTCGATGTGCGCGATGCTGCTGGTGCACGACATGCTGCAGCGCGAGGCGAGGCGCGAGATCGATCACGACTTCCTGACCGGCGCGCTGTCGCGCCAGCGCTTCGAATGCGTGGCGCGTCAGCGCGTGGAGGATGCCGAGCGCCAGGGCACGCCGCTGTCGCTGCTGCTGATGGATCTCGACCACTTCAAGGCGATCAACGACACCTACGGCCACGCCGGCGGCGACAACGTGCTGCGCGAGTTCACCGACCTGATCCGCGGCCGGCTGCGCGGCGGCGATGCGCTGGGCCGGCTCGGCGGCGAGGAGTTCGCGATCCTGCTGCCGCACACGTCGCTGGCCGATGCGTATCGCATCGCCGAGCGGCTGCGCGACGAGGTGAGTCGCCACCAGGTGGCGACCGCCACCGGCATGTGTTCGTACAGCACGAGCGGCGGCGTGGCGAGCCGCCAGCCCGGCGAGTCGCTCGAGCAGCTGGCCGGCCGGGCCGATCAGGCGCTCTACGACGCGAAGGTCGCGGGCCGCAATCGCGTGTGCATGCACGCGGGCCGGCCGCCCGCCGCGCCGGCGCCGATCGTGCAGCTGGCGCTGCCGCAACCCCAGCCCCAGGAATGACCCAGACGAAACGGGCGCCGCCGGCATGACCGGGGCGCCCGTCTTCGTTGCATCGTGCTCGCCCACGCGCGCGAGGCGCGTTGGCGTCACCTCGCATCACGTCACGTCACGTCACATCAAGGCAGCGAGATCGTGAGGTTCGCCGATTCCGGCCCGACCTTGATGATCTGCGAATATGGCGCGAGCGCCTTCAGCGTGTGGTCGCGCAGGTACGCGTTCAGGCCGATGAAGGCCAGCAGTCCCACCAGCGCGAACACCGCGCCGATCGCCCACAGCGGCACCTCGCGCTTGAGGCGGTGCGCGATCTGGTCCGGCAGCGCCCAGTGCGGCGCGAACGGCGCGCGCTTGCCCTTCATCTGCGCGATCTCGTCGCCGATCCGCGAGGTCAGGTAGGCGAGCTTCTCCGGCCCCTCGAGCAGGTACTTGCCCTGGAAGCCGAGCAGCAGGCACATGTGGAACACCTCGAGCGACTGCAGGCGCGCGGCGCCGCGCGCGCGGCAATCCTCGAGATACTGGAAGAACTTCTCGCCGGCCAGCTGCTCGCCGAACAGCACGAGCTGCAGCGGGCGGCGCTCCCACTCGGCGCGCACCTTGAACTGCGAGGCCAGCACGGCCTCGTCGATCGCCGCGCAGAACGCGAACTTGGCCGCGTACACGTCGTCGGCGTTCGCGTTGAGCTTCTTCGCGCCGCGCTCGAAATCGGTCAGGAATTCCTGGATGCGCGAGCGGAAATCGTTCGCGTCGCCGGGCTCTCGGCCGTTCTTGAGCAGGAACATCATGAAGAAGCCGTCGTACAGCAGGTCGAGCAGCGAGCGCGCCTGGAAGCTGGCGTCGGTCGACGAGGCCGAATGCGGCGCGGGGGGCGGCGTGCTGCCGCCGAACAGGGAAGGCGCGTAGCTCATGAGGTGACGGCGATCAGTTCGAATTTGAGGTCGTTGATGCCCGAGGGCGCGTAGATCATCGCGGATTGCGACTGCAGCATGCGCTCATACAGCGGGCTGCGCGCGTCGAGCGCGAAGTAGCAGGCGCCCGGGCGCACCGGGATCGCCGGCGGCACCTGCGGCGTGTAGGACAGGCGCACGCCCGGCATGGCCGACAGCACCAGCTTGTCCACGTCGTCGGGCGCGCCCACCTTGAAGCGGGCCGGCACCGCGTCCACCAGCTCGACCGACGGCAGGTCGGCCGACACGGCCAGGTAGAACTCGGTCTTGTCGTCGATCTTGCCCGAATCGAGGCGGCCGATATGGAACGACGGCCGCACTTCCTCGAGCGTGATCGCGAAGTAGCGCGTGGAGATCACGGTCTCGAGCAGCTCGCGCAGCATCGTGTCGAGGCGCGCGAACGGCGGGCCCGGATCGTCGTGGCGATAGGCGGGCAGGTCGGCGAGCGCATAGCCCTTCGAGAAGGTCATCAGCTGGCCGGCCAGGCGCAGCAGCTCCTGGAACAGTCGTTCCGGGTGCAGCGCCGAATGCTGGTACAGGTGCGCGAGCGACGCGAACGCGGCGTTGGCCGTGTGCAGCAGCCAGAACGAGGCGATGTCGCCCGAGCGGAATTCGATGATGTTCTTGGTCGGCTCGCGGTGGAAGCCGTACAGCGCGTTGACCTTGGCCTGCAGCGCGTCGATCAGCTGGCGCAGCCGCTGCATC
>JASLEG010000015.1 GCA_030151225.1 Burkholderia sp. | reverse complement strand
CCACGCGGCCGGCGAGCTGGCGCCGCACGCGGTCGCGTGGGTCAGCATGTCCGGGAATTCGGCCAGCTTCTGCAGCAGCGAGGTGGCGGCCTTGCTGTCGAGCGGGGAGAGATCCGCGCCGGCCAGCATCGATTCGTCGGCGCCGTGACGCGATTTCCACTCGTTGAGCACCGAGCAGATCCGCGCATGCGCGTACTGCACGTAATACACCGGGTTCTCGTCGTTCTGCTTCAGCGCCAGGTCGATATCGAACACGAATTCCGTGTCGGCCTTGCGAGAGATGAGGAAGAAACGCACCGCGTCGCGGCCGCGCGTGATGGTGGCGTCGTCGAGTTGCTCGGGGGAGGTTTCCGAGCCCGGCGTCGCGCCGCCCGACCATTCGATCAAGTCGCGCACCGTCACGTAGCTGCCGGCGCGCTTCGAGATCTTCACTTCCTGGCCGTCGCGCATCACCGTGACCATCTTGTGCAGCACGTAGTCGGGATAGCCCTTCGGGATGCCGATGTGCAGGCCCTGCAGGCCGGCGCGCACGCGCGCGATGGTGCCGTGGTGGTCCGAGCCCTGGATGTTGATGACCTTGGTGAAGCCGCGTTCCCACTTGGCGACGTGGTAGGCGACGTCGGGCACGAAGTACGTGTAGGTGCCGTCGGTCTTGCGCATCACGCGGTCCTTGTCGTCGCCCTCGTCGGTGGTGCGCAGCCACAGCGCGCCTTCCTGCTCGTAGGTCATGCCGGCGGCGATCAGGGCATTGACGGTCTTCTCGACGCGGCCTTCCTGGTACAGCGACGATTCGAGGTAGTACTGGTCGAACCGGACGCCGAAGGCCTTCAGGTCGATGTCCTGCTCGCGGCGCAGGTAGGCCACGGCGAACCGGCGGATCGACTCGAGGTCCTCCACGTCGCGCGCGCCGGTGACGGGCTCGCCGTCGCTCGCGGCCACCGTGGCGCCGGCCAGGTAGTCGCGCGCGATGTCGGCGATGTACTCGCCGTTGTAGGCGGCCTCGGGCCAGTCGGCGTCGCCGGGCTTGAGGCCGCGCGCGCGCGCCTGGGTGGACAGCGCGAGGTTGCCGATCTGCACGCCCGCGTCGTTGTAATAGAACTCGCGGTGCACGGCCCAGCCCTGGCTGTCCAGCACGTTGGCCAGCACGTCGCCGAGCGCGGCCTGGCGGCCGTGGCCGACGTGCAGCGGGCCGGTGGGGTTGGCCGACACGAATTCGAGCAGCACGCGCTGGCCGGCGGCCTGCTGCGAGCGGCCGAAGGCCTCGCGCTCGGCGAACACGGCGCCGATCACGGCCTGCTTGGCCGCCGCGCTCAGGCGCAGGTTGATGAAGCCGGGGCCGGCGATCTCGGCCGCCTCGACGAGGCCCGCCGCGGCCGGATGCGCGCTCACGGCCGCCACGATCTTCTCGGCGAGCTGGCGCGGGTTGGTGCCGAGCGGCTTGGCCAGCTGCATCGCCACGTTGCAGGCCACGTCGCCGTGCGCGGCGGCCTTCGGGCGCTCGAGCGCGATCGCGGGGGCGACGAAGCCGTCGTCGCCCTTCAGGGCCTGGGCCACCTGCTTCACGGCGTCGGCGAGCAGGGATTCGAGTATGTGTTTTTGAGCGGGCAGCATGCTGTCGAGGATGGTCGTCGTCGGGGGCCCCATCGGGCCGGCCCGACGGCACGCCCGAGGGGCGCGCGTTTCAGGGATCGGCGAATTTTAACAGGTGCTAATATGCCACTCTGACACGGAGGGGGCGGCACGGCCCCTTTTCATCCGCGCCAGCCGGCCGACGAGCCGGCAAGTACAACAAGAGTTGAAAGGAAATTGCGATCATGATTACGTTCAAGAGCAAGGCGGCACAGGATCTCGACGTGCTGAAGGACTTCGCGGTATACGTGCTCGGCATCGTCGGCAAGCCGCTCGGCGAGCGCGGTGTCATCACGCACGACGAGCTGGATGGCGCGATCGCCAAGCTCGAGGCCGTGACCGATCAGGCGCGTCGCGCCAGCGCGGAGCACGGTGGCCATTTCCACGAGGACGACGCCTACCACGCGCATCACGAAGTCGCGCCGAGCGTCGCCCAGCGCGTCGCGCCGTTCCTCGGCATGCTGCGCGCGGCCAAGGAGCAGAACGCCGACGTGCACTGGGGCTTCTGAGCCCCGCGGCCGGCGCGCCGCACGCTGCAAAAAAGCCCGCTGCGATGCGGGCTTTTTTGCGTCTATCCTCCGACGATTGCGCCTACAGCAGCGGCGCCAGCGCGCGGCGCGCGTCGGTGTCCGACAGCTGCATGCGCGCGGCGAAGTCCGCCACCTGATCGTCGCCGATCTTGCCGACCGAGAAATAGGTGCTCTCGGGGTGCGCCAGATAGAAGCCCGACACGCTCGCGGCCGGCAGCATCGCCAGCGACTCCGTCACGCTCATGCCGATCTCCTCGGCGCGCAGCACGTCGAACATCGCGCGCTTGACGAGGTGATCGGGGCAGGCCGGGTAGCCCGGCGCCGGGCGGATGCCGGCGTACTTCTCGGCGATCAGCGCCTCGTTGTCGAGCGTCTCGCCGCTCGCATAGCCCCACAGCTCGCGGCGCACGCGTGCGTGCATCGCCTCCGCGAAGGCCTCGGCGAAGCGGTCGGCCAGCGCCTTCAGCATGATCGCGCTGTAGTCGTCGTGATCGGCCTCGAACTGCTTTTCCCTGGCGTCCACGCCGAGGCCCGCCGTCACCGCGAACAGGCCGATGTAGTCGGCCACGCCCGATTCCTTCGGCGCGATGAAGTCGGCCAGCGACCGGTTCGGGCGCATCACGCCGTCCACCACCGGGCGCTCGCTCTGCTGGCGCAGGTTGCTCCAGCGCATCGCCACCTCGGTGCGCGTGTCGTCGGTGTAGATCTCGATGTCGTCGTCGCCCACCGTGTTGGCCGGCAGCAGCGAGATCACGCCGTTCGCGGTCAGCCAGCGGCCCTGGATCAGTCGCGCGAGCATCGACTTGCCGTCCGAGAACACGCGGCGCGCCGATTCGCCGACGATCTCGTCGTTGAGGATCGCCGGGTACGGGCCGGCCAGATCCCAGGTCTGGAAGAACGGGCCCCAGTCGATGTAGTTCGCGAGCTCGGCCAGATCGTAGTTCCTGAACACGCGCCGGCCGATGAACTTCGGCTTGACCGGCTGGTAGGCGCTCCAGTCGATCTTCGTCCTGTTCGCGCGCGCGGCGGCGAGCGACACCATCGGCGTCTTCTTCTTGTTGGCGTGCTGATCGCGGATGCGGTCGTATTCGCCCTTCAGGTCGTCGAGATAGCGCGCCGCGCCCTCGTCCGACAGCAGGCTGGAGGCCACCGACACCGAGCGCGACGCATCGGGCACGTACACCACCGGGCCCTCGTAATGCGGCGCGATCTTCACGGCCGTGTGCACGCGCGAGGTGGTGGCGCCGCCGATCAGCAGCGGGATCTTCTTCACGCGGAAGTAGTCGTCGCGCTGCATTTCCGAGGCCACGTAGGCCATTTCCTCGAGGCTCGGCGTGATCAGGCCCGACAGGCCGATGATGTCCGCGCCCTCGACCTTCGCCTTCGCGAGGATCTCGTTGCACGGCACCATCACGCCCATGTTCACCACTTCGAAGTTGTTGCACTGGAGCACCACCGACACGATGTTCTTGCCGATGTCGTGCACGTCGCCCTTCACGGTGGCGATCACGATCTTGCCCTTGGCGCGCACGTCGCCGCCCGCTTCCGCGAGCCGGCGCTTCTCTTCCTCGATGAACGGGATCAGGTGCGCCACGGCCTGCTTCATCACGCGCGCCGACTTCACCACCTGCGGCAGGAACATCTTGCCCTGGCCGAACAGGTCGCCCACCACGTTCATGCCGTCCATCAGCGGGCCTTCGATCACGTTGATCGGGCGCCCGCCCGCGGCGGCGATCTTCGCGCGCGCTTCCTCGGTGTCTTCCACGATGAAGTTCGTGATGCCGTGCACCAGCGCGTGCGCGAGGCGCTTCTCGACCGGCTGGTTGCGCCATTCGAGGTTCTCTTCCTTCTTCGCGGCGCCGGTCTTGAACTTGTCGGCGATCTCGAGCAGGCGGTCGGTGGAATCCTCGCGGCGATTCAGGATCACGTCTTCCACGCGCTCGCGCAGTTCCGCGTCGAGGTCGGCGTACACGCCGAGCTGGCCCGCGTTGACGATGCCCATGTCCATGCCGGCCTGGATCGCGTGATACAGGAACACGGTGTGGATCGCCTCGCGCACCGGGTCGTTGCCGCGGAACGAGAACGACACGTTCGACACGCCG
>JASLEG010000354.1 GCA_030151225.1 Burkholderia sp. | reverse complement strand
ATGCGAATGTCGCGGGCGGGGAGGGGGGCGGGAAGGCGGCGCGGCCGGGCTGGCCGCGCGCGCCTCGAGGCGGGGAAAGGGAGCGGGGGAAAGCTGGGGGAACCTGCTGCCGATGCGGCGTCAGGCCGCCGCGGTGCCGGCCACGAGCTTCACGCGCGTGATCTCGGACGGCGCGCCGAAACGCTTCGGCGGCCCCCAGTAGCCGGTGCCGCGGCTCGTGTACACCCACATCGCGCCGAGCCGCGCGAGGCCGGCCACGAAGGGCTGCTGCAGCGGCACGAAGAAATTCCACGGGAAGAACTGGCCGCCGTGCGTGTGGCCCGACAGCTGCAGCGTGTAGCCGGCGTCCGCCGCGGCCTTCGCCGTGCGCGGCTGGTGCGCGAGCAGCACGCGCAGCGGCACGTCGTGCGGTGCGCCGTCGAGCGCCGCGCGCGGATCGCTGCGATGCGCGGGATCGAAGTTGCCGGCCGTGTAGTCGGTCACGCCGGCCACCACCAGCCGGCCGCCGCCGTGCTCGATCGTGCGGTGCTCGTTCATCAGCACGTTCAGGCCGATGCGGCGGAACTCGGCGATCCAGGCGTCGGCGCCCGAATAGTATTCGTGGTTGCCGGTCACGAGGAACGCGCCGTGTCGCGCGCGCAGCTCGCCGAGCGGCGCGGCGTGGGCCGCCAGCCGTGCCACGCTGCCGTCCACGATGTCGCCGGTCACGGCGATCAGGTCGGGCTGCTGGCGGTTCACGGTATCGACGATCGCCTGCACGTAGCCGTGCTTGATCGTCGGGCCCACGTGGATGTCGCTGATCTGCACGATCGTGAAGCCGTCGAGCGCGGCGGGCAGGCCGGCGATCGGCACCTGCACCTCGATCACGCGCGCCACGCGTCGTGCATTGAAGAAGCCGATCGCGCTGGCGGCGAACGCGAGCAGAGGCACCGCCACGGCCGTGAACGGCCGCCACACCTCGAGCGACACCGTGCCGGGTGCGAACGCGTCGATCGCGAGCAGCACCACCAGCAGCACGTCGCGTGCGAGCGTGAGCACCAGCAGCGACGAGAAGAAGCCCATCTGCAGCAGGCCGACCCACGCCACCCGGTCGCCGAGCGGCTGGCGCTCGAAGGTGCGCGACAGCATGCCGAGCGGGATCACGAAGCACGAGGCGACGAGCCACAGCACGGCCACGATGCGCGCGGTGTGCGAGGTGAAATCGGGAATCAGGCGCAGGCCCACGTAGAGGTGGAACAGCACGCCGAAGCTGATGATGCGGAGCAGGAAGGCAGAGACGCGTCGCATGGTCGGGGCAGGCGGTGGATCGAAGCGGATTGGACCGTGCGCGAGGGTGAAGCGTTCGCGCACGGGGGACGATGAAAGCGGGGCGGATGCCGCAGCGCCGGGCAGGCGCGCCGCAGCGTATCGCCGGCGCGCATCACGCGATGCGCGCCGCCTCGTCGAATGCGAAGCGCGGGCTGCGCGGGAACAGGCCGGCCGGATCGCCGTAGCCGAGGTTGATCAGGAAGTTCGCCTTGACCTGCGTGCCGGGGAAGAACGCGGCTTCCACCTTGCCCGCGTCGAAGCCCGACATCGGGCCGACGTCGAGGCCCAGCGCGCGCGCGGCCAGGATCAGGTAGGCGCCCTGCAGCGACGAGTTGCGGAACGCGGTGGCCTCGATCAGCGCGTCGTTGCCGGCGAACCAGCTGCGTGCGTCGGCGTGCGGGAACAGCTTCGGCAGTTGTTCGTGGAAGGCCATGTCCATGCCGACGATCGCGGTGACCGGCGCGGCCATGGTCTTGTCCACGTTGCCTTCGGCGAGCGCGGGCTTCAGCTGCGCCTTGGCCTCGGGCGACTTCACGAACACGAAGCGCGCGGGGCTCGCATTGGCCGAGGTCGGCGCCCACAGCGTCAGTTCGACGAGCTCGCGCAGCAGCGCGTCGTCGACGGGTCTGGCCTGCCACGCGTTGTGGGTGCGGGCGGTGCGGAACAGCTGATCGAGTGCGGTATCGGAGAGCGTCATGGTTCGGAGCGGGAGAGAAGGGGGAAGGGGCGCGGTGCCGGGCCGACGGGCCACGCTTGCGGCACCGGCGCCATCCCGCGATGATAGCCGCATGTGAATTTTCTTACCGACCATGGACGATCTGTTCGACACGCTGCCGGCGCCCGAGGTGGACTGGCTTCCCGACTGGCTGCCGCGCGAGGTGGCCGACGGCCTGCTCGCGCGCCTGCTGGCCGAGGTCGGCTGGAAGCAGGAGTCGATCCGCACGCCGCGCGGGCCGGTGCCGATGCCGCGCCTGACGGCCTGGCAGGGCGAGTCCGACGCGATCTACGTGTATTCCGGGCTGCGCAACCTGCCGGCGCCGTGGACGCCCGCCGTGGCCGAGCTGCGCGAGCGCGCCGAGGCCGCCTGCGGCGCGCGTTTCAACAGTGTGCTGCTGAACCGCTATCGCTCCGGGGCGGACGGCATGGGCTGGCACAGCGACGACGAGCCCGAACTCGGCGCGGCGCCGGTGATCGCGTCGGTCAGCCTGGGGGTGGCGCGCGTGTTCGACTTCCGGCATCGCGACAGCGGCGCGGTGTGTGCCTACCGGCTCACCCACGGCAGCCTGCTCGTGATGCGCGGCGCGACCCAGCGCGACTGGACCCACCGGCTCGCCAAGGCGCCGGCCGTGCAGGGCGAGCGCGTGAACCTGACGTTCCGTCAGGTCACGCCGCGCGGGGCGCGCTGACGCCAAACTGGCGGCGCCGTCATTCAATCGTCAGC
Organism: Burkholderia sp.; assembly: GCA_030151225.1. Classification (GTDB taxonomy): domain Bacteria; phylum Pseudomonadota; class Gammaproteobacteria; order Burkholderiales; family Burkholderiaceae; genus Burkholderia. The sequence goes on along the minus strand of JASLEG010000354.1, from coordinate 7,142 downwards.
CACCCGACCGGCCGGAGCCGGTATCGTGCCCGATCGCGCGGCGCGGCGGTCATCGGTCATGGTTGCGTCCGCCACCAATCGGCCGGCAATCGGCCGCCGCGACCCGGTGCGCACGAATGCGCCGAACGCGCGAGAATGCAGCTTCGCCGCGCCCGTCGCGCTCCCAGCGACGCGCGGCTTTCACAGTCACGCGACGAGGAATTCATGAAGACACGGATCAGCATCGCCCTGGCCGCGGTGGCCCTGACGATCGGACTGACGAGCCAGGCGGCCGAGCCGCCGCCGCCCACGCTGAGCGCCGCGCAGGTCGCGCGCGTGCAGGCCGCCCCCGCCATCGTGGAAGGCGCGAGCGGCGCGCAGGTCAAATCGACGCTGTACGTGTTCATGGATCCGAACTGCATCTACTGCCACCTGATGTGGCGCGCGCTGCGTCCGTACGAGGCGGCCGGCCTGCAGGTGCACTGGATCCCGCTCGCTTTCCTGAAGCCCGATTCGGCCGGCAAGGCCGCGGCGCTGCTGAAGGCGCCGGACGGCGCCGCGCTGCTGAACACGCTCGAGACGCATTACTCGGAGAAGGACGAATCGGGCGGCATCGCGCCGCTGCCGGTGGTGCCGGCCGACGCGAAGGCGAAGCTCGACGCCAACGGCAAGATGTTCGGCGATCTCGGCTTCGACGGCACGCCCACCGTGGTGTTCATGAAGGACGGCAAGTGGTTCGGCCTGAACGGCCTGCCGCGCCTGGGCACGCTGCCGAGCATCCTCGGCATGGCCGAGCAGCCGATCACCGATCCCGAACTGCAGCGCTATCGCTGATCGGGCGGGGCGATTGCGTGATGCGATCGCCCCGTCATCCCGCATTTGATCTGCATTCCTCATGGATTGGGCGCGTCGCGCCGTCAACTCACGGCCGTGACCGGCAGCCGGGTGAGCCGCATGAGCCGGTCGTGCAGGCCCAGGCCGAGCACGCGCGCGAGCCAGTGCGGCGCGTTGCCGCGCGGCGCGGCCACCACGATCTCGTCGCAATGATGTTCGAGCGCGCAGCGCGCGATCGCGTCGGCCTGCGTGCCGAAGCGCATCGTGACCGAGTGCGGCACGCCGGTATCGCGCAGGATCGTGATGGCGGCGGCGAGATCGTGCGCGGCCGCGGCCTGGCCGATCGCGTCGAGCTCGCGATGCGTGTGGAAGGCGTCGGCGCGCGAGCCGCCGAGCGGCGGCTGCACGTTCAGCAGCACGACTTCCGACACGCAGCGTTCGCTGTACAGGAAGGCGGCGTGACGCACGGCTTGCAGCGCGCGCGGGGAATGACCGACGGGAACGAGCAGTTTCAGCATGGCGGCGCAACGGGTTGGACGATGCCGCAAGCATGAGCGGGCGCGCATCTCGATCGTGTAAGGACACCGGGCGCGCGTATCAAGATCGCATCAAGATTCACGCGTGCCCGTCGCATACTCTCGCGCTATAAAAGATCCAGAAAATTTACGTTTATGCGCATAAATCAGCCGGGCATTCATTGCGATCCGCACTGGATTGTGCGAAAAAAATCGCAAATTGACGACGATTTCGCGCAGCCTGGTCGACCATCACTTCCTATAATTGTCGGCATTCCTCGGTGCGCGGCGAGAATCACCTCGCAGCCGGCGCATGCGTTTCGGCCCGGTTCGTCGCCCGCGCACCTGCCTTGCGGAGGCTCGCCATCGGCCCGGCCTCCGTCGTCGTGATCCGCTCCGGGAGTGCCGCATGTCCGCCAAGCCGTCGTCTTCGTCTCCTTCGCCGTCCCTTTACCTCGATCCGGTCGTCGCGCTGCCCGCGCACGCGCTGTCCGACGCGATTCGCCGCAGGCAGCTCTCGTGCGTCGACGCGATGCGCGCCTATCTCGATCACATCGAGCGCGTGAACGGCCACGTCAACGCCATCGTGGCCTTGCGCGAGCGCGGCGAGCTGCTGGCCGAGGCCGCCGGCAAGGACGCGGCGCTCGCGCGCGGCGAATGGCAGGGCTGGCTGCACGGCCTGCCGATGGCACCGAAGGATCTGTCGCTCGTGAAGGGCATGGTGAGCTCGATGGGCTCGCCGATCTTCCGCGACTTCGTGCCGAGCGAGGATTCGCTGGGCGTGGCGCGCCTGCGCGCGGCCGGCGCGATCTTCATCGGCAAGACCAACACACCCGAATTCGGGCTCGGCTCGCACACGTTCAACGAGGTGTACGGCGCCACCCGCAACCCCCACGATCTCGCCAGGAGCGCCGGCGGCAGCAGCGGCGGGGCCGCCGCGGCGCTGGCCGCGCGCATGCTGCCGGTGGCCGACGGCAGCGATTTCGGCGGCTCGCTGCGCAACCCGGCCGCGTTCTGCAACGTGCTCGGCTTTCGCCCGTCGGCCGGTAGCGTGCCGCGCTGGCCGGTCGCCGACGTGTTCTACCAGCAGTTCGGCATCGAGGGCCCGATGGCGCGCACCGTCACCGATCTCGCGCGCCTGCTCGCGATCCAGGCCGGCCGCGATGCGCGCGACGCGCTGTCCGTCGACGTCGATCCGGCGCCGTTCACGCAGCCGCTCGACGCCGAGATGGCCGGCAAGCGCATCGCGTGGGTCGGCGACTGGCGCGGCCATCTCGCGATGGAGCCCGGCGTGCTCGAGCTGGCCGGGCAGGGGCTCGACACGCTGCGCACGATCGGCTGCACGGTGGAGGCGGCGTTGCCCGACTTCGAGCCGGCGCGGCTCTGGCGGATCTGGCTCGCGCATCGGCACCTGATGTCGGGCGGTGCCGCGCTCGTGCACTATCGCGACCCGGCGCGGCGCGCGCTGCTCAAGCCCGAGGCGGTGTACGAGGTGGAGGGGCTGCTCGCGATGTCGGCGCAGGACGTGTACGAGGCCAGCGTGGCGCGGACCGCGTGGCTGCAGGCCATGCTCGCGATGTTCGAGCGTTTCGACTTCATCGTCGCGCCCACGGCGCAGGTGTTCCCGTTCGAGGTCGAGACGCGCTGGCCCGCAGCGATCGCGGGGCGCGAGATGGACAGCTACCACCGCTGGATGGAAACCGTCACGCCGTGGACCCTGGCCGGTTGCCCGGTGGCGAACGTGCCGGCCGGCTTCAACGCCGCGGGCCTGCCCACCGGGATCCAGCTGATCGGCCGGCCGCGCGGCGACCTCGGCGTGCTGCAACTCGCGCATGCGTATCAGCAGGCCGGCGACCGCGTGGCCGATCGGTTGCCGCCGATGTTCGCGGGCTGATCGCGCGGTGCACCAGCAGCACTGCGATTGTTTCGTGCTGCGAAGTTCGGGTGGGGATCGTTGCGATTGGTGGGGTGGTCCGCAATGGGGCCGGGCCGGAATGCGGGCCGGGAACACGTTTCGAGATGTATCGGCGGTTGCCTCGGCCGTGCCGACGCGCGGACAATTTTGCGCATGAAAGCGCCGACCACCCGACATCCGAGCCCACGTCACGACGTGCACCGCCACAAGGTCACCGCGATCGCGAAGTCCCATGCGCGCGCTGCCTTCATGGCGGCCGCCGGCCTGGTGGCGAGTGCGGGTGCGCATGCGCAGCAGTCGCATCCCCATGCGCCCGCGCAGCCCGGCGCGGCCCAGTATGCGTGGGCGCCGCAGGCGCAGTCGGTCGAGGCGACACCCATGTCCCCCATCTCGCCCGCGCCGCGCGCCACCGATTCTCCGACCGGCTCCGACTGGCACGCCTACGTCGATGCGAACCGCCGCGTGCTGGCCGGGCAGGCCGATCTGGCCGCGGCGATGGGGCTCGATGGCGCGGCGGGGCAGGCGGCCAGCGCGGCCGGCACGCTCGGTGCCGACGACGGCGCGGCCAAGCGCGTCACGGGGCCCGCGCTGTCGCAGATCGGTGGCGCGCAGCAGTCGGTGGCGCTGGCGCTGTCGCAGGCCTTCGCGGACGCCGCGTCGCCGGCGCCGCGCGATCGCGATGCGTTCCGCTCGGGGCTCGCCTCGCTCGGCGAGGGGCTGCAGCGCTTCGAGGCCTTGCCGGCAGGCGACGCGATGGCACCGCCCGACGCCGACGCGGCGCGCTTCGCCGAACATGCGCCCGATCAGATCGACGCGGCCGTCACCACGCTCCACGACGCCGTGCGCTATGCCGCCGTGCACGGCATCGACGTGCCGCCGGTGGCAACGCTCGCCTTGCGCCAGCTCACCCGCTGATCGCGCGCCGGATCGACCCGGCGATGGCATGCATGCTGTGTCGAGCAGTGCTAAGGTATCGGCTGCCTGCCATTCCCAGGAACTTCTCAGTCGAGTCTGCTCAGCATGGTCAACGACCTGAATATCGCGGCCTATCTTCAACGCATCGGTTACCGCGGCAGACTCGAGCCCACGCTCGACATGCTGCGCCAGTTGCATCTGCTGCACGTGCAGTCCATTCCCTTCGAAAATCTCGATCCGCTGACCGGCGCGGGCGTGCGGCTCGACATGCCTGCTCTGGCGGCCAAGCTCGTGGCGAGCCGCCGCGGCGGCTACTGCTTCGAGCACAATCGCGTGTTCGAGGCCGCGCTCGTGCAGATCGGCTTTCGCGTCACGCCGCTGATCGCGCGCGTGCGCTGGCAGCAGCCGGCCGACGCGGTGACGGCGCAGACCCACATGCTGCTGCGCGTCGATTTCGACGGCGAGGCCTGGCACGCCGACGTGGGATTCGGCGCGATCACGCAGACGGCGCCGCTCGCGGCCGTGCCCGGCATCGTGCAGCACACGCCGCACGGCGATTACCGCCTGGTGGCCGCGCCGGTGCCCGGCGAGTTCGATCTCGAGTTCCGCACCGCGCGGCGCTGGAGTGTCGTGTACCGGTTCGCGGCGCGGCGTGCCGAGCGCATCGATTACGAGGTGGCGAACTGGTACACGTCGGCGCATCCGGCGTCGAAATTCGTCAACGATCTGATCGTGAGCCGCGTCTTGCCCGAAGGGCGCGTGGCGATGCTCAACGACGCGCTGACGCTGCGCGACGCCGACGGCGTCGCCAGCACCGAGCGCTTCGGCACCGCACGGGCGTGGGCCGCGTGCCTCGACCGGCGCTTCGGCATCGATCTGAGCGGCTTCGACGCCGAGGGTCTGTTCGCGCGCGTGCAGGCGCGCAGCGCGGCGCTCGACGCGCTCGCCAACGCGCAGGCCCAGGCGCGCTGAGTCTGGCGCACGGAGTCTGGCGCCAGCCGGGCCGCCAGGTTCGATCGCCTACGCGCGGGCAAGCGGCGGATCGGCCGCGTGCGACCCGCTTCGGCAGCGTCGCGCATTCATGCCGATTTCACGCGTCGCGCCGTGGTGGCCGGCGATCGTCAACACTGGATCGCGTCGCCGCAGGCCGGCGTCGAGCGCGGGCGGCGCGACGCTGTTCGTGAAGCTGCGCCAGATGCCGGCAGGCGAGATGCGGGCGGTGCGCGTCGATACGCGCGATCCGGCGGCGTGGGTGGGCGACGGCAATGTGCGGGTCTGCCCGCAGTTCGAGTCGGCGCACGAGCACGCGCTCCCGCTCGGGCCCGGCAACTGGCTGCGGCTGCGGCTGCCCGACGGCGATCGGCCCGCGTGCCGGGCCGGCCAGGCGGGGCTGCCCGTCCACGTGAAGCACACGGCGGCGGCCGTGCGCGCGGCGGCGTCATGAGCGGCGCCACGGAACTCGCGATCGTGGGCGGCGGGCTGGCCGGGCTCGCCACCGCGTGGCAGCTCGAACGGCGCGGCAGGGTCGGTGATGCGGGCGAGGCGCGATACCGCATGGTGCCGACGATGGCGCGCTGAGCGCCGTCACACCTGCATCGAGGGCACGTCCTTCATGCAGCGCAGCGCGAACATCGAGCGGCTGTGGCGGATGCTGGAGATCCGGTAGAGCTTCTCGCGCAGGAAGCGCTCGTAGCCGGCCGTGCCGTCCACGGCCACCTTGATCCAGTAGTCGTATTCGCCCGACACGAGATAGGCCTCGAGCACCTCGGGCAGCGCGGCAAGCTCGGCGCCGAAGCGGGCCAGCGCGTCGTCCTCGTGGCGGTCGAGCGTGACCTCGAGGATCACGATGTCGGCATAGCCGAGCTTGCGCTGGTTCACGAGCGCCACGTAGCCGTCGATGTAGCCGTCGGTCTCGAGCTGGCGCGTGCGGTTCCAGCAGGCCGTGGTGGACATGCCCACCTGTTCGGCCAGTTCGGCGTTCGAGAGGCGGGCGTTGGACTGCAGCGCGCGCAGGATCTTGCGGTCCTGGCTGTCGAGCGATTTCGGAGTGCGTTCGCGGGTGGCCATCGGGGAGGGGAATTTCGTTCCGGGAATCGCAATTCTAGCTGAAGAGAATTCCGGTTTTCGATCAATTTCGCTGGAGAAGCGGAAGCCTATTCGGCTCGCGCGCAGGTATATTTTCTCCATGCCTTGTTGCCCGGCACGGCCGATACGACTCACCCCGCGTATCGGATGCGGCCGCCGCGATCACGAGTCGCGGCGCCGGGCACGACGGGCATGACTCGCAGCGGCGCACTCCCGTGCCATGCACCTGCCGCGTCCGATCCGGGCGGACACGATCCGCCCCGGCCGCGCCCTCCGATCCGCCTTTCCCGTCTTCCATGCCGTTCCGGCGCTGTCTGTCGTTCGTCGCCGCCTCGCTGGTGCTCGTCTATGCTCCCGGTCCCGTCAATCTGCTCGCGGGGATGGGGGCAGTGATGGCGGGCGGTGAGGCAGGCTTCACCCCATCTCGCTCCAGAGCTTTCCGCCGGTCGCCCAGTTCTCGCGTTTCACGTCGTGAATGACGATCTCGACCGACGACGGCTCGCAGCCGAGCGACTCGCAGGTGGCGCGCGTGACGGCCTCGACGAAGCGGCGTTTCTGCTCGAGGGTGCGGCCTTCGAACAGATCGACGTGGAAGGTGGGCATGGCAAGTCTCCGAAGATGGAAAGGGAACGAAAAGGGGAAGCGGGATCGCGCCGCGTTCAGGCGCTCGCCTGGCCGCGCCGGCCGCGCACGACGATCGCCACCGCGCATGCGGCCAGCGCGAACGGCACGCTGAGCGGCGGCACGCCGGCGCGCGCGGCGCCGTATTGCAGCACGGCCGCGAGCAAGGCGCCAGGCAGTGCCACGCCCGGCCCGAGACGGGCCAGCGCGAGCGCGGCCAGCGCGCCGTTGTAGCCGAGCAGGCCGGCCGCGCAGGCGCTGCCCGGGGCGCCGGCCAC